>NZ_JAOXMC010000015.1:0-162552 GCF_026343815.1 Pseudomonas sp. BJa3 | reverse complement strand
GGCATTCCGAGGCCGTGGCTCGACGAGCTGTACGACGGCCCCGCCCTTGTCACCGATCCGGACGGGCGCGCCGCGGTTCTCAATGAAATGGCCTACGCCGCCAGCCGGCGAAAGGAAGTCGATGCCAACGTGCTGTCCGACATGCTGGAGCTGTCCGAAGCAGCCAGGACCTGGGCTCTGCTCGAGCACGAGGAGGCCTGGGCCATGGGCCTGTTGAGGTATGAATCTGCAGAGGAGTGGGAGATGGACGAGCCAGAACGGATCGTGGTCGGCAGAACGCCGGGGAATGCCGCTTAGGCATAATGGATAGTTGCGTCGCTCGGACCAATTCTCGGTCCAACCTGTGTGTTTCGGTGGGGGGAGTAGGGGAGTTTCACCCAGCAAAATCAACGCTCTGGCACACCTTAACCCCCACCGCATAGCGCATGGTGATATTGGCGGTAGAAATCAAGTGCTTGTCCTGCGGGGGTTCCAGAGGTGTATTTAGGCCCTTTCGTCAGTCTTGGGCCAATCTTGGGCCAATTCGACTCGGGGCAGCAGCTTCTCCAGCTCCCTCCAGTCCGAGGAGGAGCTGATCCATTTCGCGTAGGTAGAGAGCAACATCTCGACGCCATGGCCGAGCTGGTTCGCGATGAACACTTCGGTTCATCCCGGCCATCAGGCACAGGGTTGCGTAGGTGTGGCGGGTGTCGTACTGCCGGCGTTCACGGATGTTCAGCGCCTTGAGCGCTGATTTGCAGTGGCGGATTGTAACACTTGGTTCGTTGATCCACAGCCCACCTTTACTCAGCTGGAACACAAATGGGCTTGTAGGGTGGGCCGATTTTGAAGCCATCCGCCTCACGTTGGCCAGGCGCTGAGCGCTCGGTTTTTCAGCAACACCACCCGGTTCGTCCGGTCGGCGCGGCTGGCGGTCAACGATGATGCGCTGGATTGTTGCGGTGCGGTCCCCGAGGTCGATGTCCTGCCATTGCAGACCCATGGTTTCACTAGGGGGGGCGTCCGATCGCCGTCTGCTCTTAGACTTCACGCCTTTTTCGCAAGCCTTCAAAGGATTGAACCATGGCCTGAAACTCTGAGTTTGCATGCGCTTCTATTGCGGCAAGACGCGTTTCAACCGTGTTTACAGGACGTGATCGCTGAGATCAGCCTTCCGTCCAGGGTGGATGGGTGGATAGCTAACTGGTAAGCTACTCGTTTTAGATATCAAAATGCCATGATTACGCGGATTATTGCGGCGACGATCGCTGCGTTTAGCTTGTTTGTAAGTCCATATGCAGCTGCTTGGTGGATGGAGGATGGTAAACCTAGGTATTTGGTATCCGAGGTCAGATGGTGCCAACTCGTAGCCATAGATGCCGTCGACGTAATGGCGGCGAAGCAGTTCAAAGAGCCTCTTGCAGAGTACGACGGAATCCTCGGTGAGTTAGGGGTTGGCTATAGATTTCGACTAGAAGAGAAGGCAAAGGGGTATCCCGTTGGCGATACCCAAGACGAAAAAACCAAAATCCTTCGCCAGTTTGTAGAGGATGTACAGGTTATGTGCTGGGATGATCACAGGAAAGTGGTTGCACCCACCGAGCCTAAGCCAGGTCCATCCTTCCGTGGTTGAGCTTTTCACCAATAGATCCGGCTGACGCCATATTTCAAGCAAGCCCGCAAAGCGGGTTTTTATGCCTGGAGAAATGTATGACGACACGGGGGCGGATCGCATCCACAGCATCCATCCAGTGCGCCAGCGCCTCGACAGATCGCTGCCTCTCATCGTCGGGCATCTTCGAACCATTCAAGTGAGTGGTTGGAGAGGGTAAGGGCGGCCCAAATGGAAGGGGTGAATGCCCTTCGGTGCTAGCGATCAAAGCCGATGACCTTCTGCGCGTTTTTTCTAGAGACGGCATTTGACTGTTTACATGGATGTATGGATTCTGGCGCTATCGAACGTTTCTCTGAGCTTCAGCAATGACTAGTTTACGTGCCGCGACAGTCGAACTAAATGGAGTCGCTTCCACCGCGGAGTTACATGCTGTACTAAGCGAGGCGCTAGGTTTTCCGAATTGGTACGGCTGCAATTGGGATGCCTTTTGGGATGCAGTCACTGGATTGGTTGAGATGCCAGGTCAGCTGCGGTTACTGGGGTGGAGATCGTTAGTGGGATGCCTGCCTGTTGACGCTGCATTGCTGAAAGAGTGCTTAGACGATCTCGCTACCGAGTATCCAGAGCTGGCTCCAATGGTGATTTTCGACTGATGTGATGCATGACTTGGCTATCGCTTGGCTGTGGTAGAGTTCGACCTCTTAACAAGGAGGTGTCAATGAGCAGCAGAGGAACAGATTGTCAGATCGACAATATCGAATTCAACGTCAGCGACATCAAACGCAGCAAGGAGTTTTACGGCGCAGTATTCGGTTGGAGCTTCGTTGACTACGGCCCCACATACACTGAGTTCAGCGACGGCCGGCTCACTGGTGGTTTCACCACGGGCGAGCCTGTCAGGCCCGGTGGCCCGCTGGTCATCTTGTATTCGGACGACCTCATTGATGCCCAAGGCAAAGTAGTGGCTGCGGGCGGAAAGATCAGCCGAGAGGTGTTTTCGTTTCCGGGCGGCAAGCGATTCCACTTCACTGATCATGATGGGTATGAACTGGCCGTCTGGACCGCAGCGAACTGAGCGAAGGAAGCCCTGCGACTTGCTGAAAACTTCCTCCCGGTACCGCCTCAGACTCTCATTGGAACGGTAATCGGCAGTGATGGTGAGCACATGCCTTTGACCAACTGAAGACGCATTGGATAGCCCCGGCCAGGCTGGACCACATTCTCGGTTTCAACTGGCGGGCGGTCACCTGCGCGTACGCATCCACTCATCCGCGACATCCCCCATGGTGGAGGGTGCTCCGCTCTTGATCCAGGCCATGAAGGTCCGATCGAACTTGAACGCCGCGCCGCATTCACCGAGCAGGAACTGCCGGACCTTCTGCGTGTTGCGGTAGTTCTTGTCGAGCAGGGTCGTGCGGGTGATAGGTCCTGCGTGCCAGTCGAAGCTCATTTCCACTACCTTGGATGGCCAGGTTCGCTGGAGCCTAGCATCACTTGTTGTGGTCTGGCGCCTCTCCGGCAGCCATGCGGCTTTCGCCGTGACGGGCCCATCGTCACGGCTCAACGCCTTCAATTCGCTGGGCGGCAGGTGCACATGCAGCTGCCGACGGCGCTGCTGGATGATTTTCTGGATGCGTCTCATCGGGGCACACCTCGATTGGCATCCTTGCGTAGAGCCGGAGTGAGTGATCAGTAAGCGCCTGTTTGCGCGATAGACCCACCACGTCTGACCAATGGACATGGTCCTGAAGCGGGCAGGCTGGAATGGGAGTTGCTTGAGTCAAGCAAACCCACCAGGCGGGAGTGCAGACATGTTCCAGGATGACCTCTATTTCATGAGCTTCGTGGTGGCCGCCGTGCTGGCCGTGGATGTGGTGGCGGTTTTCGTATTCTTGCAGGCCAGTGCCTGATCCCCGCGCCTGGGGACACGTCCCCAGAATCGGGGCCGGGCGCAAGGGTGTCGCGGTTCGCTCGCGGTGATAAACTTTGCCGTTTGCCAGACAGGGAGTGTGGTATGGGCTTGCGTGAAAGGCATGCAGCGTTGCTGGAATGGCTGACGCCCCGGCGCAGACGCCAGATAGGTGGAGGCTTTGCTGGCGTCTGGGTGGTAGGTGTTTTGGTGCACCCAGGGCAGTACCTGACCTATATCGTAATCTTTGCCAGCGTCATCATGATGGGGGCCTGGTCGCCCGCTTCGCCAGACAAGCACTGAGGAACATCGTCCAGGCGGTGATTGCGATTTCAAGGAGAACATCATCAAGACTTTGTCGATTTACTGGAGCGCGCTGATGGGCCGGGTAAAGGCTGCAACTGAGCGATTCACGGCCCGGCAACGCTGCGTTGTCGGCGGGGCCTTTCTGGTTGCCTGGGGTGTTGGAATTGTCGCGTTCCCCGGCGTCGATCTTGTCTTGCTGTATATCGGTTCCATGCTCATGTTCTTCAGCGCGGTGACCGTACGGATCAATACACGGCGCTGAGAGACCTTGCGGTGCATGGCAGCGGCTTTGCCGACACCCGGCCAAATCCGCTGTTGCAGATCCCTGCTCATGGCTGAAACAGTTCATGTTGTCGGGTGAATGTCTGATTTTTCGTTCGACACTCATTTGCGTGTTCCGCTTGTCCGCCAGCAGTGCCGACTGGTCGGGCGCTTGTAGACTCACCAGTGCTGTACGCAAATCCTACTCATAAGGAGCATGAGTCATGACACAGCAACGGGCTTTCAAAGAAGAACTGACCGCCGATATTCAGGTACCCCCTGGTTATGTCTACCTGAGCAGCGGTCGTTGCGATGTTAAGGGCAAGGAAGGTGAGCGGGCCGGCGCTAACTTCGTCGAAGCGCAGATCCAGCAGTACAAATCCTTCATCCTCAGGACCACTGCCGGCGCGGGCACCTTCATGGTTCGCCTGGACTATTCCGGTGGCAGCGACAAGAACCTGCAGTACGTCAGCATCGATGACAGCTACTCCACCCAGGAGACCTTCAACATTCGCAGCGTTTCGATGAACAATCTGCGCGGTTTGTTCGCCGCCGGCAAGAGCTCGGCCAACCTGAGCTTCTATGTGTTCGGCAAACCTTGATCGCGATTGATTGACCTGTCCGGGCTCCGGTCGATTGAGGGCCGGAGTTCCGCGGTCATGCGCATGTGCTAGATTCCCCTGCCTCGCTGGCATCGCAAGGCGATGTCGGTCATGTCTGGTAGAAGGGAGCTGCGCCTTACCCATGTTCATCGAGACTCCTCGTCTTGTCCTGCGCCCTTGGGCAGAGCGGGACATCGAAGCCTTTGCCCTCGTCAACGCCGACCCCGAAGTCAGGCGCTACTACTACCCGGCAATACTGACGCCCGCTGAAACCTGCACGATGCTTGCCGAGTGCGATCGGCACCTGCAAACGCACGGTTTCGGCTTTGTCGCGGTCGAGCGCAAGGTGGATGGCGCGTTGATCGGCGGGCTTGGCTTGTCCTCGACCGGGGACGAGATACCGGGCGGCCCGCATGTCGAAATCGGCTGGATCCTCGGGCGTGAACACTGGCGCAAGGGCTACGCATTCGAGGCGGCCAGCGCGTGCCTGGCCTACGCGTGGTCGACCCTTGGGTTGCCCCAGATCATCGGTTACACCTCGAGCATCAACACACCCTCCAGGGCATTGATGCAGAGGCTGGGCATGCGTTCGGATCCGCTGGAGGACTTCCTCGACGTGACGGTGCCTGAAGGCAATCCGTTGCGACCCCACGTGCTCTACCGGATCGACCGGCCCACCCAGGCGATATAGCGAACCGGCATACCGCCCCCGTCACTCCGGGGCTAGGCTTGTAGATCGTAAGCAGACTATTAAAAAGGGTGGTGGCTGTGTGACTCTGTCCAGGGCATCCTGCTGGGGTGGTTGGAGTCTGTATGAATCGCTTGATGATGGCATTGGCCGCCAGCCTGCTGCTGGCCGGTTGCGCGCATGATCCCGATATCCGGGCCGGGCGCGACAACACCTTCGGCGTGACCGCGAAAGCCCCGCCGGATTACCTGAACTGCGTCAAAGCCGAGCTTCCCGCAAACGCGACGACCTTTATCGTGCAGAACCAGGACGCCCTCGAGCTGTTTGTCGCCAGCCTTGATCCGAACAAGGCCGACGGCCTGGTGAAGGTCCAGGGCTCCCCTGGGCGGCAACAATACTCCGCCTATCAACGCGATGCCTGGTATGACAAGGGGCGCCTGCTCGATGCCGCGCTGATGTGTTCGAGGGTATGATCGGCGCTTCGCGGGACGCTGCCGTTTGCCTCGTCCCGCGAAACGCTCTTGTCCTACTTCACTTCGGACGATTCTCATGTTGAACGGATTCAACCATCTCACCCTGGCCGTCTCCAACCTCGCCGACAGCATCGTGTTCTACCAGCAGGTACTGGGCTTCAGGCTCAGTGCTCAGTGGGAGCGGGGTGCCTATCTGAGCCTGGGCGAGCTGTGGCTGTGCCTGTCGGTCGATCAGGTAGAGGCGGGCGACCTGCAGCGCACGTACACGCACTACGCGTTTTCCATTTGCCAGGGCGACTTCGCGGCCTTCGCCCAGCGCTTGCGCGAACACGACGTGCGCCTGTGGAAGCAGGACAGCAGCGAAGGAGACTCGCTGTATTTCCTCGACCCGGATGGCCACCAGCTCGAAGCGCATGTCGGTGATCTGCAATCGCGGCTGGCGGCCTGCCGGGCGAAGCCTTATGCAGGCATGGTGTTCTACGACTGACGCAACCGCGCCATGCACAGCGCGTCGACAAACACCCCATCGCGCACACCGTAGTCGCGCAACCGGCCTTCGACCTCGAAGCCGAACTTGCGATACAGCGCCAGTGCCGGTTCGTTGTCGGCGTAGACGGTGAGCTGGACCCGGCGCAGGTTCATCCAGTTGTCGGCAATGTCGAGGATGGCCGTCATCAGCCGTGAGCCGACGCCCTTGCCTTGCCAGGCCTGGGCAACGCCCATCAGCAGTTCGCCCAGGTGCGCCTGGCGGATGCGTGTGCTCTGGTCGAGGCCGATATTGCCGATCACCTGGCCTTGGTGCACCGCCACCAGGCGGATTTGTCGGTCATGGTAGGCGGCCAGGCGCTCGCGCCACACTTCGACGCCCTGATAGGGCATCTGCAGCACCTGGCGGCACACCGCGGGTTCGTTGTAGAGCGCGGTGATACCGTACAGGTGCTGCTCGGCAAAGCGTTCGATGACGATGTCGGGCGAGGCGTCGTTCACTGTGTTTCCGTCCTTTGAAAAACGAGTGGCGCCTCAGTGTACGGGGCGGCGCTGCGGACTGGCCAGTGGCGATGGCTGGGCAAGAAAGCGGATGCGTGGCCGCGCCGCGATGGGTACAGTGCAGCGAACGTCATCCTGCCGGAGCCTGCCATGTCCTGTGCCTTCACCCTCATGCAATCGCCTGTCGGCACCCTGACCCTGGTGGCGCGGGGCGAGCGGCTGGCCGCCGTGCTGTGGGAGCATGAGCGGGACAACCGGGTGCGCCTCGGCGAGCTGCACCGCGACGACCAGCACGGCGTGCTGCGCGAGACCGCCCGCCAGCTGGGCGAGTACTTCGCCGGGCAACGCCAGCGCTTCGAGCTGGACCTGGACTTTGCCGGGACCGCGTTCCAGCGTGAGGTGTGGGCGGCGCTGTTGAGCATTCCCTTCGGCGAGACCCGCAGCTACGGCCAGATCGCCCGGCAGATCGGCAAGCCCGATGCGGTTCGGGCGGTGGGCGCGGCCAACGGCCGCAACCCGATCTCGATCATCGCGCCCTGCCACCGGGTGATCGGGGCCTCGGGCAGTCTCACTGGTTTCGCCGGTGGCTTGCCGGCCAAGCAGTATCTGCTGGCGCTGGAGGGGCGCCAGAGCCTAGGCGTCAGCTGAGCCAGGCACAGAATACCGTCAACACCAGCGCCAGCACGGTGCCGGCAAACAGGCTGTAGTGGCGGTGGGCACGGCGGGCGTGGGCTTCGACTTCGCGCAGGTACTGCCCCGCAGGCGGGGCGTCCGGGCGATGGCGCAGACCTTCGGCGATATCGGCCAGGCGCCCGCGAATCAGGGTGCCCACCAGGTACCAGACACTGGCATAACTGGCCAGGATCACCAGCGCATACTTCATGCGCACAGCTCCAGCGGCCATGCCTGGGCAGTGCCGGTCGCCGTGTCGAGCAGCAGCAGGCCTGGCGCTACGTCTCCGAGGCAGGCCAGCAGGTTGCCTTCGGCATCCCAGGCCGCGGACTGCCCGGCCCCCACGTAAATGTCCGCAGGGCCGACGCAGTTACTCATGATCACCGGCATGCGCAGCCGCCGGGCAACCTGCGGGTAGTGCGCAGCCCCTGCGCGGATGCCTTCCTCGGTCTTGACCACGCTGACCAGATAAAGGTCGGCGCCCTGGGCCTGGGCGTGCGCGGCGTGCTCGAGGAACATCGATTCATAGCAGATGGCCGGCGCCACCTGGTGGCTGCCGGCGGCGAACACCAGCGAGGTGCTGCCGGGCACGAAGTAGTCCAGTTCGTCGTCATGCAGGCGCTGCTTCGCATACACCAGCGGCGCCAGCCTCGGGCGCAATACCAGCATGCCGATGCGCACGCCGGCCATGGTCGGCATCGGCAGGCCGACCGCCGCCGTTACGCCGAAGCGATCGCACGCGGCTTGCAGCGGTACCAGTTGCGGCGAGTCGGCGGGCATGGCCAGTTGCCGGGCCAGCGTTGGTTCGTAGCCGGTCAAGGACAGTTCGGGGAACACCAGCAGTTCGGCGCCCAGGGCCGCGGCCTGTTCGATGGCGTGCAAATGATGGGCGATATTGGCGGCCACATCGCCTTTGCTCAAAGCCAGCTGTACTGCGCAGCTCTTCATGGAGTATCCGTCCTTGGCATGTCGTCGGCAGTCGAGGATACAATCGACGGCCGTTCCCTCCCAGTACCGATGTGTCGATTTCATGGACGAAAACACAATGACCCACGCCGCCACCATACCCGCCGACTCGCTGATCGCAGCGCATGCTGCTAAGGCGGGTTTTCGCCATTGCCGGGCGATTGAAATTGCGGACGACGGGCGGCCCGCCATGGCGCACTTCCTGCGCCTGATGACAAGCATGCCCGGCTGGATCGACACGCTGATGGTGCTGCGCAACCGCCTGGTCGCGCTGCTCGGCCTCAAGGACCTGGGACGCTTGACCGCCATAGACCCGGCCCGCGCCCCGGGCAGCTACCAGCCCGGAGAGCGGGTGGGGATTTTCACCCTGGTGGCCAACACCGAGGATGAGGTGCTGCTGGTCGACCGCGACCAGCACCTGGACGTGCACATCGCCCTGCTGCGACGCCCGACGGCCGAGGGTCGTTGCGAGGTGCTGGTGAGCACCGTGGTGCGCACGCACAATCGGCTTGGCCGCCTGTACATGCTGCCGGTGGCACCGTTCCATCGGCTGATCGCGCCCATCGCCCTGCGCCGTCTGGCGTGGTGACGCTCAAGAGGGCGGCTGGGCGAAGCGCTGGCGGAACCAGTCGCCGAGCATGGCCTTCTCCGCATACAGCCGGTCGTTGTTGCCCAGGCGGCCTGGGCGGCTGAGGTACGTCTTGTCGCTCAGGTGCTCCTGGGCCTTGAGCGCGGGCTGGCCGGGCTGCTGCAGGGTGTAGTCGAGGTCGATGCTGGGCCAGGTGACTTCGCGCATGAAGCGCACATCGTAGGCCTGGCTGTGCCAGGGCTCGAACTGGCCGGCCAGGTCGATGTCGCGGATGTCGATGACCAGTTGCTGGCCGGGCCGCAAGTAGCGCTGGCCGAGTTTCTGCAGGTGCAGGGTGAGGACTTTCAGCACCTGCGGGTCGGCGCTGCGAGGGTAGGCCCGATTGTCGAGGCTGGCATCGCGGAATTTCTCGGGGTGCTCGAAACGCACCTCGACCTGCGCGGTCGAGGCGCCCTGTGCCATGCTGTCTAGTGCCAGCACCATCAGCACGGCACTGGCCAGGGTGGTTCGCATGATGCACCTCCGGGTTCGGGCGGTTTACCCGCTTATTTTACGCCGGTGCCGGAAAGAAGCAGAGGAATGATGCAATGACTGCGTTCAGGCGGATCGCCGCCAACAGCCGTGGCCGTGACTTGGCCGTGGGCGATATCCATGGGCATTTCAAGCGTTTGCGTGAATGCCTGGAGGCGGTCGGTTTCGATCCGCTGGTCGACCGTTTGTTCAGCGTCGGCGACCTGGTCGACCGTGGGCCGGGCAGCGCACAGGCGCTGCAATGGCTGGCCGAGCCCTGGTTCCATGCGGTGCAGGGCAACCACGAGTCGCTGGCGGTCAATCACCTGCGCGGCGACCGGGTCGACCTGGACATGTACCGGGCGGCCGGCGGCGGATGGTTCCTCGATTTGCCAAAGGCCGAGCAGGTGCGGTTCGTCGAGGTGTTCGAACGCCTGCCGATCGCCTTGCAAGTCGACACGGCGGGCGGGCCGGTCGGCCTGCTGCATGCCGACAGCCCGTTCGACGACTGGGCGCAGCTGTGTGCGAGCCTGCAGGCCGGGGATGACATGCAGGTGCGTGAGGTGTGCCAGTGGTCGCGCCGGCGCCTCAAGGAGGGCGACAGCCGCCCGGTCAAGGGCCTGCGCGCCTTGCTGGTAGGCCATACACCGGTGCTGGAGATCAAGGTGCTGGGCAACGTCTGGCACCTGGACACCGGCGGCTGGAGCCGTGGTCACTTCACCCTGCTCGAACTGGATGGCCTTAAGCCGCTCAGCGCCAAGCCAGGTGCGTGAGAACAGCGCCGGCCAGCAGGATCAACATCAAGCCCGAGGCGCGCTCGAGCCAGGGCAGGGCGCGGGCGAAGCGGCGCAGTACCCGCGGGTTGCCGATGGCCACGGCAACCGCGAGGTCCCAGGCCAGGACGATGGCGAACATCCAGATGCCATAGCCCAGCTTGGCCCAGGTACCGCTGCTGGCGATCATGCTCGCGAGGCTTGCATAGAACAGTGCGTTCTTCGGGTTGAGGATGCCCGAGGCGAAGCCCATGCCCAAACTGTTCAGCCAGCCACGCGCAGACGTTGCCAGGCCAGGTTCGCGGGGCGTCAGGGTTGCTTGCCCGGCATGGCGCAGGAACAGTTGGCCGAGGTAGAGCATGTAGCCACAGCCAGCCAGCTGGATGGTGACGAACAGAGGGCCGCCATCGCGTAAAAAGGACACCCCGGTAAACGCCGCACAGATGAACATGCCGTTGGCCAGGGCGATCCCGGCACAGGCGCCACTGGCGAGCCGCCAGCCGGCGCTGGCCGAGGTGCGGGCCACCAGGAAAAAGTCCGGGCCGGGTGAGAGCAGGGCGAGGAAGTGGGCGGTGGCGACGAGCATGAACAGTTGCATGGGGGCGGGCTTCCTGGTGGAGGTAGCCGCAGTCTGTTGCTGGTGATGGGTGGAGTATTGAAGATTATTGCAGGGGGCCGCTGTGCGGTGATGTCAGTGCTTCAGTGCCGCCCGGTAGGCCCCAGGCGTCACCCCGACATGCGCCTTGAACACCCGCTGGAAGTGGCTCTGGTCGGCAAAGCCCAGGTTATAGGCCACCTCCGCCAGCGCCTGGCCCTGGCGCAGCAGACACCGGGCTTTGTTCACCCGCGCGTTGAGCAGGCAGGCGTGAGGGGTCATGCCGGTAGCGACGCTGAACGCCCGTATTAACTGGTAGCGCCCCATGCCGGCTTGGCGCGCCAGGCGCTCCAGGCTCAGTTCGGCCAGGTCCTGCTCCTGTGCGTGGTCCAACAGTTCGCGCAGTGTCGACGGCGGCAATGGTGGCGCCGCCAGCAAGGCCGGGTGCATGGAGAAATCATGTTCGCCGATGAAGGCCACCAACGCAGCCTCTTTCTCGAAGGTTGGCGCCGGTGAAAACAGCAACCTGTTCAGCGCGCAGAACTGCAGGTACAGCGCCTGTGAGCGAGTGACCCGGGCCACGGCACCGGGCTCGCCTGCGGCAACGCCGGATTCGAGGCGTAGCTGACGCAGCCACTCGGCATCCAGGTGCAGCATCTGGTAACTCCAGGCCTGACCCGGTTGCGGGTTGCAGGCATGCACCCGCTGCGCCGGCACGAACACCAGGGTACCCGGCGTCAAGCGCTCCTCACCGCTGGCGGCGCCGGTGAAGCGGCTGCTGCCGGCATCCACTGCGCCGATGGAAAAGCTGGGGTGGCTATGAGCCTTGTAGCAGGCGCGGCTATGGCAAGCGCGCCGGCTCTCGACGTACGGCATGGCCGGGTCGTACCAGATTTCGCTGCTCGGGCGGGTCATGGCGAGGTGCCTTGAGACGGACGGAGGGCGCCAGTCTAGCGTCTGGTCGCTGTTACGGCCATTTGCCGCGCCACTGTGCTTGACGGGCCTGCCCGCCAGGCGCGACGCTGCACCGGTCCCTGCCGGAGAACAAGAATGGACCTGTCGAGCCTGCTGCTGTTCATCCCCGCCTGTTTCGCTCTGAACATGGCGCCGGGCCCCAACAACCTGCTGTCCCTGCACAATGCCAGCCGCTATGGCCTGCGCACCGCTTGTGTGGCCGGTGCCGGGCGCCTGCTCGCCTTCAGCGGCATGATCGCCCTGGCCGCGATGGGCCTGGCCGTGGTGCTGCACACCAGCGAGTACCTGTTCCTGGCGATCAAGGTGCTGGGCGCGGCTTACCTGTTCTATATCGCCTGGCAGCTGTGGCGGGCACCGGTTGGCGAGGCGGCGGTGGCCGGCGAGCAACCTCGCGGCACCTGGAAACTGGCGCGCCAGGAGTTCTGGGTGGCGGCGGGCAATCCCAAGGCAATACTCATCTTCACCGCGTTCCTGCCGCAGTTCGTCACCGTGGGCAGCGCCACCCCGGTCAGTGAACAGTTCCTGCGCCTGGGCGTGCTGTTCCTGTTGCTGGAGTGGGCGGCCATCGCCATCTATGCCGGGCTTGGCGCGTACCTGCAGCGCTGGTTCGCACGGCCCGGGCCACGGCGCATGTTCAACCGGGTCAGCGCCTCGCTGCTGGGGTGCGCGGGGCTTGGCCTGCTGGCGGCCCGTCGCTGATCCGCTGTTTTCCATCGCAGCTGAGTATTGCCGCGCTTTGCGCTTGCTGAGACCTTTCCATGTTTCTGCCCGGAGCTTTTTCGCCGGGTGACAGGCGGTGGGTCTATCCCGGGAGCGTGGTGTGAAGTGGTGGAGCAAGGCAGGTCGGCAAGACCCGCGGATCAAGGAGCTGAACGTCGCCCTGGAGCATTCCCGTTCACAGTTGGCGGCATCTGAGCAGCGCGTCCGCGAGGCGGAATCAAGGGCTGAGGAACTGGCGCGAGAGAACCAGGTGCTCGGGCACCTGGCCGGCAACCTCTCGGCGTTCTCGCATTCCCTGGAAATGACCCAGACGTCGTTCGCCAGCCTCGCCCACAGCATGGAGCAGGAAAGACAGTACGCCATCCGCATCCAGGGCATTGCCAGCAGCAACCAGGCCAGCATTGATGCCATCGCGACCAACCTCGAGCAGCTGGCCGATGCCTCCGGCGAGGCGTCGGAGAAGGTCGGCAGGCTCGATCATCAGGCCCAGCAGGTTGGCGGTGTGCTGGAGATCATCCGCGAGGTGGCAGACCAGACCAACCTGCTGGCCCTGAACGCGGCCATCGAGGCGGCGCGGGCGGGCGATGCCGGGCGCGGCTTTGCCGTGGTGGCCGATGAGGTCAGGACCCTGGCCAGGCGCACAGCCGACGCCACCGCCGAGATCGGCACGCTGGTCTCGGCCATTCGTGCCGACAGTGCGCAAAGCCGAGGACATATCGCCAGCCTGGCCGAGCATTCGTCGTCATACAGCGGGGTCGGCCAGTCCGCGGCCAGTACCATGCGCCAGTTGCTCGACATGTCAACGGTGGCCGAAGGATCGGCATCGGTGTCGGCGCTGCGCAGCTTCTGCGAGCTGGCCAAGCTCGATCACCTGATCTACAAGTTCCGCGTCTACAAGGTGCTGTTCGGCGTTTCGCAGGAGCGCGGTTCGGACTTTACCGACCATACCCACTGTCGCCTGGGCAAGTGGTATCGCGAGGGGGACGGGGCGCTGCACTATGCGCATCTTGCCGGGTACAAGGATATCGACGCGCCCCATGCCGCCGTGCACCGCTGCGCATTCGACGCCATCGATGCCCATGCCAGCGGCGATACCGCAGCGATGCTCAAGGCGGTGGCCGACATGGAGAGCGCCAGCCTTGCCGTGCAGGAGGGTTTGGAGCGCGTGGTCGCCAGTGGTGAGCAATCGCCTGCGTTGTTGCAGAGACGGCGCGAGAGCGAGGCTCAGTCGCGATAGAACGTTTGCACCAGGTGATAGCCGAACTTGCTCTTGATCGGTCCGTGCACCACCCGCAGGGGCTTCTTGAAGATCACCTGGTCGATGGCGCCGACCATCTGGCCCGGGCGTATTTCACCCAGGTCGCCGCCGCGCTTGCCGGACGGGCAGGTGGAAAATTTCTTCGCCAGCACGTCGAAAGCCTCGCCGTTGGCGATGCGCTGCTTGAGCTTTTCGGCTTCGTCAGCGGTCTTGACCAGGATGTGGCGGGCTTGGGCTTTCATGGGGTTACCTGTGCTTCGGGGCAAAAGGGCGACATTATGCCTGATGTCGCCCTCAGCGTAACTCCGGGCGGTCGCGGAACTGCTGCAGCGCCCCGGGGTTGGCCAGGGCGTCGGTGTTCTTCACCGGCCGGCCATGCACCACGTCGCGGATCGCCAGCTCCACCAGCTTGCCGCTGAGGGTGCGCGGGATGTCGCTGACCTGGACTATCACCGCCGGCACATGGCGCGGTGTGGTGAACTGGCGAATCACCTGACGGATACGCAGGCTGAGCGCCTCGTCGAGCTGCAGACCGTCGCGCAGGCGCACGAACAGCACCACGCGCACATCGTTATTCCAGTCCTGGCCGATGGCCACGCTCTCCAGTACCTCCTCGACCTTTTCCACCTGGCGGTAGATCTCGGCGGTGCCGATACGCACGCCGCCGGGATTGAGCACGGCGTCGGAGCGGCCATGGATGATCAGCCCGCTGCCAGGCACCTGCTCGGCGTAGTCGCCCTGGCACCAGACACCTTCGAACTGGCTGAAGTAGGCGTCACGGTAGCGCTGGCCGTCAGCGTCGCCCCAGAAGCCGAGCGGCATCGAGGGGAAGGGATGGATGCAGACCAGCTCGCCTTTCGCGCCGCTGACCGGCTGGCGTTGTTCATCCCAGACTTCCACCGCCATGCCCAGGCCCTTGCCGGAGATCTCGCCACGACGCACCGGCAGCAGCGGGTTGCCGGCCACGAAGCAGGCGACGATATCGGTGCCACCGGACATCGAGGCCAGGCACACGTCGGCCTTTATCTTGGCGTAGACATAGTCGTAGCTGTGGGGCGACAACGGCGAGCCGGTGCAGAGGATCAGGCGCAGGCTGCCCAGGCCATGGGATTTCGCCGGCTCCACAGCGGCCTGCTCCAGGGCGGCGAGGTACTTGGGGCTGGTGCCGAAGGCGCGGATGCCTTCGGCATCGATCAGGTCGAGCAAACGCTCGGGCCCGGGGTGAAACGGCGAGCCGTCATACAGCACCAGGGTGGCGCCGACCGCCAGCCCGCTGGCCAGCCAGTTCCACATCATCCAGCCACAGGTGGTGTAGTAGAACAGCACATCGTCGGCCTTGAGGTCGTTGTGCAGGCCGTGTTCCTTGAGGTGCTGCAACAGCACGCCGCCAGCGCGGTGGACGATGCACTTGGGCACGCCGGTGGTGCCGCTGGAATAGAGGATATACAGCGGATGATCGAAGGGCTGCGCGGCGAAGGTCGGCGTCCCGCCGGGCGTAAAGTAATCGGCCCACAGGGCCGTCGGCTTGCCGGTGAACTCATCGGCGCGGGTCTGCGGCCGGGTATGCGGCACCACCAGCAACTGCTCGATGCTCGGTAGCTGGGCCACGACCTGGTTGATCTTCTCCACCTGGTCGATGACCTTGCCGGCATATTGATAACCGGCGCAAACCACCAGCAGCCGAGGGGCGATCTGGCCGAAGCGGTCGATGATGCCGTGGCTGCCAAAGTCCGGCGAGCAGCTGGACCAGACCGCGCCGAGGCTGGTGGCGGCGAGCATGGCCACCAGGGTTTCCCAGGTGTTGGGCATGACCGCGGCGATACGATCGCCCGGCGCGATGCCGGCCTGGCGAAAAGCCTGCTGCAAGCCGGCGACCTGCGCGGCCAGTTGATTGTGGGTGAGGCTGTGGCGGCCGCCGTCCTCGCGCACGGCCACCACGGCCGGACGGTCATCGCGGCGCTGCAGCAGGTGTTCGGCGAAATTCAGGGTGGCGCCGCGGAACCAGCGCGCGTCGGCCATGTGTTCGCCTTCCTCGAGGATGCTCGATGGCGGCGTGTGCCACTGCACATGGAAGTACTCGGCGAGGGTCTGCCAGAACTGCGGGCGCTGCTCGATGCTCCAGCGGTGCAGGGCGGCGTAGTCGTCGAGCTGAAGGTTGAAACGCCGGTTGACGCGACGACGGAAGGCGTCCATCCGGCTGGCTTCGATCTGGGTGGTGGTGGGGCGCCAGAGTACGTCGTTCATGCGGAAGTCTCGGTCAGGGCTGAGAGTCTTGTCGCGGTGCGAGCCCGCTCCGCTACAGGAACGGGCTTGTCTTGTTCCACTCTAGCCTTTACTGGGCGAGCCAACCGCCATCGACGTTCCAGGCGGCGCCACGGACCTGGCTGCCGGCCTCGCTGCACAGGAACAGCACCAGTTCGCCGAGGTGGCGAGGGGTGACGAAGGCGAGGGAGGGCTGTTTCTCGGCCAGCAGGTCGTGTTGCGCCTGCTTTGCATCGCCACCGCCGGCGGCGCGGTCGTCAATCTGCTTCTGCACCAGCGGCGTCAGTACCCACCCCGGGCAGATGGCGTTGCAGGTGACGTTGCTGGTGGCGGTCTCCAGGCCGATCACCTTGGTCAGGCCGACCACGCCATGCTTGGCGGCCACGTAGGCGGCCTTACCGGTGGAACCGACCAGGCCGTGCACCGAGGCGATATTGACGATCCGCCCCCAGCCACGCGCGCGCATGCCCGGCAACACCAGGCGGCTGCCATGGAACACCGCCGAGAGGTTCAGGGCGATGATCTTGTCCCAGGCCTCCACCGGAAACTGCTCGACCGGTGCCACATGCTGGATGCCGGCATTGTTGACGAGGATGTCGACCGCGCCGAACTCGCGCTCGGCCAGGGCGAACATTTGCTCGATTTGTGCGACGTCGGACAGATCGGCCGGATGATGGGCGACCTTGACCCCGAACCGCCTGATCTCGGCGATGGCCGCGGCCGGGTCGCCGAAACCGTTGAGCAGGATATCGGCGCCGGCCTCGGCCAGCACTTGGGCTATTCCCAAGCCGATGCCGCTGGTGGAACCGGTGACCAGTGCGGTCTTGCCTTTGAGCGTCATGCCTTTCTCCTTCATACGATGCCGGTGGCGTAGAACGTGGCGATGACCACGAACACGGCCAGGGTCTTGATCAGGGTAATACCGAAAATGTCCTTGTAGGCTTCGCGGTGGGTCAACCCGGTGACCGCCAGCAAGGTGATCACCGCGCCGTTGTGCGGCAGGGTGTCCATGCCGCCGCTGGCCATGGCGGCGACCCGGTGCAGTACCTCCAGCGGAATGTTGGCGGCGTTGGCGGCGGCGATGAAACTGTCGCTCATGGCTGCCAGGGCGATGCTCATGCCGCCGGAGGCGGAGCCGGTAATGCCGGCAAGCAGGGTGACGGTGATGGCTTCGTTGACCAGCGGGTTGGGGATGCCGCGCAGGGCGTCGGCCAGTACCAGGAAACCAGGCAGCGAGGCGATCACGGCGCCGAAGCCGTATTCCGAGGCCGTGTTCATCGCTGCCAGCAAGGCGCCGCTCACCGCGCTCTTGGTGCCTTCGGCCAGGCGCTGGCGAATGGTGCCGAAGGCGCACACCAGCACCATCAGGATGCCCACCAGCAACGCCGCCTGCACCGCCCAGATCGCCGTGAGCTTGGCCACGTCGCTCTGCACCGGCGCGGCCATGCCCGGCAGTTGCAGGGTGTGGCTGGTGCCGTACCAATGCGGGATCCAGTGGGTGAACAGCAGGTTCATCACGCCTACCAGAAGCAGCGGCGCCAGGGCCAGCCAGGGATTGGGCAGGGCGATGTCGTCGGCGGTCTCCGGTTCGTTGCGCAGGTTGCTGCCATAACCTTCGCCCTTGCGCTGGGCCTTGTTGCGCTGGCGTTGCAGGTAGAGCATGCCGGCGCTGAACACGAACAACGTGCCGATCAGGCCCAGCCAGGGCGCGGCCCAGGCGGTAGTGTTGAAGAATGTGCTGGGGATGATGTTCTGGATCTGCGGAGTGCCGGGCAGGGCGTCCATGGTGAAGGAGAACGCGCCCAGGGCGATGGTCGCCGGGATCAGCCGCTTGGGGATGTCGCTCTGGCGGAACATCTCGGCGGCGAATGGGTATACCGCGAACACCACAACGAACAGCGACACGCCGCCGTAGGTGAGCAGGGCGCAGACCAGCACGATCACCAGCATGGCCTGGCGGGTGCCGAGCAGGCGGATGGCGGCGGCGACGATCGAGCGCGAGAAGCCCGACAGCTCGATCAGCTTGCCGAACACCGCGCCTAGCAGGAACACCGGGAAGTAGAGCTTGATGAAGCCGACCATTTTCTCCATGAACACCCCGGTGAAGGCCGGGGCCACGGCGGCGGGGTCGGTGAGCAGCACCGCGCCGAGGGCGGCGATGGGCGCGAAGAGGATCACGCTGTAGCCGCGGTATGCAGCGAGCATCAGCAGGGCCAGGGCGGCCAGGGCGATGAGCACGGTCATCCTAAGGGGATCTCCAACTGTTGTTTTTATGGTTGGAATGCAGATAGCGGAAATCGTGCCAAGTTACTAAGTCATTGAATTTATTGCGTTTTATTATTTATCTGAAGCTCAGTGTCTCTGATTTGAGAAAGTGGGGTCGCGCCGCGATCCATCGCCGGCTTCCACAGTTGATCGCGGTACGCCCCTGTGGGAGCCGGCTTGCCGGCGAAAGAGGGCGCAGCCCTGGACGGATCTCGGTAATGAGATGCGAGTCTCGTTATTGAGACTCGATTTCCAGAATCGCCATCTTCTTGTACAGCGTGGACCGTCCCAAGCCCAATGCCTGCGCCGCCTCCGGCACGTTTCCGGCGCTGCGCGCCAAGGCATCGATAATCAATCCTCGCTCGAACTGGGCGCATGCCTGGCGGTAATCCAGCGCGGGTGCGGCCAATGCCACCGGGCTCAATGGCCCCAGTGCGTTCGCCAGGTCATGCACGCCCAGTCGCGGCTGGTCCGCCAGCAGGGTCGCCCGCTCCAGCACGTTGCGCAGCTCACGGATATTCCCTGGCCAGGCATGGCGCCGCAACAACGCCTGGGCCTCGGCCTCCAGCTCGTACTGGCTGCCCAGTTCGGCGAGGATCGCCTCGCACAGCGCCGGCAGGTCCTCCAGGCGTTCGCGCAGCGGCGGCACCTGCACCGGCAGCACGTTCAGCCGGTAGTACAGGTCGGCGCGGAACGCACCCCGGGCCATGGCCGCCTGCAGGTCGATGGAGGTAGCGGCGATGATCCGCACGTCGCTGCGCAGCATCTGGTTGCTGCCCACCGGCTCGTATTCCTTTTCCTGCAGCACGCGCAACAGCTTGCTTTGCAGGGTCAGCGGCATGTCGCCGATCTCGTCGAGGAAAAGCGTGCCACCCTCGGCCAGTTGCAGCTTGCCGCTGCGCCCCTTGCGGTCGGCGCCGGTGAAGGCGCCTGGGGCGGTGCCGAAGAACTCGGCTTCGAGCAACGCTTCGGGGATCGCCGCGCTGTTGATGCTGACAAAGGCCTTGTGCGCGCGGGCCGAGGCGGCATGAATGGCGTGGGCCAGCAGTTCCTTGCCGGTGCCGGTCTCGCCCAGCAACAGTACCGGCGAGTCGCTGCCGGCCCCACGCCGGGCGCGGCGCTTGGCCTCGAGGCAGGCGGGGCTGCTGCCGACGAACTGGGCGAAGCTGTAGCGGGCCTGGCGCGCGCGCAGCTGCGAGCGGGTCGAGGCCAGCTCCTGCTGCATGCTGGCGTAGCGCTTGAGCAGCGGCGACAGGCTGCGCAGCTCGTCGAACAGGGCGAAGCCGATGGCGCCGATCAGCGCGCCCTGGTCGTTGTGGATCGGCAGGCGCATCACCACCAGCGGTTCGTTCGGCGTGTCGAGCATGTCCAGCAGGATCGGCTTGCCGTTGCTCACCACCTCGCGCATCAGGCTACCGGGGATCACCGTCTCGCACGGTTTGCCGATGGCGCTGGCGGCGTCCTCAAGGCCGAAGCGGCGGGCATAGCGCTCGTTCATCCAGACGATGCGCGCCTGGCGGTCGACGATCACCGTGCCTTCGCTGGACTGCTCGATGATCTCGAACAGCGAGCGTATGGCCAGTTGGCGAACCTGGGGGTAGTCCTTGAGGTTGTCGTGCATGCATTGGCCTTGTGTTGGACGTGAAGGCCTCATCGCCGATGAATACCAGCAACGACAGGATCAGCGCCAGGGCAAAGAATGCGGTGAAGCCTAGCCACGGCGCCTCGAGGTGCTGCTTGCCCTGGGTCACCAGCTCGCCCAGCGAGGCGCTGCCGGCGGGCATGCCGAAGCCGAGGAAGTCCAGCGCGGTCAGGGTGGTGATCGCCCCGGTGAGCATGAACGGCACGTAGGTCAGGGTCGCGTTGAGGGCGTTGGGCAGGATATGCCGCAGCATCACCTGGGTATCGGAAAGCCCCAGTGCGCGAGCGGCCTTGACGTATTCCAGGTTGCGCCCACGCAGGAACTCGGCGCGTACCACATCCACCAGGGTCAGCCAGGAGAACAGCGCCATGATCCCCAGCAACCACCAGAAATCCGGCTCGACGAACCCCGACAGGATGATCAGCAGGTACAGCACCGGCAACCCCGACCACACCTCCAGCAGGCGCTGGCCGAGCAGGTCGACCCAGCCGCCGTGGTAGCCCTGCAGGGCGCCGGCCGTGACGCCGATCAGCACGCTGAGCAGGGTCAGGGCGAAAGCGAACAGCAGCGAGACCCGCGTGCCGTACAGCACCCGCGCCAGCACGACGCGGCCCTGGTCGTCGGTACCCAGCCAGTTGCTCGTGCTGGGCGGGCTGGGGGTGGGCACCTGCAGGTCGTAGTTGGGCGTGTCGGCGCTGAACGGGATCGGCGCGAAGAGCATCCAGCCGCCCTGGCCCTCGATCAGCTGACGCACGTATTGGCTGCGGTAGTCGGGCTGGAACGGCAGTTGCCCGCCGAACTGCTGCTCGGTGTAGCGCTTGAGCGCCGGGGTGTACAGCTCGCCCTGGTAGCCGAGCAGCAAGGGCTTGTCATTGGCCACCAGCTCCGCCCCCAGGCTCAGCAGCAACAGCCCGGCGAACAGCGACAGCGAGATCCAGCCGCGGCGGTTGTCGCGAAAGCGGCGCAGCCGGCGCCGGGCGATGGGCGAGAACATCAGTGGCCCCTCGCGTCGAAGTCGATGCGCGGGTCGAGCACCGTGTAGCACAGGTCGCCCAGCAGGCGGATCAACAGCCCGGCCAGGGTAAAGATGAACAGGGTGCCAAACACCACCGGGTAGTCCCGCGACACCGCTGCCTCGTAGCTCATACGCCCGAGGCCATCGAGGGAGAAGATCACCTCGATCAGCAGGGAGCCCGCGAAGAACACCGTGATCAGCGCCTGGGGTAGCCCAGCCACCACCAGCAACATGGCGTTGCGCAGCACATGGCCGTATAACACGCGCCGTTCGCTCAGGCCCTTGGCCCGGGCGGTGACCACGTACTGGCGCGCGATCTCGTCGAGGAAGGCGTTCTTGGTCAGCAGGGTCAGGGTAGCGAAGCCGCCGATCACCAGGGCGCCGACCGGCAGCACCAGGTGCCAGAAGTAGTCGGCGACCTTGCCCAGCAGGCTGAGCTGGTCGAAATCGTCGGAGACCAGGCCGCGCACCGGGAACCAGTTGAGTGAGGTACCGCCAGCGAACAGCACGATCAGCAGCAGGGCGAACAGGAACGATGGCAAGGCGTAGCCGATCACGATCAGCGCGCTGCTCCAGGCATCGAAGCGGCTGCCATGGCGTACCGCCTTGCGGATGCCCAGCGGGATCGACACCAGGTAGGTGATCAGCGTGGCCCAGAAGCCCAGCGACAGGGTCACCGGCAGTTTCTGCACGATCAGGTCGGTGACTTTGGCGCCGCGGAAGAAACTCTGCCCGAAGTCCAATCGGGCGTACTGTCCGAGCATCAGCCACAGGCGTTCGGGCGCGGACTTGTCGAAGCCGTACTGGCGCTTGATCTCCTCGATCAGCTTGGGGTCCAGGCCACGGGTGGCGCGGGACCCGCCTTGCACCGCCTCGACCCGTGCACCAGGCGCGCCGCCGCCGATACCCTGCAGGCGCGCCACGGCCTGTTCCACCGGCCCGCCGGGCGCGGCCTGGACGATGGCGAAGTTCACCAGCAGGATCGCCAGCAGGGTGGGAATGATCAGCAGCAGGCGGCGCAGGATGTAGGTGGTCATGGCCCTTTCCCCAGGCGCTCGGCCATCTGTTGGGTGGTCAGTGCCCGTGGGCTGACTTCCCACCAGGTGTCCAGGCCTTCGTCATAGGCCGCCTGCACCTTGGGCAGGCCGAAGCGGTTCCACCACACCGTCGAGCTGCCAGGCGGGTAGTAGTTGGGGATCCAGTAGTAGCTCCATTGCAGCACCCGGTCCAGGGCGCGGGCGTGACGCAGCATGTCAGCCTGGCTGTTGGCGCGCACCAGACCGTCGAGCAGGCGGTCCACCGCCGGGTCCTTGAGCACCATCAGATTGTTCGAGCCGGGGTCGTTGGCCGCTGCGGAACCGAAGTAGTTGTACTGCTCGCTGCCCGGCGACAGGGTCACCGGGTAGCCGGTGACGATCATGTCATAGTCGCGGGCCATCACGCGGTTGACGTACTGGGCGGCGTCGACGTTGCGGATGTTCAGCTCGACGCCGATCTGCGCCAGGTTGCGCTTCCACGGCAGCAGCAGGCGCTCCAGGCCCGACTGGCCATTGAGGAAGGTGAAGCTCAGCGGCTGGCCCTGGGCGTTGACCAGTCGATCGCCCTGGGGATGCCAGCCGGCTTCCTGCAGCAAGGCCAGCGCCTGCAACTGCTGCTGGCGGATGATGCCGGAGCCGTCGGTGACTGGCGCATTGAACACCTGGCTGAACACTTCGTCCGGCACCTGGCCGCGCAGCGGCTCGAGCAGCTTGAGTTCCTCTGCGTCGGGCAGGGCGCGGGCGGCCAGCGGCGTGTTGGCGTACAGGCTCTGTTGGCGGATGTACATGTTGCGCATCATCTGCCGGTTGCTCCACTCGAAATCCCAGAGCATGGCCAGGGCCTGGCGCACGCGGCGGTCCTTGAACTGCGGCTGGTCCAGGTTGAACACGAAGCCCTGGGCGATCTGCGGCTTGGCCGGGCCCAGGTGGGCACGGCGCAGGCGCCCGTCATCCAGGGCCGCGCCGTTGTAGCCGAGGGTGTAGGCGGTGGCGGAGTACTCGCGGTTGTAGTCGTAGCCACCGCCCTTGAGTACCTGGCGGGCCACTTCGGTGTCGCCGAAGAATTCGACGCTAATGCGGGCGAAGTTGTACAGCCCGCGTGCGACCGGCAGGTCCCGCGCCCACCAGTTCGCATCGCGCTCGAAGGTGATGCTGCGGCCGTTGTCGATCCTGCCGATGCGATAGGGGCCGCTGCCAACGGGTTTGTCGAAGCCGCCGCCGTTGGCGAAGTCGCGCTGGCGCCAGTCATGCTCGGGCAGCACCGGCAGGCCGGCCAGCTCCAGCGGCAGGGTGCGGCCATGGGGCTGCTTGAAGTCGAAGCGCACCTGGCGCGGGCCTTCGACGGTGACCCCGGCGACGTCGGCAAACTGGGTGCGGAACTTGAGGCTGCCCTGGCTCATCAGCAGGTCGTAGCTGAAGCGCACATCCTCGGCGCGCACCGGATTGCCGTCGGCGAAAGTGGCGCGCGGGTCGAGGTAGAAGCGCAACCAGGCGTCGTCGGGGCCGCGCTCCAGGCGCTGGGCGATCAGGCCGTAGACGGTGTAGGGCTCGTCGAGCGAGCGTATGGCCAGCGGCGCATATAACCAGCCGTCGACCTGGCTGACGCCGATGCCCTTGTCGATATAGGGCAGGATATGGTCGAACTGGCCGATCTCGATGGCCGAGCGGCGCAGGCTGCCGCCCTTGGGGGCGCCAGGGTTGACGTAGTCGAAGTGGTGGAAGTTCGCGGGATAGCGGGGGGCTTCACCGTAGACGGTGAGGGCGTGGGTGGGGGCGGCCTGTAGTGAAAACGGCAGGATCAGGCACACGCAACTTGCAACCACACAGCGCATGATCATGTCGAAACGGCTTTTGTGGGAGCGGGGCAAGCCCGCTCCCACAACGTTCGCTCCTACAGGAACGAGCACGGCAATGCCGGATCAGTCCTGGCGGCTGGTCACTTCCAGCAGGTGGTAGCCGAACTGAGTCTTCACCGGGCCCTGGACGACGTTCAGCGGCGCGCTGAAGACCACGGTATCGAACTCGCGAACCATCTGGCCCGGGCCGAACGAGCCCAGGTCGCCGCCCTGGCGGCTGGATGGGCAGGTAGAGTTGGCCTTGGCGACTTCGGCGAAGTCGGCGCCAGCTTCGATCTGCGCTTTGAGTTCGTTGCACTTGTCTTCGCTGGCAACCAGGATGTGGCGGGCGGTGGCTCGGGCCATGGGTACTGCTCCTTAGGTTCGAAAAGGCAAGCCTAGCGCACTTGCTCGTGCCCTGTCTCGCCAGGCTTGCCGCAGAGACTCACAGGCGCGCGGCGGCGTCGCGCAGCAGTGCTTGCGTTGCGTCCCAGCCCAGGCAGCCGTCGGTGATCGACACGCCGTACTTCAGCGCGCCTTTGCCGAGAGTCTGGCAGCCGTCGAACAGGTGGCCCTCGAGCATCACCCCGAGCAGCGAGCGGTCACCGCCCAGGCGCTGGGCCAGCACGTCCTCGAACACCGCCGGCTGGCGCGCCGGATCCTTGCCGCTGTTGGCGTGGCTGCAGTCGACCATGATGCGTGGCGCCAGACCTGCCTTGGACAGACCCTGACGCGCCAGGGCGACGCTCTGGGCGTCGTAGTTCGGGCCCTTGTGCCCGCCGCGCAGCACCAGGTGGGTGTCGGGGTTGCCCAGGGTCTCGATGATCGCCGGGTGGCCCTGCGTGTCCATGCCGAAGTGACGATGCGGGTGGGCGGCGCTGCGCATGGCGTCGCAGGCGATGCCGATACCGCCGTCGGTGCCGTTCTTGAAGCCGACCGGCAGCTCCAGGCCACTGACCATCTCGCGGTGAATCTGCGACTCGGTGGTGCGCGCGCCGATGGCGGCCCAGCCCAGCAGGTCGTCGAAGTAGCCGGCAGCCATCGGCTGCAGCAGCTCGGTGGCGATCGGCAGGCCGCGCTCGAGCATGCCCAGCATCAGGCCGCGGGACAGGGCGATGCCGGCGTGCATGTCATCGCTGCCGTCGAGGTGCGGATCGTAGGCCAGGCCTTTCCAGCCCACGGTGGTGCGCGGTTTTTCCACGTAGGCGCGCATCACCAGCAGCAGCTTGTCGTCGACCTCGCGGCTGAGCGCGGCCAGGCGGTCGGCGTACTCGAGGGCAGAGCGCGGATCATGGATCGAGCAGGGGCCGACCACCACCAGCAGGCGTTCGTCGCGGCCTTCGAGAATGGCGCGGATCGCCTGGCGCTGGGCATGGACTTGCTGGGTGAGTTCGCTGGACAGCGGCATCTGCTGCTTGAGCAGGTGCGGGCTGGGCAGGCGCTGGCTGACGGTGGTGTTGGCTGCGTGCGGCTGGGTCAGGGGCAGGGCGAGATTCGAGGCTTGCATGGCGTTTTATCCCTGGGCGGACGGCGGGTTCTGGCCCGCGCGGTCGGCCCTATAGAGGTGTTCGACTGATCGTCAAATGGGGTGTCTGTGCGGCATTGCCACCGGAAATCGACCGAACGGAGGCGGCAGGCTGGCCCGAACGGAACTGGCTAAATCGCCATGCATAGGTGCGGTAGTAGGTGGTGTGGTTCATGACGCTGTCCTCAAGGTAATCGGTATGTTTCGTGGGCCCGGAAAAGCAAAACCCCCGGTCGGGGAGCCGACCGGGGGTTTGAGTATTCTCATGTTCGGCGGCCCCTCGAAGGTGGGCGCCGGATGGGTAATCGGCGCCTAGTGGCTAAACCAATACCCAAAATAAAAGCTGGCAACGGCGTTACGACCGGCAACGGCCAGCACGCGGTGCGCGGAGCGACCGGTGTGGTTGGCGTGGTTGCGGGTTTGTTTCGACATGTTGCTCTCCAGTGATTGGACCGAGCTTACTGCACCTTTGCGGGGGTGTTCAATCACTAAATGCTATCGAGGCGATTGACCCGGCTTCAGCCCTTCAGCCTGCGCTCCAATGCGGCCCCCAATTAAGGGGGAAAATGCCCAGTTCATCCTTCTCCATCTCGCAAATATCTGATTAACAACGACTAAATTCATGGCATAAGCCTTGCTCACCTCCCCGCAGTATCCCTGTGTCCCCGGAGGTGCCCCATGTCGACCCTTCGCAAAGGCCTGGTCCTGTCCACCTTGCTGCTGGCCTTGCTGGGCTGGCAGGTCTCCAGCGAGGCCGCCGTGCAGTGCCAGCGCACGCTGGTGGCCAACGTGGTGGCGCTGGATCAGCCACTGATGTTCAACCGCCTCGGCGCGCAGAACGCCAACGGCATGATGTTCGCCCTGCGCCAGGACGTGGTGGACGAGCACCGTGTGCCCCTGAGCAAGGGCGGTGCGGCGGTGCCGGGCAAGGTCACCCTGCGCCCGGACAAGCGCCCGCGGCCGATCGTGCTGCGGGTGGCGGCTGGGGACTGCCTGACAGTCAACTTGAGCAACCTGCTGGCCTACCAGGCCAACCCCAACAAGCACGGCATCGATCACGACGAGAACGAAGTCGAAGGCGAGGAAGAAGAGGGCGCCGAGGTCGAGAACGAGGGCAACGAGCACTTCGTCGCCGACGAGCAGGTTACCGATCGCCATGTGGGTTTCCAGGTCAATGGCCTGCAGGCGGTCAACAGCATCGGCGACATCGCCGCCAACACCGGGCGCAACGGCAACTTCCTGGTCGCCCCGGGCGGCACCCGCAGCTACACCCTGTACGCGGAGCGCGAAGGCGCCTTCGCCGTTACCAGCCAAGGCGCGACCTTCGGCGGGCAGGGCGGCGGCGGCAACGTCGCCAATGGCCTGTTCGGCCAGGTGGTGGTGGTGCCCAAAGCCGGGCGCACCTACCGCAACACCCTGACCGAGGAAGAAATGCGCCTGGCCACCACCGGCCGCACGGCCACCGGTCAGCCAGTGATCGACTATCAGGCACGCTACCCCAACGTCGAGCCGTGGATCGCCGAGGGCAAGGCCGGCAAACCGATCATTGCCATGGTCGACGGCAACGAGATCCAGAGCAGCGAGACCGACGCCATCGTCATGGGCCCCAACCCCGACGGCAGCTTCCCTGCCAGCACCTATCCGCTGGAAAGCGTCGGCAAGCGCAACCCGGCGCTGCCCAATCGCCTGGAAGCGTTCCGCGACTTCGCCTCGCAGTTCGCCGACGAGGTCGCCGCCACCCAGGCCTTCCCCGCCTACTGGGCCGACCCGGTCATGGGCCACGTGCTGGAGCCGACCCGCGACTCGTTCATGATCAACTACGGCTCCGGCGGCATGGGCGCCGAGGTGGTGGCCAACCGTCTCGGCGTGGGGCCGATGCACGACTGCCTGTCGTGCGCCTACGAGGAATTCTTCCTCAGTGCCCACACTGTCGGTGATATCGGCACCCTGGTGGATATCCCGGCCAACGTCGGGCTGGAGAACATCCGTCCGGGCGAAACGCCGCCGGCCAGCGCCACCGGGGTCAAGGCGACCATGGCCCTGTACCCGGCGGAACCGGCCAACGTGCACCACAGCTACATCGGTGACTTCACCAAGTTCCGCAACACCCACAATGGCCACGAGCAGCACATCTTCCACCTGCACGGGCACCAGTGGCTGTTCAACCCCAACGATGACAACTCCGACTATATCGACGCCCAAGGCATCGGCCCGGGCGTGGGCTACACATACGAAATCGCCAACGGCGGCTCCGGCAACCGCAACCGGGTCGCGGGCGACGCCATCTACCATTGCCATTTCTATCCGCACTTCGCCCAGGGCATGTGGGCCATGTGGCGGGTACATGATGTGTTCGAGCCGGGCACGCGCCTGGCGGTCAGCGGCGAGGGCGAGAACGGCTTCCACACCACGCCGTTCGCCCTGCGCAATGGCAAGCCGGCCCCGGGTGCCCGGGCGCTGCCCGACGGCGAGATCATCGCCGGCACGCCGATCCCGGCCATCGTGCCGTTGCCGGGCAAGGCCATGGCGCCGATGCCGGGCAAGGTCACGGTGGTGCCCAAGCTGGCCGAAACCCTGGTCGCCGAACATGACGATGAAGAAGAGGAGGAGGGCGACGATCACCCCGACGAGCCCGCCACGCCGCGTGCGGTTGGCTCCCTCGCGCTGGTCGATCGCAGCGAGACCAATCGCAACGCCGACGGCAGCCTGAAAAACCCCGGCTACCCGTTCTGGATCGGCGGCATGGAAAGCAGCGTCGGCCAGCGTCCGCCGACTCCGCCGCTGGACATGCTCGACCCGGCCCTGGCCCGGCAGCTCAAGGACAGCGGCAAGGCACTGTGGGCCAACCTCGATCCCAACCAGGTCGACGGTTGGGACGGTGGCCTTGGCCGGCACACCCTCGACGGCGTATCTGCCGGTGGCGACGCCGTGACCACCACCACCAAGCTGGACTTCTCTAAGGTGGTGCACAAGGCCAAGCCGATCTACCTGCCCGAAGAGGGCACCGAGGTCGAACAGGCGGCCATGCAGTTCCACGCCAAGGCCGAGCACCAAAGCTTTGCCCTGATCCCCGGCGGCGCGCCGGTGGCCAAGGCCTTCCGCACCAACGGCGCCTTGCCGACGGCGGGCGCGCCGTACTATGAGCCGTGCATGGACGACCGTGGCAAGCGCCTGACCCAGTCTTCGGGCGTCGGCGAGTTCTTCAGCGGCGAAAACCTCACCGGCATGAGTTTCCGCGGTTCGTCCACCTTCACCGCCGACCGGCCGCGTATGTACAAGGCGGCCAATATCCAGTTCGACGCGGTGTACAACAAGGTCGGCTACCACTTCCCGCAGGCGCGCATCCTCGCCCTGTGGGAAGACGCCTGGCCGGTGATCACCAAGCAGCGCCCGCCAGAGCCTTTGGTGATGCGCATGAACACCTTCGACTGCACCCAGTACGTGCACACCAACCTGATCCCGTCGTTCTACGAGATGGATGACTACCAGGTACGCACCCCGACCGACGTGATCGGCCAGCATATCCACCTGCCCAAGTGGGACCTGACCGCCGCCGACGGCTCGGCCAACGGCTGGAACTACGAAGACGGCATCCTCTCGCCCGGCAGCGTGGTCGAGCGCGTGCACGCCATTCGCAGCTTCAACAACTGCACCGAAGGCGATAGCCGCGACGGCACCGCCGCCTGCCCGAAAGCCAAGCAGCATCCGTACTTCGGACGCTTCGGCCGGGCCGACTGGCTCGGCGCGCGCAGCGCGATGCAACGCTGGTTCGCCGACCCCCTGGTAAACGTGCACAACGTCGACCGTGGCCTGGGTACCATCTTCACCCATGACCACCTCGGCCCATCGACCCACCAGCAGCTCGGGCTGTACGCCACCGTGCTGGCCGAGCCCGCAGGCTCTACCTGGTACCACGCCGAGACCGGCGAACAGCTGTACAACCCGGCGACCCGCCAGGATGGCGGCCCGACCTCGTGGCAGGCGGTGATCCAGACCGCCGATCACGACGGCGATGGCAAGAACGACAGCTACCGCGAGTTCTTCCTGGAGTACAGCGACTTCCAGCATGCCTATGAAGCCGGCGTGTATGTCGGCGCCGGCCCCAACGGCGTGCCGGACGGCCAGGCCTATCCGGCCACCGCCGACAGCTTCCGCTACGCCATCAACCCGCCCGTGCGGCAAAAGGCCTCGACGCTGCTCGAGTCGGTGGTCGAATCCCGTGGCGGGCTGAGCCCGGGCTGCCCGACCCGGCCATGCCCGCAGGCGATCTCGGTGGATGACCCCGGCATGTTCGTCGTCAACTACCGCAACGAACCGCTGGCCCTGCGCGTGTTCGACCCGAACAAGGTCGGCCCGGACGGCAAGCGTGGCATGCAGGCCGACGGCCTCGGCGGCGACCTGGCCTACGCCATGCAGAGCCGCACCGACCGCGCCATCCCGGCGATGAACCTGGCGCCTTCGGCGATCACCCAGGCCACCGGCCCCACCGGCGGCACCACGCTGTTCCCGCCGCACGTCAACAAGGGCAGCGAGCCGGGTGACCCGTTCACTCCGCTGCTGCGCACCTATTCCGGTGACAACGTCCGCCTGCGCATGCATGCCGGCGGCCATGAGGAGGAACACAACGTCACCCTGCACGGCGTGAAGTGGCTGCAGAACGGCTCAGGCTTCGGCAACAGCTCCAACTCGGGGTGGAAGTCGTCGCAGATGGTGGGCATCTCCGAGCAGCTCGGGTTCATGGCGCCGGTGTCGATGATTTCCAGCTCCGCCGCCACCAACGGCGACTACCTGTACTCGCTAGATGCGGCGCTGGAAGGCTACTGGAACGGCATCTGGGGCATCATGCGCAACTACACCGCGCAACGCGCCGACCTGTTCGCCCTGCCGAACAATCCGCAGCCGGTGGCCATGCGCAACACCGTCAATTTCGACGGCATCTGTCCGAAGACCACGGCCAACGCCAATGGCATCGGCACGCGGCCGACGGTCAAGCGCAGCTACGAGATCGTCGCGGCCCTGGCCAACGACATTCTCGAGAACCGCCACGGGGTCAGCATCAATGACCCGGCCGGCATCGGCCAGCACGTCGGTGGCGCGCTCAAGGCCAATGGCGGCACTCTGGTGTTCAACAGCCGCAAGGTCGATATCCCCATGGCCACGGTCACCGACGAGGAGGATGGCGCGACCTTCACCGTGGGCGGACACAGCTCGCCGCTGCACGATCCGACCGCGGTGCTCTACGTGCGCAAGGCCGACCTCGACGCGAGCACTGGCAAGCTCAAGGCCGGCGTGCCGGTCGAGCCGCTGGTGCTGCGCGCCAATGCTGGCGACTGCATCAGCATCACCCTGGAGAACCGCCTGCCGCTGATGATGCCCGACCTGCCCAGCAGCGCGGTGATGCAGAACGTGGTCAAGCGCGACCGCGCCGGCGGCGATGGCTCCACGGCGTTCAACAACAACCTGATGCGCCCGTCCAGCCACGTCGGCCTGCATACGCAGCTGCTGGCCTACGACATCACCAAGTCGGACGGCGTCAACGTCGGCCTCAACCCGGTGCAGACCGTGCCGCCGCGCAACGGCAGCAGCGGCGCCTACCCGAACCGGGTGTACCAGTACTACGCCGGGCATCTGGAGCGGGAAGGCAAGCCGGTACTGCAACTGGGCCGCACGGTGGACAACATCAACACCACGGCCATCGAGTTCGGCGGCCTCAACCTGACCCCGGCGGATGTCATCAAGCAGCCGCAGAAAGGCCTGGTGGGCGCCATGAGCGTGCTGCCGCAAAGCGCGACATGGACCGAGGACACCGCCAGCCGCGCCCAGGCCACGGTGAAGGTCAGCGGCCAGCCCGACTACCGCGACTTCGTCACCGTGTGGCAGCGCTCGCTGAACATGCGCTGGGCTGATGGCCGGCCGGTGGAGGGCATCGCCACCGAGGGCAACGGCGTGCCCGGCGATCCGAAGGACAACGGCAACATGGCGATGAACTACAAGACCGAACCGCTGTGGCTGCGCTTCGGCCTGGCGCCGGACGCGCCGTTCGGCCATGCCGATGGCTTCGGCTTCGCCGATGTGCCCAATGCCCACATGGCCTACAGCAATGCTCTGGTCGGCGGCGATCCGCAGACCCCGGTGCTCTGGGCCAAGCCCGGCCAGCCGGCGCGCAGCCACGTACTGATGCCCAGCGGTGGCAGCCGCGGCATCACCTATCAGCTCGATGGGCACCTGTGGCCGCTGCACAACTACCAGGCCGAGAAGAGCGATGTGCAGGGCTACCCCATGGGCCTGCCGGGCATCGGCTCGGTGCGCTTCGGCTACAACCCGATGGCAATGTACGTGGGTGCACAGGAAAGCGTGCTGCCGGCGGCCCACTTCAGCTTCATGCTGCCCAGCGCGGGTGGTGCCAACGCGGTGCCCGGGGATTACCTGTTCCGCGACTATGCGGCATATGGCAACACATCCGGGCTGTGGGGGATCCTGCGGGTGACCAACGAGCAACCGCCGGCGGTGGCGCCTGCGCAGTAAAGGGGCCTGGCGGCCTGACCGGGAAGTGGTAAGGCCGCCAGGCATTCGCCGACAGGACTGCAATCGCGTCGGTAAACAACAAGCCATCAAAATTTTCGGCTTTATCGCCTTGCCGCTGACTCACCTTGAATGCCGACCTGGCTGGAATGTACGCCGTATCAAAGCCCCACCCAGCGAACTCTGCCAGCCAACGGCACCACCTCGCCCCCTGCCGTGGGCAGTGCCCGCCCCAGCAGCCCCATGCCTTCGCTGACCAACACCCCATCGCGCACCAGGCACAGGTTGGACGGGGTATCCAGGCCTTGGGCAAGCACCGTCACCTGCTCGGTCTGCAGGTTGCAGTGCAGGAGCCTGCCTGAGAAACGGGTGAAGCCGCCATGCCGCGCCTCACCTTGCCAGTCGGGCGTCAAAGGTTGCTGCACGCTGTCGCAGAGCTCCAGCACCAGCAGGTTGCCGCTGCGATCCAGGGCCAGGCCGGTGGGCAGCTGCAACCCCTGGACAACTACCTCGATGCGTCCATCGGCTGGCCAGACCCGGATAACCTGTCCGGCCCTGTCGGCAAAGTCGATGCCCTTGCGCAGCGGGTCACCGTGCAGCTCGCCGGAGAACAGACTGATCAGCACTGCGTCCGTGTCAGGTTCGTACACCAGTGTGACGGGCACGGCCTCCTGGCCTTGCTCCAGTTCGGGCAGCTGCGCCAGCACGTGCTCCTGCTGGTCATCGACGAACTCCACCAACTGGTTGCTATCGGGCTTGACCGCCAGCCAACTGCGCCGGGATGGATGAAAGCACAGTGCGTTGAGGTTGCCGCGGCAGTGAAACACCGGCTCGGGCGAGTTGAACTGCAGGTCGAGCAACCTCGAGCCCTCGACATAGTCGGTCTGGCTGGCCAGGCAGCGTCCGTCACCGCAGGCGATGTCCGACAACCCCATGATTTCGTCGCGCAACATGCGCGCTTGCATGTTCATGGTGCGAAAACCCTGTGCCAGGGTTTCCCTGGGCAAGTAGGCGCCGGGTGAGGTCGGGTCCGGTCGCAGTCGACTGATCCGGCCGCTGAAGGGCTGCTCGGGCAGGCCGGACCCGGCCTCGGCCAGCAGCAGGCTGCCATCGGCCTGCAGACAGATGCCGCGTGGGTTGAGCAGACCCTCGGCGATGAGGGTGCTGGGGCGCAGCGTTGCGCGTGGATGGGTGGGGATATGAATAGCTGCAGACATCGGCTTCTCTCCGTGAGCGAACAGGGGTAGCGGCTACTGCGGTGGCTGCCACGGCTCGCCGGTGAGGTAGGCGCGCAGCAGCGCCCGCTGACTCGGCGACATCGAACGCACCACCGGCATGAACAGCGTGGTGCCTTTGTAGGCATCGGCGGTGCGGGCGAGGATCGGCCCCTTCGCCGCCATGATCGCGTCGGGCTGGTTCAGCGGCACGTACCGGGACATGGCGGGGAAGGCCAGGTAGTGAAAGCGCAGGACAGTTGGGTACACCTGCTGCCAAGTGATGATGCTGCCCGTGGCGATGCCGAAGTCGGTGCTGGCGAACTTGCGGAAGTTGGTGAAAAAACTGCCAGTGGCCAGGCCGTTGACGGAGTAGCTCAGGGCGACGAACCCGGCCTGTGCGTCGGTACCGGGCTTGACCTTGACCGGGAGGCTGACCGCGAGCTGGCCGGCCTCGACGACCAAGGTATCGGGCACGTCGAGAAAGTCCCAGTTTTCCGGCGCTCCGTAGACCGGGCCGGAAGGGCCGGTGCCGAGCGCTATCTTGCTCAGGGTGGTTACCGGGCCACCCAGGTAGCGGACCTGCAGGGTGATCGACAGGCCGTCGGGGTAGTCCTCGGTATAGACATTGCGCTGGTCGGCGTAGACCCGATAGACCGACTCGCAGGCATGCAACAGGGTGCCGGCGACGGCGCCGGGGGCGTCGACGTGCAGCACCGAGGTTTTCGTCGCCTGCTGCTGGCTGGGGTCGAGCGGCAAGTCGACCAGGCCGCCATACACGTAGTAGTTGCGCAGCAGGTCGCTGTTCGGATCGAGCGTGGCCAGGGGTACGGTACCGGCGGTGAAGGTGACGGGTCCGTAGTTGGCGTTGGGCCCGATGGGGCTGGTGATGTCGTCGCGCACGGCCCTGAAGGTCTGCTTGGGAATCAGGTTGACCATGTCGACGCTCAGCAGGCCGCTGCCGGCGAGCTCGGCGTAGGCGGTGCCGCCGGTGCTCTGGTTGACCAGCTGGCGTCCGGGCTGGCAGTTGGCGGGTTCGTTGGCAAAAGCCGGGGCCAGGGTGCCGATGACCCGACCGATGCTCGGGTTCGGGGTATATCGGCCCGCGGCGTAGTCGGCGTCCAGTTGCGCGGTGGTCATCGCCGGGCACATCTCGAACATCACGAAGCGCAACACGATCCCGGTCGCCCCGGGCGCCTGGATGATCGCGCGCAGCCCGGGGCTGTCGCGGTTCCAGCTGACGATGCTGGCGAGCGGGAAGGTCAGCTGGAAGGTGCCGCTCAGGCGGAACGAGCCCGGCGCGTCCATCGACGCGGGCAGCAGCACGCGCTTCTTCACATCAAGGCTGCTGCAGACGGTGTCGCAGCGGATCAGCAGCTGGGTATCGCTGTTGCCACCGATCTGCAGGCCGCCGACGAAGATCTGCGTGGTGGTCGTCGAGGTCGGATCCAGGTCCACCATCATCGGGCCGGAGTTGGTTGGCTGGCCGGTCGCCGGGTCCAGCGAGCCAAGCAGGTACACCGGTTGCCCCACCAGGTCACCGCTGGTGCTGACGCTGCCGGGGCTGCCCTGCGAGCTGATCATGGCGTTCTGCAGATCGACCAGGTGCTGCCCGTAGTGGTTCCAGCCACCGGCGGTGTAGTAGTCACCTGTCGGCGCATTGAGCATGGCGTTCAACTGGTCGTCGGTGAAGGACTGGGCGCCCGGCGCCAGGGTCGAGGTGGTCAGGTCGAAGATCGGCCACTCGTCGTTGCCATCGTAGGGGATGGTCGGCGAGTTGTTCGGCAGGCTGACATCGGTGCGGATGCCACCCCAGAAATTAAGGCGTGGGCCATTCAGGATGCTCATGGTTCAATCCTCGTCCTTGATGGTTTTGCCCAGGGGCGCATGGGCGAATTTGAACAGGTAGGAGAAGTCGGACTTGTACGGGCTCCTCACCGCCGTGGCCATGGAGTGGCAGTTCATGCAGCTGCTGTTGGGCTGGATGTAGCTTTCCATGGTGACGTTGGCTGACAGTGAGGGCGTCGGCTGGCCCAGCGGATTACCGGGGTTGTCGGGCATCAGCGGGCGCTGGGTGGTGACCAGTTGGTAGTACTTGAGCACGCTGCGTTGCAGCCCAGAGGCGGCGCGGTAGGCGGCGTTGACCTGTTGGGTGACATCGGCGATCGGGGTGACTCGGTTCAGCGGGTTGGGGGTCTGGAAGGTGGTGCCGGGCTTGGGCACGCAGACCAGTTGCGTGCCCTGGGTCTGCCAGTCGCAGGGCGACTGGTTGAGGCTCGCGGCGGGCGCGTCGGCGTTGAAGTAGGAATAAGCGGTGCCGGATGCCGGCTGGTCGACCCACTGGCCGCCCACCAGCGCTTTGGGCGGCACGTTGTCGATCTGCTCGAATGTCGACCAGATCCACTGCGGATAGCCCTTGGCCTTGGTGATCACATGCAGGCCCACCAGGCCGAGGAAGGCCTCGGTCACGCCGTTGCGCCGACCCTGGTCATCGAAGGTGGCCACCCGCGCCAGCATGGTCAGGTAGCGGCTGGCGTTGTCACGGGGGCCGAGGATGCGCCAGCTCGACTTGATCTCGATGACGCCATAAGGGAACTGGATGTTGGCTGCCCTGGACACCACATCGGCGTTGTAGAACTGGTTGGCGACGATGTAGTCGTAGGATGCCTCGTTGGCCGAGATATCGTAGTAGGTCGGGTTGCCGGCCTGGTCGATCAGCCAGCCGCCAACCGCCTGGTCGATGGCGTTGACCAGCGAGCTGTTCTTCAGCGCGGCGATGTTGATGATGCCCAGGCTCCTGGCGCCCTGCGGGGTGTTCCAGGGGCCGGGATTGGCGCCACCGGGCAGGAAGATCTCATCGAAGCTCTTGTAGGTCTGCCAGACGGTGTAGCCGGCGTCCCCAGGCTGCCGGGTGCAGTCCGGGTTGCCGCGCTGGCGGTCCTGGGCCGGCCAGTTCAAGGCGATGAACAGCTGCCAGCTGTAGCGATCGAACTGGTCCTGGCTGGCGTTGGCGGCCGGCGCGCTGCTGGGTGGCTGGCAATCGAGCTGGGTGGCCTGGGACGAGGGCAAGGCCTGTTCCCTGGCCAATGCCGTCAGGCTGGCCAGGCCCAGGGTTATCACGGATAAACGCAGTATGGCTTTCATGGCGATCCTTCGTCGTGGCTCAGGGTTTGCGCTGCATCAGTTTGTTCCACTGCGCCTTGTGCCCGTTGCTCTGGCCGGTTGGCGGCTCGAACAGCTGGCAGGGCGGCGGGTTCGATGGGCACATGGCGGCGACCTGCGCCCAGGTCTGGGCCGGGTCGGGCTTGGCAATGCGAAAGCCGGTGTAGTTCTGGCTGACGATCGGTGCGTTGGCGATGCTGGCATCCCCGGAAAAGTAGAACGACTGCGGTTGCCGGTAGGGCGGCTGGCCCGAGGCCTTGTTGTAGAAGGCATAGCCGAACAGGATCGGTCCCTGCGGCGAGTCCAGGTCCAGTGCATAGGCCTGCACGCTGGCGTCCAGGTGCTGGCTGCGGGTGGCGCTGTAGGGCAGGTGCTTGATGAAATCCTGCCGAGGCGGGTGGTTCATCGGCGAGAACATGCAGCAGGCCGGCATGTCCTTGGGCCGGTCCTGCGGGTAGGTGAGGAAGTAGGCCTTGTTGCCCAGGGACACGAACGAGCAGGTGTAGTTGTTGTTCTTGATCGGGAAGATCGGCAGGCAGTACTTCTCGTAGTGCTCCATCATGGCGCCGAAGCCGTCGCCATCGGCTGGAATGTAGGTGGTGTCGTAGTAGCTGGTGCCACGGGACACGGTGTAGTCGGCCGGGGCCAGGGTGGCCGGTGGGTTGCTGTAGGGCGGCGGATTCTTCTGGTAGTTGTGCATCACCCGGTACATCGTCCAGTCGCTGATCCAGTAGGCCGGAAAGAACGGATCGGACGGGTCGCTCGGTGCGCGTTTGGCGATGCAGTTGCCGTTGCTTGCATCGCAGCCCAGGGTGTTGTGCACGCCCATGGTGAAGTAGACGGCGCTGTCGTCGGCCTGGGCGACCAGCGAGGGGCACAGCAGCAGGACAAGCAGCAACAGTCGGTAGAGGATGCGGGTTTTCATGGGACACTCCTGTGAAGTGTGCCGGGTGACAGCCTCGTCACCCGGCAGTCCTGCCGGTCAGCCTTGCGGGAAGTCGCTCATGCTCAGCGGGATGGGGGGGTAGTTGCGTTTCACCAGGGCCTGGGCCCAGAGCTCCAGCACCGCCCGGCGGCTTTGCGGCATGTCCCGGGTGATGGGCATCGCCAGGGTGCTTTCCTCCTGGTACTCCTTGCTGATCAGCACGATCAACTGGTCGACCGCGCCTTCTATACGCGCCAGGGAGTTCAGCGGCATGTACTTGTTCATGATCGGGTACATGTAGAAGAACGGCTGCAGGATGAACGGGTAGATGAAGCTTTCCCAGATCAGCTGGCCGGCGTTCTGCTGCTTGTAGACCTGGTTCCAGGCATCGACGAATGCCTGCTGTATCTCCGGCTCCTGCGGCAACACGCGCAGCGGCGCGAGGAAGTCGGTGTAGGTTTGCATCAATTTGAAGCTGAACGGGATCTGCGGCGGCTGCTTGTCCTCATGCACGAAGAAGCGCAAGGTCGGGAAGCCCGGCGCCACGGCCTTGACAGTCAGCAGGGCAACCCCGTTGGCGTCGGTGGTGATCTGCGTGGTGCTGAACTGCACGTTGCCCTTCGGCTCATCCTTCAGTGTGCCCTGGCCCTGGACGGGGTTGGCGAATGCCAGGCTGGGGCTCAGGGCCACCGAACCTGGCGTGGGCAGGTACTGCTGGTAGCTAACCGCTTTCATGTCGGTGGTCGGGCCGGCGGGGTGGACCGCCGTGAGCCTACGGCCCGTGCCTTCGCTCAGCTGGCGGGTGAGCGACGGGGTACCGACGAACTGCGGCAGGTTGGGGGTGTTGTTGGCGGGATTGTCCGGGTCCTCCAGGAACAGCGTGAAGTCGGCCGGGTTGCTGAACGCCAGGTAATAGTCGGTGGTGCACATCATGTAGGCGTTGTTGTATTCGGCCACCGTCAGCACGGTACCGGCCGGCGCGGGCAGGCCGTCGTACTGCACCATGATCTGCAAGGTCTTGCTGTCGCCGACGTCGATGAAGCTGGCGCTCTCGACCACTTCGGCGGTCCACATCTGCTGGGTCGCCGCCTGCACGGGGGTGGCGCCTTGCTGCTGCAGCTCCAGCGCTCCGCTTTGCAGCTGTTTCTGCGCCTCGGCGCTCAACGGCAGGTCGAGGATCCCCGAACGTTTGTCGAAGGCTGCCTGCTGATAGTCGTCGTAGCCGAAACCGGCCAAAGGCGTGAACTGCTCGCCCTGGCGTATCCCCAGCTTGTAGCTGCCGGCGTCGAACTTCGCCGCCACCGGTATCTTGGCCTTCGGGTCGAGCGAATAGCTGGGGAACCCATTGAGCAGGTCCAGCGACAGGGTGTCGTCATGCACCTGCGCCGAGATGACCCCCAATGTCATGGATTTGAAGTTCACACCGTCCTTCTGCAACTGTACCGGATCAGCAGGGACCAGCCGCCGCCCGGCCGGTGCCGTGGGGAACTCGTCGTCGAACCACAGGCCCAGGGTGCCGGCGGTGCGGCTGTAGGCGGGGTTGAAGAAGATGCTGCCGACATTGTCCAGGCCTTTCTGGTACATCGCCTGCACATTGGCCAGGATCTTCGAGTCGACGGTGTGGGTGATGATGGGCGGTTGGTCGTTGAAAATGCCGTTCATGTCGTAGCAGGTCAGGTAGGTAGAGAAACGGAACATCAGCCCTTTGGCCTTCTGCTGCTCCATCTGTTGCTGCAGGTTCTGCAGCAGTTGCGAGTTGCCGAGGGCCCAGCTCAGGTTCTCTTTGGGGAAGCACGTCTGCCAGGTGGTGGTCACATAGATCAGCCCACCGAGGGTCGCCCAGTTGAAGTTGAGGAAGCGGTCGAGCATGCGGTGCTCGCGCTTGAGCGTCAGGCCGCACTGGGCGTCGCCAAGTACCAGCCGGTCGAAGTACAGCGCGGTGAAGGTGTTCTGCCAGGGGCTGACGTCGACGAAGCGCGCCGGGGTGGGGGCGTCACTGCCGAACGGGTTGCCGAGCAGGTTGTAGGTCTGGTTGATCAGCGGGTCCTGGCTGACATAGCCGCCACCGGGCAGCTCGCCGCCGGTGATGACGGAGGCGGTCGCCGGGATCGTGGGGTCTGCTGGCGTGTAGTTGACGGTGCCGCAGGCATTGTCGCCAAACAGGTTCCACTCGCCGGGGATCATCACGCTGGGATTCTGCGAGACGTTGCCCGGCACCTGGGTCACATAGGTTGGCGCTTCGAGCAGCACTTGCGGGGCGATGACCCATGGCATCAACTTGCTGCTGGCATTCGCCGGGTTGATTCCGTAGTACTCGAGGAAACGCCAGTTCAGACGCATCTTCGAAGCATCGTAGAGCGGGAACATGTCGTTGTTGTTGGCGGTCGGCGGGCTCCAGAACATATGGCCGCCGAGATAGATGCGCGGGAAGTTCAGTACGCTCATGTCATGCTCCTTAGCGTTGCCACTGGGCGCGTTTCAGCGACCAGACAAAGTCCAGTTTGTTGTACCCGGCGAACTCGGACGCCGGCACTTCGGCAGTCGGATAGACAATCCCGCCTTGCTGCTTCTGGGCGAAATTGAAATAGCCCTTGGTCTTGGAGTAGGCCGCCGTGCCATGGCAGGCGAAGCACGAGGACTGGCTCTGGAAGGCCGACTCGAGCTGGGAGTTGGCCAGCAACTTCGGATTGGTCTCGGACTGGGTGCCGATCAGCTCGTACTGCGCCAGCGCCGGGTACATGGCCTGGAAGGTGGTGTTGGCGGTCTGCGCCGCCGGGGTCGGCCCGGTGCTGTTGCTCATCGGGGTCGGGGGAATCGCGTTGGTCACGGTGTACTTGCCGTTGTTGCGATTCTCGAAGGTGGTCCAGACCCATTGCGGGTTCAGCTTGTTGACCACGTGCAGGCCACTGAGCGCGGCGTAGCCGACCTGGTACTGGCCGTTGTCCTGCTGGTAGTAGGCCTGGGCGATGTAGTAGCCATCGCCTTGCAGTTGCTGCTGATAATCCGGGTCATTGCCGATCCACAGCCAGGCGGCCTTGAGCTCCCAGGCGGTGGAGGGAAAGGCCAGGTTGCTGGTCAAGGCGGCCTGGCCGTTCACGTTGTACACCTGCTTTTGCACGATGTAGTCGAAGGTGTCCTCGCCCATCAACAGCTGGAAACGCACCGGTTGCCCCTGTTGCGCGGTGGGTACCGCGCCGCCCATTTCCAGGATCAGGCCGTCCACCTGCTGCACGGCGTTGAGGTTGTGGAACGTGCGGTCGGGGTTCAGGCCCTGGGCCTGGGCGGCCTGCAGCACCGCGACCGGCACCGGCTCGCTCTGGCCCCAGGGCAGCGGTGCGGCGCCATTGCTCAGGTAGACCTGGTCCGAAGGCTTGAGAGTTTCCCAGACCCGATTGGGGCTGTTCGACTCGACCGGCTGGTTCAGGCAGACGAACCAGTTCCAGCTCATGCTTTCCGGCCCTTGGGCGAAGGTCTGCCGGGCTTGGTCGACGTTGCCGCCAAACTGCATGAACTGGTTGCAATCGAAGGGGGTAGAGCCCTCGGCCTGGGCCAGTCCGGCCAGTGCGCTGAGGACGGTTATTGAGATGGCTCGCCGCATGTAAGCTCCTTGGCTTTGGCCAGGTCGGTGTATGAGTGCCCCAGGAAATGCTGCAGGAGCAGTTGCTTCACCGCGGTCGCCGGCAGGCTGCCCGGCAACGGCAGATCACAATCGGTAATGAGCAGTGGCCCGGTCTGCGCGCTGGCGGGCAGACGGCCGTGGCTGCCACGCACCATCGAGGTGTCGAGCGGGATCAGGTCCATGTAGTAGCGAAAGCCGAGCTTCTTCTGCAGCAGGCGCCGCGCCACTTTCAGCCTGGGGAAGCGGATGGCGGGGTCGATGAACAGCTCCAGCGGGTCGTAGCCGGGCTTGCGGTGGATGTCCACGGTGCGGGCGAAGTCCGGTGCCTTGCGATCGTCGAGCCAGTAGCGGTAGTCGAACCAATGATCGGCGGCGGCTATGGCGACCAGTTCGCCACTGCGCGCGTGGTTCAGCTGCCAGGCCTGCTGCTCGGTCCTGTCCAGCACCCGCTCGATGCCGGGCTGGCCTTGCAACAGGGCTTTGACCCGAGGGATGTCGCGGGCCTGGCGGACGTAGACATGGGCAATCTGGTGGTCGACGACGGCGAAGGCAGCGCTGGCGCCGGGGTCGAGCAGTTCCCAGGTCAGTGACTGGCGCACCTGCAGCAGACCTTCAGCGCGCAGCAGGCAATTGATGGACACCGATTGACTGACTGCCTCGATGCCGTACTCCGACAGCAGCATCACGGCCGCGCCTTGCGTCTTGGCGAAGCCCAACAGGCGGCCGACCTCGGCGTCGATGGCCTGCACTTCGTCGACGATAGACGGGTGCCCTGGCCCGAGGCGCTGCAGGCAGTAGTCGAGGTGGGGCAGGTAGACCAGCTGCAGGTCCGGGCGATCGAGCTGGAACTCGGCCATGGAGCAATCGACGATCCAGCGGCTGGAGGCGATGCCGGCGGCAGGCCCCCAGAACGCCGGGAACGGAAACGCGCCGATCTGCTCTTCGATCCGCGCATGCAGGTTTGCCGGGGACGAGTACAGGCCGAACAGCTTGCGGCCATCGGCCGGATAGTGCGGGCGCGGGGTGATGGCGGCATCGACGTCGGCGTACATGTTGTACCACCAGAACAACTGGCTGCAGCGAAAGCCCGGCAGTTCGCGCTTGAGCGTCTGCCAGACCTTCTCGCCCTGGATCAGGGCGTTGGGTTGCAGCCAGAAACGCACTTCGGCCTGGTCGCGAAAGTACCAGCCATTGCCGACGATGCCGTGCCCGGCCGGTGGCAGGCCGGTGAGGATCGAGGCCTGCACCGTGGAGGTGACGGCAGGGAACACCGGTTGCAGGCTGGCCATCCTGGCGTTTTGCAACAGCCGGTTGATGTGCGGCGTCGCCGAGCCCAGCAGCGCAGGCGTCAGCCCGACCACGTTGATCAGCAGCAGCGGTTGGCGGGGCTGTTCAGAGGGCATCGGCGCAGACCTCCTGTGCGTTGGGTTGCAGCAGGCGACGCTGGCGCAACTGCTCCTCGACCCAACGCAACTCGTCGCTGATGCCCTGTTGCTGCGCAGCGGCGGTGGTGGGTCGCAGTTGCGCAGGCAGAACGCCCCAGCTGTAGGTTTCCACTTCCAGGACGGGGCGGATGTCTTCGTGCGCCGCGAGAAAATCGAAGGTCTGCGCCAGAGCGGCCTGGCTGGCGCCAAGCTCCGGCAGCAGCAGGTGTTCGCTGAACAGCGGGATGTGGAAGTGAACCCGCAACTCCCGGTAGCGCCCGGGCTCCGCCAGGCAGGCAGCGAGCGCAGCAGGCAGGTCCGCCCAGGCGCACAGGTGGCCTTGGCTGTCGCGCGCCTGTACCTGGTGCAGATAGGTGGCTTCGGCAAAGCCGCCCAGCACCTCGAGTACCTGGGCGCAACGGCGAATGTCCTGGGCCGGCAGGCGGCAGATCATCGCATTGGAAAGCTGGATCTTGCCGATGGGCACCCCGGCCTGGCGCAGCCTTTCCAGGGACTGCCGGCAGTCTTCGAACATCACCGCCTGGTGGCAGACGTCGAAGCACAGTGCCAGGTATTCATGGTGTGGGTCGCTGGCCTGCCAGTGGTGGAAGAAGGCGACGGCCTGGTCGGTAGTTTGCAACACGCAGTCCGGCTCCATTTCCAGGCATACGATGATCTTCTTGCCGGTTTCCTGGTGCAGACGGGCCAGCGCCGAGGTGAGCTGGCGCAGCTGTTCCTCGGCACGCTGCTGCAGCGCCGGGCTCCAGTGGGCGGCATAGCCCAGCGGCACGCTGGAAATCACCCCTTGCCGGCAGTCCGGCGGCAGCGCTTCGGCCAGCAGCCGTGCCAGCTCCAGGCTGTACGCCAGCCGTTGCTGTCGGCCCAGCTGGGCAGGTAGACGGCAGCCTTCACCGCGCCCTCATGGAACTGCCCGTAGGGGAAGCCGTTGAGCGAGGTCAGGCGCAGCCCGCTGCGTCGCAGCAGGTCGAGAAACGCCTGCCGTGCCGGCGCCTGGCGCAACTCGGAAGCGGCGCGGGCGCTGATCCACAGCCCGCTGTCTTGCACGTCGAGCCCGCGCAGTCTGCGCACGCCCTGGAAGTGTTGCTCGATGGAGGCGCGCAGCGCGGCCAGGTCAGGTGCCGGGTGCACGTTGCCGCAGTAGCCGAGCTGCGAGGCGCTCCAACCCCGGCCAGCGCTCATTTGACCACCGGATCCTGGCCGCGCAGGGCCGAGTTTTCCTGCCACTGGCGACGCTGGTCGATGGGCAGCGGGGTGCTGACCAGGGTCTTGTCCAGCTGGCCACTCTGGGCAAAGAAATCCACCGGGTTGTGGAACAGCACCTGTTCGACCTGGGCCTCGCTGAAGCCTGCGGCCAGCATCGCCTGGCCGGTTTTTGGCACCTTGAGCGGGTCACTGATGCCCCAGTCGGCGGCGCTGTTGACCACCATTTTTTCCGTACCGTACTGCTGCAGCAGCGCGACCATGCGTTGCTCGGACATCTTGGTGTTGGGGTAGATCGAATGGCCGCGCCAGCAATCGCTGTCGAGCACCAGCGGCAGGGTCAGTTCGTTGAGGTGGTCGATGATCACCAGATGCTCGGCGATGCCGACTTCGCGGATCACCGCCAGGGTGCGCTTGGTGCCGCCGATCTTGTCGCGGTGTGGGGTGTGCACCAGCACCGGCAGGTTGAATTGCCTGGCAAGCTCAAGTTGCGCGGCGAGAAAGCGGTCTTCCTCGGGGGTGATGTCGTCGTAGCCGATTTCACCCACCGCCACCACGCCGTCCTTGACCAGGTAGCGCGGCAGGACCTCGAGTACCTCATAGGCGATCGACAGGTCGTTGGCCTCCTTGGGGTTGAGGCCGATGGTGCAGAAGTGATGGATGCCGAACATGCTGGCGCGAAAACGCTCCCAGCCCAGCAGGGTGTCGAAGTAGTCGATGAAGCTGCCGAGGCTGGTCCTGGCCTGGCCCTGCCAGAACGCGGGTTCGATCACCCCGGTGATGCCGGCGGCAGCCATGTTCTGGTAGTCATCGGTGGTGCGGCTGACCATATGGATATGCGGGTCGAAGTACTTGGGCATGGTGGATCCTCGTCAGGGAGAAGGCATCGTCGGGTATCAGGTCGGTAAGTGGCCGGCCAGGTGCTCATGCCAGCCGGGGGGCAGGCATTGCTGGCGGCTGAGGCCAAGTAGACGCTGGTGCTGCGCCGGGCTGAGCAGGTTGAAGGCAATCGCCAGGTACAGACCGCCGGAAACCGGGCGCGCGGCAGCCAGTTGCTCATCCAGCAGATCGAGGGCCAGTTGGTTGAGGGCGACGCCCTGACGCTCGCTCAGACCGCGCAGGCGGCTCACGTCCAGCCCCATGCCGAGCGCTTTGAGCACCAGCTGGTGGAACGCCCGCTCCGGGTAATGGCGGGACGGGTAGAGGGTGTCGAGGGCGAGGGCGGCGAACACCTGGCTGTTGCTGGTACGCCCGGCCTGCAAGGCCAGCTCCAGGCACGAGCCATGGCTGTCGAGCCAGTCCAGGGCCTTGAGCAGGGCGACCTTTTCCTGGTCGTCGCCCCACAGGAACAACTGGCGCAGCAAAGGCAGCTGCTCGGCCTCGGGCTGCTGGTCGATGACCTGCGCCAGCAGCAGTGCGCGTGCCAGTTGCAACTGGCTCCAGCCCTCATCGTCGTGCATGGCCCGATCGCCGATCCGGCGCTTGCACTGGCTGCTCAGGAGGGCGGCGGTGTTGGCGTCCGGCGACTGCCCGAGGCGCGCCAGCGCCTGCTGCCACCACTGCAACTCGGCCTGATCGAGTTGCGCGATCAAGGCCTGCTGCCGTTCGGCCAGGCAGTCGTGGCGCATGTCCAGCGCCGCCGTTGGCGACGCAGCGATATGACTGTTCATGTCGGTTTGATCCAGCGTTGGAGGTATGGAAGCAGGAAGAACACCAGGACGCACAGCAGGCTGCCCAGGGGCTGGTCAGCCACCGCCAGCACCAGGGCATCGAACAGCGGGAGGGCCGCCAGCCCCGCGCCGATGAAGGCGCGTACTTGTCGGCGCCGCGGATCGGCGAGGTGCAGCCAGTAGTGCCAGCCCAACCAGCCCAGCCACAGCAGCAACACCGGCCAGAACCACAGGGTGTCGGCGTAAGCCGCCAGGGCCAGCGGGCTGAGCATCAGCAGCAGGGGCAGGCGGCTGAGCAACTGGTTGAGGTGCTCCTGGCGTGCCAGGTAGGTCAGGCCGCTGATGTACACGCCCAGCAGGATCGCGCACAGCCAGATGGGCTGCGCCGGCACCGCCAGGCTGGCTGCCGCGGTGAGGTACAGCGCCGAGCGGCACGCGCCCATCAACCAGACACTGTGGACGTGGGTCTTGTGCAGCAGGTTGTAGCCGAGAATGCAGCCCACCAGCAGGGTGACGCTGCCCAGCAGCCAGTGCGGCTGTTCGACCAGGCGGCTCAGGCCGAGCGCAGCGGTCGCGGCCAGCAGCAGCAACCCGTAGATGGCCAGGCGCACCTGCCGCCGGCTGACCAGCCCGAGGGTGATGGGGCGGGCGTTGCTGTGCTGTTGGTCCCAATCGGCGTCCAGCAGGTCGTTCAGCAGCATGCCGGCCAGGTACAGCAGCGACAGCATGGCCAGCAGCAGGAGCCACACCAGAGAGGAGGGTGGCGCCAGGGCGCCGGCGCTGCTGGCCAGCAGGGCGGCGGCGAGGGTGTTGGTCCACACCGTGGGCAGGTTGGAGACCCGGCCAACGGTCAGCCAGGTTTTCAGGTCCGGCGCGATCGGGTTCATTGCGCGCAGCCCTCGCCCAGGGTGAGGGGCGCGCGCTGGCTGACCAGCCGCAGCAGCGCCTGTTCCATCAGGGCGTCATCGATCTCGTGCAGGTCGACCGATGTGCCGATGCAGCTCAGCATGGGGATGGACAGCTGCCCGCCCAGGTGCTGGCGAAACTCCTCGAGCCCAAGCAACACTCGCGAACGTCCATGCGCATCTTTCAGGCTCAGCTCCGGCGGGCACAGGTTGAAGCCAAGCCTGAGCAACAGGCTGATGACGCGCTCGCTGTCGGCATCGCTCAACAGACCCAGGGCATTGGCATAGAGCCCGTCGAGGGCCATGCCCACCGCCACCGCTTCACCGTGGCGCAGGCGGTGCTGGCTGAGGTTTTCCAGCTTGTGCGCCGCCCAGTGGCCGTAGTCCAGTGGGCGCCCGTTGCCGCGTTCGAAGGGGTCGCCAGCGCCGGTGATGTGCCCCAGGTGCAGCTCGGCGCAACGGCGGATGGCGTAACGGCTGGCCGGATGATCGAAGTGGGCGAGGGCGTCGGCCTCCCGCTCCATCCACTCGAAGAAGGCGCGGTCCTTGATCAGCGCCACCTTGACCGCCTCGGCCAGGCCGGCGATGCGGTCGCGGTGGGCAAGCGTGGTGAGCAGCTGGAAGTCATTGATCACTGCGCAGGCGGGGTAGAAGGCGCCGAGCAGGTTCTTCTGGCCGAAGGCGTTGATGCCGTTCTTCACGCCGATGCCGGCGTCGTTCTGTGCCAGTACCGTGCTGGGGATGCGGATCAGGCGCATGCCCCGGTGAAAGGTGGCGCAGGCGTAGCCCACCGCGTCCAGCACGGCGCCGCCGCCCAGGGCCAGGACGAAGCAATGGCGGTCCAGCCCATGGCTCAGCATGTCGCTGTACAGCTGTTGCAATACCTGTGCGTCCTTGCTCAGCTCACCGGCCGGCACGGCGATGGGCGCGGCTTTCAGGTTCAGGTCCGCAGCATGGGCGGCAAAGTAGGCGTCGATCTGGCCCGGCAGGTGCGGTGCGCAGCGCAGCAGCTGTTCGTCGGCGAACACCAGCACCGTTACCCGACCACGCTGCTGTGCGGTGAGCTGGCGATGCAGGCAGGTGTTGAGCGGATCGAACAGGTGCTCGGTGAACACCACGGGGTAGTCGTAACTGACCGTGAAACGCCCGCGCAGTGGTTCACCCCTGCGCAAGGTCTTGAACAGGCTGTACCCGGCAATGAACAACGCGGGCAGGACCATGCCGGCGAGCAGGGTCACCAGCAGCGCGTTCTGCGCGACCAGGAAGCTGCCGATGGCGCTGTAGGCCAGTGCCAGGCCGGCATTGGCCAAGGTGGTGACCAGGATGAAGGCGCGCAACGGATAGCGCTGCATGCCGGCCGCCACCACCGAGGTTTCCGCCAGCACCGGCACGCCGCGCAGGCAGATCAACGACAGCGTGCCCAGCCGATACGCCAGTTGCCCCGGCTGGCGCTGGTGCAGGCCCAGGCGGCTGGACAGCAGGCGAAAATACCCCGCCCCTAGCGCATACCCCAGCCCGGCACCCAGGCACAGGCCGATGAAGATCACCAGGTAGCCGCCAACGCTGCCAAGCGTCGCCACCGCAAACAGCGCGACCATGCTCGACGGCACGGGTAGTACCACGTCCAGCGCCAGCAAGCCGATCAGCAGCACCGCCAGGGTAAGCATCTGGGCGGGGGTCGAAGGCAGGAAGTGTTCGAGGTGGGAAAGGAAGTTCTGGATCTGTTGTTCGAATAATACAAAGCTGGCGATCACCAGGCCTGAGAAGCACAGTACTGACAACCAGAAATGTTTGCCCGGCCCTCTTTGCGAGAGCGCACGATACCCGCGGCTGCGCTTCATCAAGCGTCCCTCTTGTTATTTGACTGATTTCCGTTTCAGCAATCGAACGTCACGCCCAATGGGCGCAAGGACATGGACTCCTCTGAACTTATTGGCGAGGGAGTTGTATCTATGATGTTGGCGAAGACAAACACAAAACTAGTCGGCCGCTTCGCTTTTGCAAGGAAATGTGGGGCGAAGGGTTAGATGAAACACGTGATTTTTATGAGTGCATTAGAATGCTTGCGAATTATTAATCCTGACTATATATAAATAATTAATCTTGAAGCTTGTATGGTTTGCCTGGTGAATGATAATCAATTAATTTGGTCATTATTCTTCGCCTTGCAAGTTAGTAGCTGAAGTCAAGTTAGATAGTCTTCTAGCTAGTACGCAGCTATTTAAAATGACGCGTGCTGAGTGAAGGCTCTTTACTCACCAACGGTAATCCTCGCATATACGCCCATGGAGAACATCTGTACTCCAGCTGGCAGGACGCCGCCTCGATGCTGAGTTGAGGTAATATCGCCGCCTCGCCACCGGCAGCCCAACGCGCCAGACAAAGGATTGCATGCCCGCCACCCCGTCCCTGCGTCATCTGTTCTTCTGTGTCGTGCTCGGCGCGCTCGCCGGCTGCCGGCCTGAGCCCGCACTGCCGCTCGACCAGCAGCTCTATATCTGGCAACGCCAATGGCAACCCGCCCATGAGCAAGCCCTGGCGGACAGCCGCGCCGACTTTTCGACCTTGCGCGTACTGGCCTTGCAAGCGCAGCCCAAAGCCGGGTGGAGCAGGGCGCTGGTCGACCTGCCACGGCTCAAGGCCGATGGCCGGCCAGTGATCGCCGTGGTGCGCCTGGACGGCCAGTTGCCGGCCCTCGACCTGCAGGAGGCAGGCCCACAGATGGCGCGCCTGCTGGCGGACTGGCAGGCCGCGGGTGTGGCCCTGGAGGGGTTGGAGATCGACCATGACAGCGGCAGTGCTCGCCTTGCAGGCTATGGCGAATTTCTCCTGAAACTGCGCGCACAACTGCCGCCGGGCCTGAAGCTGAGCATCACCGCATTGCCCGCCTGGCTCGACAGCCCGCAGCTGCCGGCGCTGTTGCAGGCGGTGGACAGCAGTGTGTTGCAGGTGCACGCAGTGAGCGACCCGCGGCGCGGCCTGTTCGATCCGGCACAGGCCAGGCAATGGGCCGAACGCTGGAGTCGCGTCGGTGACAAGCCGTTCTACCTGGCCTTGCCCGCCTATGGCGTCGCGTTGCTGCCTGATACCGGTGGCGCGCCCGTTGTGGAAAGCGAAACACCGTTGAATCGTGGCGGCGAACGCCGCGAACTGCTGGCCGATCCACAGCAACTGGCGGACCTGGGCAGACAATGGCGCAACCAGCCACCTGCGCACCTGGCCGGGCTGATCTGGTTCCGCCTACCGTTGCCCGGCGACCGCCGCGCCTGGAGCCTGACCACCTTGAAGGCAGTGGCGCGAGGCGACGCGCTCGCCAGCCACTGGCGGGTCGAACTGTCCGGGCAGGCGGGGCTGCGCGACATCAATCTGGTCAACGTCGGCAATCTCGACCTGCCGATACCTGCGCGGGTGGAGCTGAACGTCGCATCCTGTGACGCCGCAGACGGGCTCAACGGCTACCGCTTGCAGCAATCCCCGCAACACCTCATCTTCAACCGCCAGTCCAGCGCGCGTCTCGCCGCTGGCGGCCGGCGCGTCCTCGGCTGGGCGCGCTGCCATGGAATCGATCAAGGAGCATGGAATGTCTACCCGTAACTGGCCCCGGCGCCTGCTGTACCTGTCCCTGAGCGTGCCGGCCGTTCCGGCGCTGGCCTGTGGCCCGGACTTCCCGATGCAGTTGCTCGGCGATCGGGCGCACACCCTGGCCGAGTTGCCGGAGGGCAATTTCGGCTTCGAGGTGAATCGCCTCGGCGAGCAGATCGCAGGCCTCAAGCCCGCCACCGATGTGACCCTGACGCCTTACTGGGACAGTGACGACAACGACCGACCTTACCGTGAGCAGCGCAGCCGCATCGAGGCAAGCGAGCTACCGGAATCGCTGCGCGAAAAGGTCGCGCAACTGCGTGCCCTGGCGGATCCGCAACAAGTGCTGGAGCAGGGCGCCGAATTGCCGGATGAACTGCGCCTGTACATTGCCGGCGCGGTGGCTTTCGACACCGGCGACCACGCCCTGGCCGCGGATTATTTTGCCAAGGTGCTGGCCCTGCCAGCTGAACAACGCAAGCTGCGCAGCACCTGGGCAGCCTACTCGCTGGGGCGGGCCTTGATGGCCCGCAGCTTCGCGGCCAGTGATGATCCGCAACAGACCCCGCAGGCCCTGCAAGCCCGGGCGCGCGAGGCTTTCCAGCAAGCCCGCGCGCTCAGCGCCGAAGGCTTCAGCGACCCATTGGAACTGGGGGTTGCCAGCCTTGGCGAGGAGGCCCGCCTGGCCAAGCTCGCTGGCGACTGGAACAGCGCCATCCGCTTGTATGCCAGCCAGAGCCGTCTGGGCTCGGGCAGTGGCTACAGCTCGCTCAGGCAACTTGCCAACGAACTGGTGAGCCTGCCAGATGAACAGCTGAAGACGCAGTTGGCGCAACCGATGCCACGCAAGCTGCTCACCGCCTATCTGCTCAGCCATGTCGGTTGGGACTACGACGGCCAGCCGCCAACCCAGGCCCGGCGCCTGCCCGGGTTGCTGCAGGCCAGTGTCGGCGACAAGCTGGAAGACGCCGACCGCCTGGCTGCATTGACCTACCAGCAAGGCAGCTATGCCGCGACCAGGAGCTATCTGCAGCAGGCCGGCGATACCGGCCTTGCCTGGTGGCTGCGCGCCAAGCTGGCCTTGCGCGATGGCGACAAGGCCCAGGCAGCCGCTGCCTATGCCAAGGCCGCCGCCGCGTTCCCCCGCGAAGAGTCGTGGGGCTCGAGACAGACACCCGATTGGGACTACGAAAGCGTCAAGCCCGGCTGCCGGGTCGAAGGCGAGGGCGCGATCCTGGCGCTGGAGCGCGGCGACTACCTGCAGGCCTTCGACCTGCTCTACCGCAGCCAGGACATCTACTGGCAGGATACGGCCAACGTGGCCGACCGCGTGCTGACCCTGGACGAGCTCAAGGGCTATGTCGATGCCCATGTGCCGGCGCCACCGGCCCCCAAGGTGGAAGAGGGCGGCTATGTGCCGCGACCGGTGGCGACGCAGCTGCGCGAGTTGCTGGGCCGACGTCTGCTGCGTGAGGGCCGTTATGACGAGGCGCCCGGCTACTTCGCCACGGCGCAGTTGCAGGCCGATGCCAAAGCCTACGGCCAGCATCGCCAGGAGGCCGCCTCGCGCTGGACGGCCACGGGCCGCGCCGAGGCGCTGTTCGCCGCGGCCACCTTGGCACGCGGTGCCGGCATGGAAATCCTCGGCTACGAAATGGCACCGGACTATGCCTGGCTGGGTGGCAGCTTCAGCCTGGGCAGCGCCACCCTGCAGCCCGGGCCGTTCATCGGTGCCGGCGAAGTGCAGCGCCAGTTGGCGACCGAGGCCAAGCCCGACCAGCGTTACCACTATCGTTATGTCGCCGCCGACCTGGCCAACCAGGCCGCGGACCAGTTGCCGCGCAGCAGCCAAGCCTTCGCCGCGGTGCTGTGCACGGCGGCGGGCTGGGTGCCGGGCACCGAGCAGGAAAGCGCGCTGTACAAGCGCTACGTCCAGCAGGGGCCGTTCGTGCAGTGGGCAGAGGATTTCGGCAACCAGTGCGAAGCGCCCCGGTTCGACCAGGCCAACAAACGCTATGTGACAGAGAAGCTGGATGCCGCGCGGGCGGCGTTGCGGCCGTACAAGGCGCAGGCGCTACCGGTGGGGTTGGTGGTATTGGCGGGGGTTGCCTGGATGTGGTTGCGACGGCGCAAGGCCAAGGTGTGAAACGAAAAGGGGCGGCCATCAGCCGCCCCCTGACCTTCACTTCTGTGCAGTCGTCACCCCTGCATCCAGCTTCACCGTTTCCTCGAGCGTGAAACGGCCCAACGGGTTCTGCAGGAAGTTCTGGATATTGCTACGCGAGATGTTGATGTACGGGCTGTAGTACAGGTCGATCCAGTGCACGTCCTGCTTGGCCAGCTTCTGCAGGTCCTGGTACATCTGCCCGCGCTTGACCGGGTCGGTCTCCACCCGGGCCGCGGCCACCAGGTCCTTGACCTTGTCGTTGTGGTAGCGGGTCATGTAGTTCTGGTTGGTGTCGTGGCCGAGCACGAAGGTGGTCTTCTGGTCCGGGTCGAGCACGTCGTTGGTCCAGTACATCACCGACAGGTCGTAGTCGCCATCGACCAGCATCTGCCAGCTCTGGGTCGGGTCGACCTTCTGCAGGTTGGCGGTGATGCCGACATCGGCCAGCTGCTTCTGTACCAGCACGGCGATCTGCTCGTCGGCCTCGTTGCCGGCGTTGACCACGTAGTTGACCTTGAGCCCCTCGGCACCGGCCTTCTTCAGCAGTTCACGGGCCTTGGCCGGGTCGAACGGGCGTTGCGGGTTGTTGGCATTGTGGTACAGCGCGCCTTTTGGAATGTACGAGTAGGCCGCTTCGCCATGGCCGAAGGTCACGGTTTCCACCAGCGCCTTCTTGTCGATCGCCAGGTCGATGGCCTCGCGCACCTCGACCTTGCCCAGCAGGCCTTTCTCATGGTTGATGAGCAGGTGGTCCTCGCGGGTCGACGGGTCGATGTGGATGGTCAGGCTCTTGTCTTTCTGCAGCGCGTCAACGCGGGAGAACGGCACGAAGATCGCCGAGTCCAGTTCGCCGGCCTGGACCTTGAGCATGCGCGTGTTGTCGTCGGGGATCGAGATCCACTCCACGCCGTCCAGGCTGACCTTGTCGGCTTCCCAGAAGTAGGGGTTTTTCTCCAGGATCACGCGGTCGCCGCGCAGCCACTCCTTGACCTTGAACGCGCCGGAGGTCACCGGTTCCTGGGCGTAGGCCTCTTCGCCGATGGCGTCCATGGCCTTTTTCGACAGGATCGACACGTTGGCGGTGGCCAGCTGCGCGAGGAACGGCACCGACTTGTTCTTCAGGGTCACCACCAGGGTGCGGTCATCCGGTGCTTCGGCCTTGTCGATGATCTTGTAGGAGTCGGACCACAGCGAGCCGGGGTTGTCGCGGATGCGCAGCAGGGAGAACGCCGCATCGCTGGCCGTCAGCGGCGAGCCATCGGAGAACTTGGCTTCGCGAACCTTGAAGGTGTAGGTCAGGCCGTCGTCGGAGACTTTCCAGCTTTCGGCCAGGCCCGGCAGCAGCTTGGTGCCGCTGTTGTCGACGCGTACCAGCACGTCGTAGACGTTGGCGAAGACCCAGCTGTCGCGGTTCTGCGCGCTCTTGATCGGGTCGAAGGTGGTGCTCTCCTCGCGGCAGCCGATGGTCAGCACGCCGGCGGCCTGGGCCATGCCACCGGCCAGGGTGCTGGCGGCCAGCACGGCGGCGGTGAGTAACTTCAATGCGGTGGGTTTCATGCTCAAGCTCCGTTTGATGGTCATGTGGGGTGGGTCAGCACGGCAGTCGCGGGTGGACGCAGGCATGGTAGCGGCCACCTTCTGCGTGGCTGGGGGGAATATCTGCGCCGCACTCGGGCAACGCGTGGCGACAACGTGGGTGAAAGGCGCAGCCGGACGGTGGCTGCAGCGGGCTCGGCGGCTCGCCGGCCAGCGGGTGCTGCGGCAGGCGCCGGGCCGGGTCGATGTCGGCGATGGACTGCACCAGCGCGGCGGTGTAGGGATGGCGCGGGTCGTCGAAGACCTCGGCCACCGGGCCTTCCTCGACGATCCGGCCCAGGTACATCACCGCCACCCGGTCGCACAGGTGGCGTACCACGCCCAGGTCGTGGGTGATGAACAGCAGGGCCAGGCCCATGCGCTGGCGCAGTTCCAGCAGCAGGTTGATGATCTGCCCCTGGATCGACACGTCGAGGGCGGCGACGCACTCGTCGGCGACGATCAGCCGGGGCTCGACGGCCAGCGCCCGGGCGATGCCGACCCGCTGGCACTGGCCGCCACTGAGCGAGCCGGGCTTGCGTTCGGCGAGTTCCGCGCGCAGGCCGACCAGGCCGAGCAGTTCGGCGACCCGGGCGGGGATCTGCGCGGCGGGCACCTTGCGCTGCACCTGCAGCACCTCGGCGAGGATCTGGCCGATGCGCTGGCGTGGATTGAGCGCGCTGTACGGGTCCTGGAAGATCATCGCGGTCTCGCGGCGCAGGCGCTCGATATCCAGGCGGTTGCCCTGGCGCATGTCGCTGCCGTCGAACAGCACCTGGCCGCTGCTGGCCGGGGTCAGTTGCAGGATGGCCCGGGCCAGGGTGCTCTTGCCGCAACCCGACTCGCCCACCAGGCCCAGGGCCTGGCCGGCGGCGAGGCTCAGCGACGCGCCGTTGACGGCGTTGACCTTGCGTGGGCGCAGGTTTAACAGGCCGCCGCCCGGGGCGGGGAACTGCACATGCAGGTCGTTGACCTGCAACAGCGTGGTCATGACAGGCCTCCGGCCAGCAGCGGGGTATGGCAGGCCAGGCGATGGCCGGGGCCGATCACCCGCAGTTCCGGCAATTGTGCCCGGCAGTCAGGCGTGGCCTGCGGGCAGCGCGGTTCGAAGCGGCACCCTGCGGGCAGGGCGTCGAGCAGCGGCGGTTGCCCGGCAATGGTGTTCATCAGTCCCGCGTGCCGCCGCGTCGCGGGATGGCAGGCCAGCAGTCCGGCGCTGTAGGGGTGGCGCGGCTGGCTCAGCAGGGCCTGCTTGGCGCCGTGTTCACACAGGCGCCCGGCGTACATCACGGCGATGCTGTCGCAGGTCTGCGCGACCACGCCGAGGTCGTGGCTGATCAGGATCATCGACAGGCCGCGGCGGTCGCGCAGCTCCAGCAGCAGGCGCAGGATCTGCGCCTGCACGGTGACGTCCAGCGCCGTGGTCGGCTCGTCGGCGATCAGCACCTTGGGGTTGCAGCCCAGGGCCACGGCGATCATCGCCCGTTGCCGCATGCCGCCGGAGAACTCGTGGGGATAGCTGTCGACGCGGGTTTTCGGGTCGGGGATGCCGACTTGGCGCAGCACCTCGATGGCCTCGGCCCGCGCTTCGCGCCGCGAGGCGCCCTGGTGCAGGCGGATGCCCTCGGCGATCTGCGCGCCGATACGCATCAGCGGGTCGAGGTGGCTACTGGGGTTCTGGAAGATCATGCCCAGCTCGCGACCGCGCATACGGCGCATGCCGGCCTCGTCCAGGCGCAGCAGGTCGTTGCCGGCCAGGCGCACGGCCTGGCCTTCGAGGCGCAGGTTCGGCGACGGCAGCAGGCGCATCAGGCCGCGACAGGCCAGGGTCTTGCCCGAGCCGCTTTCGCCCACCAGGCCGAGGATCTCGCCCTGGCCGAGGTCGAACGACAGGCGATCGACCAGGGGGATATCGCGTTGGCCAGCGCGGGCGATGACGCTCAGTTCGCGGACCTGGAGCAGGGCAGGGCTCATGTGCGGTCTCCCAGCAGCTCGGCGACGCCGTCGGCCAGCAAGCTGAAGCCCATGGCCAGGGTCACCACGGCCAGGCCCGGGAAGGTGCAGATCCACCAGGCGCTGGTGATGAAACTCTGCCCCTCGGCCACCATGGTGCCCCACTCCGGGGTGGGCGGTTGCACGCCAAGGCCCAGGTAGCTGACGGCCGCGCCATTGAGCAGCACCAGCACGGCATCCGACATGCAGAACACCACCGAGCCGAACAGGGCGTTGGGCAGCAGGTGGCCGAACAGCACGCGCCGGTGGCTGAACCCCAGGCTCCTGGCGGCCAGGGCGAAATCGCCTTGCTTGAGCACCAGGATCTGCGAGCGGATCAGCCGCGCATAGGACACCCAGCCGACCAGGGCCATGGCGATGTAGAAGCTGCCCAGGCCCGGGCCGAGGATGGCCATGATCGCCAGCATCAGCACCAGGAACGGGAAGGCCAGGACGATATCGACCAGGCGCATGCAGATGTTGTCCAGCAACCCGCCGACATAGCCGGAAACCGCGCCGATGCAGGTGCCGAGCAGGAACGGAAAGATCACCCCGATCAGCGCCATCTGCAGGTCGATGCGCGCGCCCCAGATCACCCGTGAGAGGATGTCGCGGCCAAAGTTGTCGGTGCCGAACGGGTGACCAAGGCTGGGCGCGGCCAGGCGCAGGTCGGCGTTCTGCGCCAGCGGGTCGAACGGCGCTATCCATGGCGCGCAAAGCGCCAGCAGGCACCAGCCGAGGACGATCGCCAGGCCGCAGTACAGCGCCAGGCGGCCATTGCCCAGGTGCCAGGCCAGGCGCCAGCGTAGCGCCAGTGCGGGGCTCTGGCTCATTGGATGGTCACCCGCGGGTCGAGGGCGGTAGTCACCACGTCGGCGATGAAGTTCACTGCCACCGTGGCGCAGGCCAGCACCATGGCCACGCCCTGGACCACCATGTAGTCGCGGGTGAAGATGCCGCGCACGAGCAACTGGCCGACACCGGGCAGCGAGAACAGGCTTTCGATCACCACGGTGCCGCTGATCAGCCAGCCGATGTTGACCGCCAGCAGGTTGATGGTCGGCAGCATGGCGTTGGGCAGGACGTGCCGGCGCAGGATCGCCCCTTCGCCCAGGCCGCGTGCGCGGGCGGCGGTGATGTGGTCGGCCTGTAGCTCCAGGAGGATGCTCGCGCGCAGGTTGCGCACCAGCACCGCCGAGAGCGCCAGGGCGATGGTCAGGCACGGCAATACCAGGTGGTGCAGTTTGTCTGCCCAGGTGCGGCCATAGCCGGACACCGGGAACAGCCCCCAGTGCACGCTGAACAGCAGGATCAGCATGAGCCCCAGCCAGAAGGCCGGCAGGCCGAGCCCGGCGGTGGTGAACAGGCGGATCAGGTTGTCGGCCCAGCCGCCCTTGTGCCGGGCGGCGAGGGTGGCCAGCGGCACGGCGATCAGCAACGCCAGCAGCACGCTGCCCAGCACCAGCAACACAGTCGGCTCGATGCGCCCGGCAATCAGCGGCAGGGCGTCGACCTTGTACAGCAATGACTTGCCCAGGTCGCCGTTGAGCAGGTTCTTCAGGAAGTACAGGTACTGCACCCAGATCGGCTCGTCGAGGCCGAACTGGGCGCGAATCTTCGCGATCGCGTCCGGCGTGCTGCGCGCGCCCAGCAGCACCCGCGCCGGGTCGCCGGGGATCGAGCGCACCAGCACGAAGGTGATGATGCTGATGCCCAGCAGCACCGGCAGCAGTTGCAACGGGCGAATCAGGACGAACCGGTAACGTGCCAGGCTCATCGGTCAGCCCCGGTTGCGTTGCAGGAAGTCCAGCAACACCGGGAAATAGGCCTGGGGTTCTTCGTAGAACGGCATGTGGCTGCTGTTGGGGAACACGTGCAGCTCGGCGCGGCCGTGCAGGGCCAGGTTCATGCGCATGGCGCAGGCGGGGGTCAGCTCGTCGTGCTGGCCGGTGGTGATCAGCACCGGCATGCGGAACTCGCCCATCTGCTCGAGGCGGTTCCAGTCCTTGAGGTTGCCGATATAAAGGAACTCGTTGGGGCCCTGCATGGTGCTGTACGGGCCCATGTTCCAGTCGCCCAGCGAGCGCTGGATCGGCGCCGGCCACTGCTCGAGGCGGCAGACGTGGCGGTAGTTGAGCAGGGTGATGGCCGCCTGGTACTGGGGATGATCGAGGGTGCCCAGGGCCTCGTGGCGCTGCATCATCGCCACGGTCTCGCTGCCCAGCGCGCCGCGCAGGCGCTCAAGCTCGGTGATCAGGTGCGGAATGTCGCCGACAGTGTTCTCGAGAATCAGACTTTTCAGCGACTGCGGGTGATGAATGGCGTACTCGATCGCCAGCCAGCCGCCCCAGGAATGCCCCATCATGTGCACGCGCCCCAGGTCCAGGGCCTGGCGCACGCGTTCGACCTCGGCCACGTAGCGGGTGATGTTCCACAGGCTGTCGTCATCCGGGCGGTCGGAGGCGCCGGTGCCCAGCTGGTCGAAGGCGACCACGCGGATACCCTTGTCCTTGAGCCAGGCATGGGCGTCGCGCAGGTAGTCGCAGGGCAGCCCCGGCCCGCCATTGAGGCACAACAGCACCTCGTCACCTTCGCCAAAGCTGTACACCACGACGTTATGGCCATCGACCTCTACGTCGAACCGCTGGTCAGGTTGCATCTCACGCCACATCGCTACTCTCCTGTTGGCCATGGCTTGGGGCTATAACTAGCGCAGGAGATTTCGTCGCCTACAAGCTAGTGTTTCCTATAGGTTTTGTATGGCAGTCCCGCGCCAAGCCGTGGCATTCTACGTGCCGGACTTCGGGATGGAAATCCAAAAGGAATCACAGGGAGTGTCAGGTATGCAGGCCAAGGTGGCTGAACTCAATGCCCGTCTGGCGTCGGACAAGAGCCTGGACGAACAGATGGACAGCGTCGCCGAACTGGCGGCAGAACTGGGCTTTGATGCCCTCGTGTACGACTACAGCCCGGTGCCGCTGGATCATGTCGGCGAGCTGATCACCCCGAGCGTGGTCCGACTGCGCCAGACCCCGAAGGACTGGCAGGACCTGTGGTGTTCCGAGGGTTTCTACCAGATCGACCCGGTACAGCAGGTTGCCGTGTCCTCCATCGCGCCCTTCGTCTGGTCGTACCTGCCCAAGGGCGAGACCATCCTGCAGCGCCACATCGACCGTCGCCACGCCCCGGTGGTCGGCTACCTGCACGATGCGCAGCTGACCTGCGGCGTGACCGTGCCGATCCACCTGCCACGGGGCGGGCTGGCGACCCTGACCGGCCTGCGCCCCCAGGCCAGCCAGCGCGACCTGGACGACGCCCGGGAGCACCTGGGCGATTTCAGTCAGATTGCCCACGCTCTGCAGGAGGCGGCCTATCCCTTGCTGGCCAAGGAGTCCTCTACCCGCGCCATCCGTCTGACCCGCCGCGAAGTCGAGTGCCTGCGCTGGGCCGCCGAAGGCCTGACGGCAGGGGAGATCGCCGACAAGCTCAACCGCTCGCTGGCGACGATTTCCCTGCACCTGACCTCGGCGATGCACAAGCTCGGGGCCAAGAACCGCGTCCAGGCGGTCGCCCGGGCGGTGCATTACCGCCTGCTCGACCCGTGAAAAGGGCAAAAAAAACCGAAAACCTAGCAAATTCTCTAGTTATGCCGCGTTGCGCATAGGGATATCGTGTGTTCCATGATTCACATGGAGCCGGATGAAATGGAACTCACCCAATCGCGTGAAGGTTTTGCCCCCTTTGGCGAATACCAGACCTGGTACCGCGTCACCGGCGACCTGGCCTGTGGCCGCACCCCGCTCGTCATCCTGCACGGCGGCCCGGGCTGCACCTACGACTATGTCGATGCCTATAAAGATGTCGCCGCCGGTGGCTACCCGGTCATCCACTACGACCAGCTGGGCAACGGCCGTTCCACCCACCTGCCGCAGATGCCGCCGTCGTTTTGGACGGTGAAGCTGTTCCTGGATGAGCTCGACAACCTGCTTGAGCACCTGGGCATCAGCGAGCGCTACGCACTGCTGGGCCAGTCCTGGGGCGGCATGCTCGCCAGCGAACACGCGGTGCGCCAGCCCAGGGGCCTGCGCTGCCTGGTGATCGCCAACTCGCCGGCCGACATGCGCACCTGGGTGCGCGAGGCCAACCGCCTGCGCGAAGAGCTGCCCAAGGACGTCCAGGAAACCCTGCTGCGCCACGAAGCCGTGGGCGACTACACCGCGGCCGACTACATCGCCGCCACCCAGGTGTTCTACGACCGCCACGTGTGCCGGCTCAAGCCCTGGCCGGAAGAGGTGGCACGCACCTTCGCCCAGGTGGAGGCCGACCCGACCGTGTACCACGCGATGACCGGGCCCAACGAATTTCACATCATCGGCAGCACCAAGGACTGGACCATCGTTGACCGCTTGCCGCGGATCAACGTGCCGAGCCTGTTGATCTCCGGGCGCTATGACGAGGCCACGCCGCTGGTAGTCAAGCCGTACCTGGACCTGATCCCCGGGATCCGCTGGGCGTTGTTCGAGAACTCCAGCCACATGCCGCATGTGGAGGAGCGGGTGGCGTGCATGGGCACCGTGGTCAAGTTCCTCGACGAGAGTCTGTAGCTTCAAGGGCCGCCAGCCGGCCGACAGTTTCCCTTCCTCAGGCCTGTCCGGGTTCAACCCGGCGGGCCTGAGTTTTATCTCCTCCCAGGTGACGAGCACCAGCACGTTCCCACGCGGTGATTAACAACCCGACGCCCCAGCGCTATCCTTAATCCAGTTCCCCAAGGAACCTCACCATGCGCCGGCTGCTACTGCTGTTACTGATCACCGTCATCCCAGGCTGCCAAACCCCATTGCCCGCCGCCAACCCGCAGATGGCCTGGGTCGACCTGTCGCTGCCATTCCCCAATGACCGCGTCCTGCTGGCCGAACGCCTGGACAAGCAACGCCTGGACGAAGGCCGTTTCTTCCAGGTCAGCCCTGGCAGCCACGAACTGGTGGTGCGCTTTGACTATGAAACGAACGGCGGAGGAGGCATGAGCATGCTCGGCGGCACCACCGTCCGCCAATGCTACCTCACCCTCGATTACGCCCATTTCCAGGCCGGCCAGCGCTATGTGCTGGAAGCCCGCTCCATGGCCCTGACACCCGAGGCGAGGCTGTACAATGCCGCCCGGGAGATCGTCGCAGAGGTCAGCGAGTTCTACTGCCTGATGTGACCGAGCCCGGTTCATTGACTGTTCGTGAAGGAATTCAACCGTTGTGTGAAGCATGAGTCGTTCGCTGTTCATTTCCCTCGATGGCCCCAAGGGCACCGGCAAGACCACGCTGCTGGAAGCCGTCACCAAAGCGCTGAGGGCGGACAACAGGAAAGTGATCCGCATCTGCGAGAAGAAAAGCGATCCCTACCGGGGCGAAACCATGGTCCTGGTCAACCAGTTCGCCAGGAAACCCTGCCGGGACCTGGAAATGAAGGTTTGTGAGCGCCTGGCGGACAGCCGTGCCTGGATTTCCCGGCATGTGCTGGCCAAGCAACCGGCGGACAGCATCATCCTGATCGATCGCTGGTACCCGTCCGATGCGGCGTTTCGCCGACTGGTGCCGTTTGTCGAGATCCTTCGCTTGAACCTCGAACGCAACGTGCGGGTGCCGGACCTGCATGTGGGCGTTGTCACCGACCCTGAACTCTCGTGGAAGAGGGCAGCGGCGCGGTCGCGCGGATTGAGCAGTACCGTGATGCACGCGCTGGAGGAGCATGTCGCTTGCACCGAAGCGTTCGAGCGAGTGGTTGCCGATCAAGGGTGGGTTTTATGTCGCAACGAAGGAACGCTTGAAGAGGCGACAAGCGCGTTGGTATCTGAGATCCGTCGCCTGCTTTGATGGTCCTGATTTTCACTCCATCGGTGAAAGTGTTCACGCGCACGGCCGGTTTTTCCCAGGTGCCGGGCACGCCAGACTGGCTGGCAATCAACTGACCAGGAGCGTGACGTGAACACACAAGACCTTCCCCTCGTTTCCCTTGCCATCCTCAAGGCCAAGCCAGGCCAGGCAGCAGCGCTGAAAGAGGCCTTGCTGGCCCTGATCGAGCCGACCCGGGCCGAGCCCGGCAATCGTGACTACATGTTGTTCGAGCGCAGCGACGAGCCCGGGACGTTTTACATGCGCGAAGCGTTCGACCATCAACAGGCCCTGGACACCCACCTGGCCACCGAACACTTTCAGTATTTTGCCGAGCAGGCTGACCAGCTGCTGGCAGAGCCATTGCAACTGATCTTCCTTGACCCAGTATCCAGTGTCGTTGCGCCCTATCCCTGACACCCCTGCAAGTCACCAGGGAATTTGCCTTCCGTCCCAAGCCCAGAAGGTACCGGTCTGTGATGGTCCATGCCGGCCGATGAGTTCGAGGATGCAACCGGCGGCAAAAGCAGGCGAGAACAGTTTGTCGATTGGCACATTGCCCTGGAAGGGGCGCGAGAGCTGGGTGTCGGTGGTCCCAGGGTGCAGGGCAAGGACCGTCGAAGCGGGGTTGAGCCGCTTGAGTTCGATGCTGGCCGTGCGCAACAGCTGGTTGAGCGCGGCCTTGCTGGCGCGATAGCTGTACCAGCCGCCAAGGTGGTTGTCGCCGATCGAGCCGACCCGGGCCGACAAGGCGGCGTAGGTGACCGGTTGCTGGCGCAGCAAAGGCAGCAGGTGCCTGAGCAGCAGGATAGGGGCGAAGCAATTGGTCACGAAGCTGGCCTGCAACCCCGCGATGTCCAGTTGCGCCAGGGACTTCTCGGGGCGAGCCGGGGGTTCGTGGAGTACGCCAAGGGTACTGATGACCAGATTCAACTGCGCACAGCTGGCCTGGACCTGCGCCGTCAGTGCTTGCAACGCCTGTTCATCCCGAGCATCGCAATCGATGCGCATCAACCTGCGGCCATGCGTCAGGGCCAGCGCATCGAGCGACGTGCTGCGGGTTGCCTGGCGCGACACGGCGATCAGCAGGCCCACGTCTTCGCGTGCCAGCAGTTGTTCGCACAGGGCAAGCCCGATGCCTTGGCTGGCGCCGCAGACCAACACGTTTGCGGGGCTGTGGAGGTTGGTGATGACACTCATCCGAAGTGCTCCCTGGTATGAATCGAGCTGCCCTTAATTTCTATACAACATTGAAAATTATCTGTACAAAGCCATAATCTTGTACAGGATTTGTCTTCTGTACAGGTTTTTCATGGTTTGCTCCGGACGATTAGCCTGCCTCTGTCTGCTGCTGATTTCGCTCACTTCGGTCGGCGCGGATTGGCGAGCCACGCTTGTGACGGCTCAACGGCTGGGTGAAGGGGAATTCACCTGGTTCGGCCTGCGTCTGTACAGCGCCCGTTTGTGGGCCGAGGGACCGGTGCTGGACTGGAGCCGGCCATTCGCCCTGGAGCTGAGCTACCACCGGTCGTTGTCCCGGGAAACGCTGGTCAAGGCAAGCTTGGAGGAGATGCGCCGTCTTGGCGCCGGCACCGTCACCACGCAACAGTTCGACGCATGGGCCCGTGAAATGCAGGCGGCATTCGTGGATGTGCGCCCCGGTATGCGCATCACCGGGGTGTTCCTTCCGCAAACAGGTTGCCGCTTCTACGTCGATGGCCGACTGCGCCATGAAGTGGCCGATGTGGCTTTCGCCCGGGCCTTCTTTGCCATCTGGCTTGACCCGCGCACCCGGGATCCACAATTGCGCCAGCGCCTGCTCGGCCTGGCCGGTAACGATCGAGGACACTGAATATGTACAAAGCTTTGTTGTTGACCATGTGCCTGTTGCTCGGCAGCTGTGGCAACGTCGGCGTCGAGCACTACGCCGGCGAGCAACCCAAGCTGGACCTGGCGGCCTTCTTCGCGCGTCCGGTGCAGGCCTGGGGCATGTTCCAGAAGCGCTCAGGCGAGGTCGTGAAGCGTTTCCATGTGCGTATCGATAGTCACCGCGAGGGCGAGCGGCTGATCCTTGACGAGCGGTTTCTCTACAGCGACGGTACTCGACAGCGGCGCACCTGGACGCTGGTGCCCGATGGCCCCGGTCGCTGGCGTGGCACCGCTGGCGACGTGATCGGCGAGGCCCGCGGCGAGGTGGCTGGCAATGCGCTGCGCTGGCGTTACCAACTGGACCTGCCGGTTGACGGGCGGCACTGGCAGGTGGACCTGGACGACTGGATGTACCTGATGGACGACGACACCCTGATCAACCGCTCGCGCATGAGCAAGCTGGGCGTGGAGATCGGCCAGATCACCCTGTTCTTTCGCCGCCTGCCGGAGGGCACGCCATGAATCTCAATACACTCTTCGAGCAGGTCGCTGCCGGCCAGGTGCAGGCGTTGGAACTGCTGTCGCTGGAGGGCGGTTTCTACCTGCTGCGGGCGATGGCCAATGCGGGGCCGGTCACACTGAGCGACGATCAGGGGCAGGCCGTTCGTTTTCACTCCATCACTCAATTGCGCCAGACGCTGGCCGGTTTGCAGCCGGTGCCGTGCATGCTGGTCCAGCAAGTGGTGCACGATGAAATGTGTGGGCAGCGTGACGGCCCTGTTGCGCCGCTGCGGGTGCCGGTGACGTTGGACGAGCAGTGGTAGCTTCGGCGATGCGTCTGGGCCTGGTGCTGGGCGACCAGCTGTCGTTCGACCTGGCCAGTCTCGCCGCGCTTGACCCGGCCCGCGATGCGATTCTGATGGCCGAAGTGGAAGGTGAGGCGCGCTATGTGCCGCATCATCCGCAAAAAATCGTGCTTGTCTTCAGCGCCATGCGTCATTTCGCCCAGGCGCTCAGGGCACGTGGCTGGCAGGTGCACTACGTCGAATTGGACGCCGACGGCAACAGTGCCAGCATTGCCGGCGAACTGCGGCGCTGGCAGCAGGCTCTGGGCGCCAGCGAGGTTCACTTGACCGAGTGCGGTGAGTGGCGCCTGGAACAGACGCTCCGCGAGGCGGGGCTACCGTTGGTGTGGCACCGCGACACCCGTTTCCTGTGCTCGCGAGAGGCGTTCGCGCGCTGGGCCCAGGACCGTACCCAACTGCGCATGGAGCATTTCTACCGCGGCATGCGCAAGCGCTGCGGCCTGCTCCTGGAGCCCGACGGCAGCCCGGCGGGGGGCGCATGGAATTTCGATAACGACAATCGCAAGCCGTTGGCGCGCGGCCTGCGCGGTCCGTTCCCGGCGCATTTCGCACAGGATGACATAACCCGTGGCGTGGTGGCCCTGGTACGCCAGCGTTTCAGCGACCACTACGGCGAACTCGACGGTTTCGACTATCCCGTGACCCATACCGAAGCCCAACAGCTCTGGCAGCATTTTCTCGACTTCGGCCTGGCGGCGTTCGGCGACTACCAGGACGCAATGGCTGAAGGCGAGCCTTACCTGTTCCATGCGCGCATCAGCGCGGCGCTGAACATAGGGCTACTGGATGTGCGCTGCCTTTGTGAAGACGTGGAAAGCGCCTGGCGCCAGGGCCGGGTACCGCTCAATGCCGCAGAGGGCTTCATCCGCCAGTTGATCGGCTGGCGCGAGTATGTGCGTGGCATTTACTGGCTGCGTATGCCCGAGTACGCCAGGCTCAACCACCTGGGCAACACCCGCGGCCTGCCGGGCTTCTACTGGAGTGGGCAGACGCGCATGCGCTGCATGGCGCAGGCGATCGGACAGACCTTGCGCCTCGGTTACGCACATCACATCCAGCGGCTGATGGTCACCGGCAACTTTGCCCTGCTAGCCGGCATCGCGCCGCCCGCGATCTGCCACTGGTACCTGGCCGTGTACATCGATGCGTTCGATTGGGTAGAACTGCCCAATACCCTGGGCATGGTGATGCACGCCGATGGTGGCTACCTGGGTTCCAAACCCTACTGCGCCAGTGGTCGTTACATCCAGCGCATGTCCGATCACTGCAAGGCCTGCAGCTTCAGGGTGGATCAGGCGGTTGGTGAAGACGCGTGCCCGTTCAATGCGTTGTACTGGCATTTTCTCATTCGCCACCGCGCCCAGCTTTCAGGCAACCCCCGCCTGGCCTTGGTGTATCGCAGCCTGGACGGCATGGCGCCTGCCCGTCGCGAGGGTGTGTGGCAACGCGGTGAAACGCTGCTGGCGCGGCTCGATGCCGGCCAGGACCTATGAAGAAGCGGCATCTCCCGAGCAAAATATGCGCGGTGTGCGGCCAGCCTTTCGCCTGGCGCAAGCGCTGGGCGCGGTGCTGGGCGCAGGTGCGCTATTGTTCTGAACGCTGCCGCCGCTCAGCGCCGCGCGGCGAGACGCACCAGCAAGGGGAGGGCCAGGGCCCAGATCGGCACCAGCAGCAAACTTGTCACCACCGCCCCCAGGGGCAAGGTGACATCAGCTAGCCTGGCGCCGCCCAGGTACGCCAGCGGGCCTCCCAGCGCGCCCACTGACGCGCCGCGCCAGAACGGCCAGCCCGCCCACGCCAGGCTGTGGCGAAGGCCGCTGGCCAGTACCAGCCACAGCAATACCAGCCACAATGGCAGTGGCCATGCTTCAAAACGAAACAAGCCGATCGCCCCCAGCAGGCTATCAAGCACGCAACCGGCCAAGGTCACGCGCAACAGTGCGCGAACTTCGCTGCCGCGAGCCGCGCACAGTGTCAGGTGCACCGCCATCCCCAGCGGCACCAACAACAGTAGCCAGGGAACCTTGGCGCCCAGCACGCAGGCCCACCAGCCAACCTGCAGCCATAGCGCATTGGCGATCAGCCAGGCGCGGGGCATCGTCATTGCCCGGGCAACGGCGCCCGCCGCGCCTGGGGCGCCGCCCACAGTAACTGGGCCACGCCGATGGCACGTTCCTCGAAGCCGCCCTGGCAGTAGCACAGGTAGAATTCCCACAAACGCTGAAAGGTCTCGTCGTAGCCCAGGTCCGCCAGCGTGCCACGTGCCTGGCGCAGATTGTCGCGCCAATGCCCCAGGGTGATGGCGTAATCGACGCCAAAATCCTCCAGGTGCACGAGGTTGAGCGCGGTGCGCCGGCTGGCGGTGTCCAGCAACACACTCAGCGAGGGCAGGGCGCCGCCGGGGAAGATGTAGCGCTGGATGAAATCCACCGAGCGGCGCGCCCGGGCGTAGCGTTGGTCACGAATGGTGATGGCCTGCAGCAACATCAGCCCGTCAGGCTTGAGCAGTGACGCGCACTGGCGGAAGTACACGGGCAAGTAGCGGTGCCCCACCGCTTCTATCATCTCGATGGAGACCAGTTTGTCGAAAGTCCCCGTCAGGTCGCGGTAATCGTCACACAGCACGGTCACCCGTTGCTCCAGCCCGAGGTCCTTCACCCGTTGCAGGGTGTAGGTGTACTGCGCGTGCGACAGTGTCGTGGTGGTCACCCGGCAACCGTGGCGGGTGGCGGCATGAATTGCCAGGCTGCCCCAGCCACAGCCGATTTCCAGCAGGTGATCCTGCGCGCTGAGCTCAAGCCTTTGGCAGATGCGCTCCAGCTTATGCTGCTGCGCCTGCTCCAGCGATTGCCCGGGGTATTCGAACTGCGCGGCCGAATACATCATGGTCGGGTCAAGCAGTTGCTCGAACAGGGTATTGCCCAGGTCGTAATGGGCCAGGATGTTGCGTCGAGCGCCGCTGCGGTTGTTGCGGTTTAGCCGGTGCAGCAGCCGCAGGGCAGGGCGTCCCAGGCGCGCCAGGCCGCCCTCGAGGGCGTCGAGCACATCGAGGTTGGCCACGAACAGACGGGTGACCAACGCCAGGTCCGGGCTGCGCCAGTAACCATGGATATAGGCTTCGCCCGCGCCAATCGAGCCATTGCCGGCGATCAGGCTCCAGGCGGCATCCTCGAGTATCTCTATCTCGGCCTGCAGGGCGCTGCCAGGGTCGCCGAAGGTCCACTGGCGACCGTGGCAGAGCAGGCGCAGATGGCCGTGACGCAGTTTGCCCAGCTGGGCGAGCACGGCGTTGCGCGCCAGGCTGCCAAGCAGCGGCGCCAAGCCCGCAGACTTGCTAACACTCAGGGTCGGATTGGACATGATCGGGGTCCTCGCAGGGGTGGCCGAGTGCCAGGTCGCCCCGGCTGGCGCTGTGGTCGTGTATGGGGGTGCGTTTGATGAACAGGCGCAGGGCTTGCCAGTAGATGGCCCAGACGGTGCGCAGGCTCATCCAGGGGAAGGTCAGGACGTAGGCGCGTATGTCCTTGCCATCCAGGGGGCGGCGTTTCAGGGCCAGGTCGGCTTCGAAGACCTTCTGCTCGCCTTGCCAGTTCTCCATGTGAATGCGTACCTGCGCCTGGTCCAGGTGAAAACGCAGCCGATAGTCCATGTCCAGGGGCAGGAACGGCGATACATGAAAGGCCTTGGCCATGGCGAATGGCCTGGTCAGATCACCTTGTACCGGTAGCACATAGTGGAAACGCTCACGCCACGGGGTGTTGCGCACTTCCAGCAGAATTGCCGCCAGGTGTCCGTCCCGGTCATGGCAGAAATAGAAGCTCACCGGATTGAACGACAGCCCCCAGCAACGCAGTTGGGTCAGCAGGTACACGCGCCCGTCAGGCACTTGCCCGGTGGCCTGGCTCACCAGCAGTCGCGCGGCTTGGGCCAGCGGCAGACCTTGGCGGGTGAGGCTCGGCAGGTAGTCGGCTTCGCGCCAGCACAGCGGGGCCAGGCGCCAACGCCCCAGCCAACGAGACAGCCCCAGCCAGCCAGCCTGTTCATCCAGATCCAGGTAGAACATGCCGATCCTGTAACGAAAGGCATGGGCCCGTGGGCTCAGGCGCCGGTGGCTGATCCAACCCTGGCATAGGCCACTGTTCACAGTTGCTCTCCGAAATGCCTGGCGACCTGCAACGCACTGACCACCCCGTCCTCGTGGAAGCCATTGCCCCAGTAGGCGCCGCAGAAGTAGCTGTGTTGCTGGCCTTGCAATTGCATTTGCCGAGCCTGCGCGGCGGACGCCGCCAGGCTGTACTGCGGGTGGGCGTAGCTGAACCGCGCGAGGATCTGCGCGGGGTCGATCAGCGCGGTCTGATTCAGGCTGACGCAAAAGGTCGTCGGCGCTTCAATGCCCTGCAGGATGTTCATGTTGTAGGTCACCGCAGCTGGCGCCTGTTCGGGGCCGCCGAGGCGGTAATTCCAGCTGGCCCAGGCGTTGCGACGGCGTGGCAGCAGGCGGCTGTCGGTGTGCAGCACCACGTCGTTCTCGGCATAGCCGATGGCGCCCAGCACTGAACGTTCGTGCACGCTCGGCGCTTCCAGCAGCGCCAGGGCCTGGTCGCTGTGGCAGGCGAACACCACATTGTCGAAGCGCTCGGTACCGGCGTCGCTGACCAGGGTAACCCCGCCTTCGTCGCGACCGACCCGGTGCACCCGGCAGCCCAAGCGGATGCGCTCGGCGAAGGGGCGGCACAGCGGGGCGACATAACTGCGCGAGCCGCCCGCCACGACACGCCACTGCGGGCGCTGGTTCACTGACAGCAAGCCGTGGTTGCGACAGAAACGCACGAAGAATGCCAGCGGGAAACCGAGCATGTCGGCTCGCGACATCGACCAGATCGCAGAGCCCATGGGCACGATGTAATGCTCGATGAAACGCTGGCCGTAACCTCCTTCATCAAGGTACGCGCCCAATGTGGTGGTGGGCTCGATCCGCTGCTGTTCCAGGTCGGCGAGAGACTGCCGGTTGAAACGCAGGATATCGCGCAGCATGCCCCAGAACCCTGGTGACAGCAGGTTGCGGCGCTGGGCAAACAACGTGTTCAGATCGTGCCCGTTATACTCCAGGCCGCTGAGCGGATCATGCACGGAAAAACTCATCTGCGTCGGCTGCGAAGCGACCCCGAGTTGTTCGAGCAAACGAATGAAATGGGGATAGGTCCAGTCGTTGAACACGATGAACCCCGTGTCGATGGCATGGCGCTCACCGCGCCACACCACGTCGACGGTGTGGGTGTGGCCACCGACCCAGCCGGCGGCCTCGAAAACCGTTACTTCGTGCTTGCGCGACAACAGGTAGGCGCAGGTCAGGCCGGCGATGCCGCTGCCGATGATGGCTATACGCATGATTGATCAGTCCGTTTCTTGACGAGCCAGGCGCCGGCCCAATGCCAGGCGCGCTTGCGCCGGCAGCGCTCCGAGCAGGCGCAACCCCCAGGTGAACAGGCGCGGGAAGTTTATTTCCAGCGGCCGACGCGGCAGCCGTCTGACGATGTGCCGGGCGGCGCGCTGGGCTGACCACAGCTGAGGCATCGGGAAGTCGTTGCGACGCGTCAGCGGTGTGTCGACGAAGCCTGGATTGATCAGCGTGACGTCGATGCCGGCTTGCGCCAGATCGATGCGCTGCGACTCCACCAGGTAGCGCACAGCGGCCTTGGATGCGCCATAAGCGCCGGCGCGGGGCAAGGCCAGCCAGGTTACCGAGCTGCCCATGACCACCAGGTGCGGGCCGATACCGGCACGCAGCAGGGGCAGGGCGACCGCCAGGCAGTGGCTGAGGCTCAGCACATTGGTGCGGATAACGCGCTCGACCAGCGCCGGGTCGAACCGGCCCGGTTCCAGGTACTCGCAGGTACCGGCGTTGAAAATCGCCATGTCCAGGGCGCCCCAGGCCTGGCGAATGCGGTCTGCTATCTGCGCGACCTGCTCGGGATCGTCCAGATCGCCGTTGGCCAGCAGCACCTGCCCGGGAAAGCGCTCGGCAAAGGGCACCAGTTGCTCGACCCGGCGACCGCCAAGGGCAACCTGATGGCCTTGTTCCAGCAGGCACTGCGCGAGCGCCGCACCGATGCCGCTGCTGGCACCGGTCAACCAGCAGCGGCTCATGCCAACCGCCCCTTGAGCCAGCGAATCGCCCCCCCCATCAGCGGAATGTGCTCGTAGAGCAGCGCGCCGGCGTCGAAGAAATCCTGGTGGTAATGCACCCGGTCATGCCATTGCAGGTAACTGCAGCCTTGCAGGGAAACCGGGCGACCGCCTGCAAGCCGCGGATGACGAAATTGCAGGGTCCAACGCAGGTACCCTTGCCCGGTCCTCACCTCGTCGGCACCGGAGAATACGTAGCGGATGTCATGGGCGTTGGCGTACAGATGGGCGAAATACGCCCGCAGCTCGCTCAGCCCGTCAATCCGATGCAGCGGGTCGCGGAAGGTGACGTTCTCGCTGTACAGGTTCTCTAGCGCTTCGAGGTGCTGCCCATCGAGCTGGGCGAAGCGCTCGGCGAAATTCTGCAGGTACGTTGACATGCTCGGCTCCGACAAATCCTGTACAAACAAATTTTTTGTACAGGTATAGAAGAAGCCTACGTTTAAATCTGTACAAGTCAACGTTCTTGTACAGATATTTTGCTCAGTGTCCGACCGCTGCCAGCTGGCGGCGCAGGTCGGCGACCTCGACCTCCAGCTCGCGCACCCTTTCTTCGGCAGCGATCTGCGCCGAGACATCGTGTTGAATGCCGATGTAATAGGTCAGCTGGTCTGCCTCGTTATGTACCGGGGTGATGGACAATTCGTTCCAGAACGGGCTGCCGTCCTTGCGATAATTGCGCAGCACCTGACGGCAGGGCTTGCCCGCGTGGATCGCCTCGCGGATCACGGCGATACCCGGCTGCTGCTGATCCTGGCCCTGGAGGAAGCGGCAGTCCTGGTAGAGGATATCGTCCCCGCAGTAGCCGGTGAGGCGTTCAAAGGCGGGGTTGACGTAGATCAGGATGCTGTCGCGGCCTTCCTGCTCGGCAACGACAATGCCATCGTTGGAGTGCTCGACCATCAGTTGCAGGAGTTTTGCGTTGATCATTGGGGACACCCATGAAAAGCTGAGCTGTATGGCGGGCGCAACAATACGAAGCGCCGGCGCGATTCTGTACATAATGGCCTATCTGAGCTCGCCGCAGAAAGAGCGTATGGGTTTAGAATGGGCCATCTTTCTGATGATTCCTCCTGATGACCGAAGTCACCTCACCCGATTTACTGCCCATGCGCGATGTGGTCAGCCTGACTGGCATCAATCCGGTGACCTTGCGCGCCTGGGAGCGACGTCACGGCCTGATCAGCCCGCAACGTACCGACGGTGGTCATCGCCTGTACACGCCCAGCGACGTGCAGCGCATTCGCGACATCCTGCACTGGACAGCCAACGGCCTGCCGATCAGCAAGGTCGGCGAAATGCTCGCCGCTCAGCGTCACACGCCGGTGCAGCAGGATTCGGCCTTCCAAGACTGGCGCGCGGCCCTGAAACGCGCGGCAATGGCGTTCGATACGCGCGGGTTGGAGGGTGTCCATGGCCAGTTGTTCACGCTCCTGCCCAAGGCCACCGTGCTGCGCGAAGTGCTGCTGCCGGTCTGGCAGGCGATGGGCGCGGGCAGGGCCTTCGGTGAGCGCAGTCAGTGGCTGTTCCTTGACACCTTCCTGCGCGCACGCCTGTTGCTGCGCCTGCAGATGAACCAGGCCGATGCGCCAAGGGTGCTGCTGGCCGGTACCGAAGGGGCTGCCGAACTGCCGTTGCTGTGTACCGGCCTGTTGCTCAGCAGCGAGCAACAGCGCGTCGACGTGCTCGGCTGCTGGCAGCCGCTGGAGGAACTCGCCCTGGTGTGCGCGGCGACTCAGCCAGCGGCGTTGGTGATTGCCGTGCAAGGCCCGGTGAACGCCGGGCTGGCCAAGCGGCTGCGGGCCTTGCAGCTGGAGATTGCCTGCCCGCTGGCCCTCACCGGGGTAGCTGGACCGCAAGCCGCGTTGCAAGGCATCCCGCTGCGTGTGCTGGACGAGCAGGGGGATGATGTGGCGGGGATGCTCAACGCGTTGCTCAGGGGAGCCCTGGATCTCTGAGAGCAGGGCCGCTGCGCCGATTAGGTCAACGCCAAAATGGATTGAATTTTGCCCTGCATTGCCGGTTCTACCGCATCAAGCTCCTCGATTTCTTACTTGCCCGGAGCTTGATTGCAGGAGAGCCGTGTGCCTCGAATCATCACCCCATCGACCCCCGAACACGAAATCACCGAGCACAACGCCAGGATGTTCGGTTCGCCCAAGGAGCGTCTGGACTTCTATCGGCGCGAGATCCAGTACGAAACCAGCATCCTGGCCAATCGTACCGACGCCTATCTGGCCGCCCAGTCGTTTCTGGTTATCGCTTTCGTCTCGTCCATGGGCAACCTCAATCAAGGGTGGGGGGAGATGTTCACCCTGATCGTGCCCGCGTTCCTTGCTTTGCTTGGCGTGCTGAGTTCGCTCAATGCCTGGCCAGGTATTCGCGCGGCGTACAACATCATCGATCACTGGCAACTCAAGCAGAGCCACTTGCTGCGCAGCGAGCCCTTGATGGGGCTGGCCTATGACGAATCGCCCCTGTTCTGCGAGGCCGAAACATCACGTGCGGGGCATCGCAAGTCATTGCTCTTTTCCCTGCGTACTCCGTGGATCTTTCTGGTGTTCTGGGTGCTGCTGGGGAGTTACTCGGTGTATATCCAATTGGCCTGATTAGGTTGTCATGCGGGGAAGCATGGCCCCCGACCGCTGGCGCGGGGCAGGGGCCGTGCGGCAATGTCAGCGCCCCAGCGCAGCGATCAACTGTTCGTTGAACGCCGGGATATCGTCCGGCGTACGGCTGCTGATCAGGTTACCATCCACCACCACCGCTTCATCGATCCAGCTGCCGCCGGCGTTGCGGATGTCGTCCTGCAACGTCTTGTAGCTGGTCATTCGCTTGCCCTTGACCAGGCCGGTCGAGACCAGCAGCCATCCACCGTGGCAGATCACCGCCAACGGTTTGCCTGCAGAGTCATGGCTTTTGACCAATTCCTGGGCGCCGGGTATCAGACGAATGGTGTCGGAGTTCTGCACGCCGCCGGGCAGCACGAGGGCATCGTACAGATCGAGCCGGGCACTTTCGAACGTGGCATCCACCGGGAATTCGTCGGCGGGCTGGTCGTGATTCCAGCCGCGTACAGTCCCATCTTTTTCGCTCAGGATATCGACCACCGCGCCCAGCTTTTGCAGGGCTTCACGAGGGCCGGTCAACTCCACCTGTTCAAACCCGTCGGTGACCAGAAAGGCCACGCGCTTGCCATTCAATTGTGCACTCATCGTCGTGTTTCCTTTATTGATAGGCTTGATAGGGCAGGCCCCGGGCGTGCGGCGAAGTTCCAACGGATTGCCGGAAGGCCTCGCCGCGCACCGGACATCAGTGCTTGCCAGGTAACAGCGTCCCCAGTACCTGCTTGGCCGTCTGCACGATTACCCCTGCCTCGTCAGGGTCGCCTTTGAGCAGGGTGCTGGCGAACTGCTTCGCTTGTTCCAGCTTGATGTGCGGGGGGAGCGGCGGCACGTTGGGGTCGGTCTTGAATTCGATCAGCACCGGGCGGTCGGCGGCCAGGGCCCGTTCCCAGGCGCTGGCGACCTCGTCTTCGCGCTCGACGAAGATGCCCTGCAGGCCGATGGAAATGGCAAACAGGTGGTAGGGCACATCGGGTATGGACTGGGACGCCTCGAATTTCGGGTCGCCTTCCATGACCCGCTGCTCCCAGGTGACCTGGTTGAGGTCCTCGTTGTTGAACACGGCGCAGATCCATTTGGGGTTTTCCCATTGCTGCCAGTACTTGGCCACGGTGATCAGCTCGGCCAGGTTGTTCATCTGCATCGCACCGTCGCCCACCAGGGCAATCACCGGGCGCTGCGGGTGCGCAAACTTGGCGGCGATCGCATAGGGCACGGCGGCGCCCATGCACGCCAGGCCGCCGGACAACGAACACTGCATGCCCTGGCGGATCATCAGGTCACGCGCGAACCAGTTGGCGCAGGAGCCGGAGTCACTGGTGACGATGGCCGCATCCGGCAGGCGCGGGGAGAGCTCGTGCACCACCCGCTGCGGGTTGATCGGGTCGGCCTTGGCCAGGGCGCGTTTTTCCAGGGTCTTGTCCCAGCGCGCGCGCCAGCCTTCGATCTTCTTGCGCCAGCGCCGGTCGGGCTTGTGCTCGAGCAATGGCAAGAGCGCCTGCAGGGTTTCGCCGGCGTCGCCGACCAGGTTGACCTCCATCGGATAACGCAGGCTGAGCATGTCAGGTTGCAGGTCGATCTGCACGCCGCGAGCCTGGCCTTCCTTGGGCAGGAATTCGGAATAGGGAAAACCCGAACCGATCATCAGCAAGGTGTCGCACTCAGTCATCAGCTTGTAGCTGGGCTCGGTGCCGAGCAGGCCGATGGACCCTGTGACCCAGGGCAGGGTATCCGGCAGCACGGCTTTGCCCAGCAGCGCCTTGGCAACGCCCGCCCCGAGCTTTTCGGCCACCGCCTCCACCTGTTCGCTCGCCTGCAGAGCGCCAGCACCGACCAGGATGGCCACCTTGCGACCGGCATTGAGCACATCGGCGGCCTGCTGAAGGTCAGACGTGTAGGGCAGCACCTTCGGCTTGCTGTAGCCGACGCCGGAGTGCACGGTGCCGTGGGCCCTGGCGGGCGCTTCATAGGGCAGGTCCTGCAGGTCATTGGGCAGGATGATGGCGGTTACCCGGCGCTCGCCCACGGCCGTGCGCACGGCGCGGTCGAGCAGGTGGCGTACCTGGGCAGGGGTGGACGCCTGCTGCACGAACGCCCCGGCCACATCCTTGAACATCGACAGCAAGTCCAGCTCCTGCTGATAGTGCCCGCCCAGCGCTGCTCGTGCCTGCTGGCCAACGATGGCCAGCACCGGCTGGTGATCCATGCGCGCATCGTACAGGCCGGTAAGCAGGTGCGAGGCACCTGGGCCCGAGGTGGCGATGCATACGCCCAGCTCACCGGTGAACTTGGCGTGGGCGCTGGCCATGAACGCGGCCATTTCCTCATGGCGGGCCTGAATGAATTCGATCTTGCCGTTGGCCCGGTTCAACGCGCCGAACACACCGTTGATGCCGTCGCCCGGGTAACCATAGATACGCCGCACGCCCCACTGGTACAAACGCTCGACCAGGAAGTCACCTACCGTCGTTGTCATCGTCGTGTCCCTGTCAGTGATGGATAGGGTCTGGACTGGATCGCGCAGGCGAAAGTTTCACTGGGTGTAGCTGGTCGCCCGGCATGAACCTCGAAGCTGGCTCGTATTCTCAAGGGTATTGCCCAACTTCATCGCGAGGCCCTCATGTTTACCCTCGACAGCACCACCCAGCCGCAGAGGACGCTGCATTTCGCCGATGACGGCGCGACGCCGAACAGCCGCTTCGCCGTATTGCTCTACCGCCTGCGCCTTGCACCGGCCGATGACAACGCCAGCGCGTTCGAGGCATTGTTCGCCGCCCACCATTGGACGCCGTTGTGGCGCGACGGCATTTTTGAGTACCAGCATTTCCACCCCAATGCCCATGAGGTGCTGGGTGTCGCCAGCGGGCAGGCGCGGGTGACACTGGGCGGCGCGGGCGGCCAGACGTTGACCGTGAAAGCGGGCAATGTCCTGGTCCTGCCGGCTGGCACTGGCCATTGCTGTGTCGAGCACAGCGATGACTTCCTGGTGGTGGGGGCTTACCCGCTGGGGCAGGAGCAGTACGTCATCCAACGACCCGAGGATGGCGCGCACGACCAGGCGCTGGCGCGCATCGCCGCCGTGCCCAGGCCAGCGCAAGATCCGGTGACCGGCGCACGAGGCGCCCTGATGACGCTATGGCGCTGATCACCAGCCAAAGGCTTTCAGGCCTGTTTGAAGCGCAGCATGTCTTCTTGGGGTAGCGCGGTGACCTTGATCGCCCGCACCGGCACGGCAAACTTGGCGCCGATCCTGGAGAAACGCTCCAGCAGGTGGAAATTGATCGCCTGCTGGATATCCATGTACAGGTTGTAGCCGGGGTCCTTGACGATATACACGCACTCGAACTCCAGCGCCTCCTTGCCGAAGCCACGCAGGTGGGCGCGGTCGAAGCGTGCCTGGCCCTGTGCCTTGATCGCCTCCTCGATGATGCCGGGTGCCTTCTTCACGGCATCGGTGGGGGTGTCGTAGGACAAGCCGAACTCGAACACGATGCGTCGCTCCTGCAGGCGCTTGTAGTTCTGGATGGTGCTGCTGATCATGCTGGCATTGGCCATGACGATCTGCTCGCCGCCCAGGCTGCGGATGCGCGTGGTCTTCAGCCCGACATGCTCCACGGTGCCGGCCAGGGGGCCGACGACGATGAAGTCGCCCACCTCGAAGGGCTTGTCCACGGCGATCGACAGCGAGGCGAACAGGTCGCCGAGGATGTTCTGCACCGCCAGCGCCACGGCGATGCCACCCACCCCGAGGCTGGCGACGAAGGCGGTGATGTTCACCCCCAGGTTGGACAGCATGGCCAGCACCACCACCGACCACAGCAGCACCCGCGCGCCCCAGGCGGACAGGGTGGCCAGCGCGCTGCCCTGGTTCAGCCCGTCGCCGCCGTGCCGAGCGAAATAGCGGCGCAGGCCCAGGGCGATGGCGCGGTTGGCCCACAGGCCGATCTGCAGCGCCGCCACCACGAACCACAGGCTGCCCACCCGGGCCAGCCAACGCTCGGGCAAATCGAGCATGCCCAGGCCCACCAGCAGCGAGGCGAGCAGCAGCAAGGCATTGCTGGTGCCGTCGAGCACCTTGGCCAGCACTTGGCTGAACGCGCCGTCGTGTTCCGACCAGCGCCGTACCCGCCGCTGCACGAAGCTGATCGCCGCCCGCGCCGCGACAAAGGTCAGGGTGGCGACGCCCAACGCCAGCAGCAGGTTGAGGATTGAGATACCGAATAGTGTGGTATCGGTGAACAGTTCAATGATGCGGTCATTCATGAGTGGCTCGCCTCCTGGTTGCCCTCGGGGGATGTGCAGCGTCCTTTCATGGGACGTCGAGGTGCGGCCAGAGGTCGATCGGATTTTCACCGCCGGGTTTTCGGAACGTCTTGACCCCGCCGCCACTCCACCGCTTCACAGCGCCTGACAGGAGCAAGCGGATGATTTATCTAGGCTGTGCCGGCTGGAGCATTTCGCGGCCTTATGTCGACGCGTTTCCCGCGCAAGGCAGCCATCTGCAGCGCTATGCGCGGCGGCTGAACGCGGTCGAGATCAACAGCGCGTTCTACCGCCCGCACCGCCCTGAAACCTATGCGCGATGGGCCGCCTCGGTGCCGACGACCTTTCGCTTTTCCGTCAAGCTGCCCAGGACCATCACCCATGAACAGTGCCTGCACGCCTGCGGGCCGCTGCTCGATGGGTTTCTCGCCCAGTGCGGCCAGCTGGGGGAGCGCCTCGGTTGCCTGCTGGTCCAGTTGCCACCTTCGTTGGCCTACGACGCGCAATCGGCGCGGCGCTTCTTCGAAGCGTTGCGCGAACGCCATGCCGGACCAGTGGCGGTCGAGCCGCGCCACGCTTCGTGGCATGCGGCGCAGTCAATGCTCGTCGCGCTGCGCATCGCCCAGGTGGCCGCCAGCCCGCCGCGCCTGGTCAGCGATGCCGAGCCCGGCGGGTGGCCCGGGCTGGAGTATTGGCGCCTGCATGGCGAGCCGCGTGTCTACTACAGCGCTTATTCCGACCATTACCTGCAGGCTTTGGCGGCGCGGCTGCGGGCGAGTGCTGCCAGCCAGACAGATATCTGGTGCATATTCGACAATACCGCCGCCGGCGCCGCCTTGGGCAATGCCCTGGCAACCTGGGATCAGTTGTGCTGATGCAGTCGGATCAAACTTTCCCAGGCGGCCGGTACTCTTCTGAAAGACAGTCATCCGCCACGGGACCCTTTCATGAAACAGCCTGAATCCAAACCCGCTGACAAGACCCCACGCCCCATTTCCTCTGAAGAGGCCCAAAAAGGGCAGCCTGCGCCGGATCCGGTGCTCGAGCGCCCGGATCCGGATACAGAGGCGGTCGACAAGGTGATAACGCCGACTTCAATCAAAGAGCAGGAAGAGCAGACCCGTGCGATCGAGAAGCGCCTGCGCGACGTTGACGACAAAGCCTGATATAGACGTGCCAGCGAGGGATGAGCTTGATTGAGCACGCCGATGCGGCTGCGGCGCTGCTGGCCGCGCGGGCTCAATTCGCCATCACCATTGGTTTTCATATTGTCCTTGCCGCCTTCAGCATTGGCCTGGCGCAGTGGTTGATGGCCTTGGAAGCCTGGTGGCTGTGGCGCCGACAGCCAGCCGTGTTGGCGCTGTACCGCTACTGGCTGAAAGTGTTTGCCTTGACCGTGGCCGCCGGGACCGCGTCCGGCCTGGTCATGGAGTATCAGTTCGGTCTGAATTGGGCACGGCTGTCGCTGGCAGTCGGCGAGATCATCGGTCCATTGATGCTCTATGAGGTACTGGTGGCATTCTTTCTGAAAGCGGGTTTTCTCGGGGTGATGTTGTTCGGCCAGAACAAGGTCGGGCCGAAGCTGCATTTTTTCGCGACCTGCGCGGTGGCCTGTGCACTGGCGCTGGTGCTGGTGCTGGGTTACTCATGGCTGGGTGCCTGCTGGCTGTACTGGCGATGCGAAGGCCCGCTGCAACGTCGGGCAGCCAGCCAGGCCAAGGTGCTCTGCGGCCTTGCCCTGGCGGCGCTGGCTGGTGTGCTGGCGTTGACGTTGCAACTCGATACGCAGTATTGGCATCGCCTCGGCCAGCCCTCGCTGCTCGTAGGCACCGGGGTAGCGAGCATTGGATTGCTGGTGGGGTTCGCTCGCGCCTGGCGCTGTGCACACCACTGGCTGCCGCTGTCTTGTGCCCTGGGCATGATCGTCGTGGCATTCACCCTCATGCTGGTAGCGCTCTTTCCCAATGCCATCCCGCCGGCACTGACTCTTGAACAGGCGGCGGCAAGCGCTGCCACTCAAGTGTTTGTACTGGTTGGCTTTGCCCTGGTTGTGCCTGTCACGCTGGGCTACAACACCTGGGGCTTCAGGGTGTTTTCGGGGAAGGTCAGGGCCTCGGACAGGCAGGGGACGACGCCTGGCCAATGAATGCGCCACGCCATTCGTCCGACATTCAGGAAATGTGCTGAACGCCTGGCAGGGTAAATGCCCTTATGCAAGTCAAACAGGCGCTATTCAACTCCCAATAAAAATACGGCCAGAGGCCTCTGCATAATGACGACTCCCCCGACCGACCTGGATGTGGCAATGGAAATTGGCATCAGCGAAACCGAGGTCAAGCGCTATCGGGGCGATACCTTTCTGCTGGGTGACGGCGCATGGCTTGTCCACTTCGGATACACCATGCCCAAGGAGCTGCGTTCGCGCCTGACCGGCAGCTTTACGCTTATCTTCAAGCCGCACATGTCACTAGGTGACAGACGAAGACCAGGGTAGGGCGCACGCGCTCCTGGTACGCCTAATGGCGCCTGCGCTCAAGTGCCGCCAGCACCCAGCCCGCCACGAATCCCAGGGCCAAGGCGGTTGCCAGGATGGCTGCGGGGTGGCGTTGCAGGCGCTCGACACCCGCCACCAGACGCCGTCCCTGCGTCGCTGTGAAGGCTGGAACTTCAGGTACTGATGGCCGCTGTCCAGGCTGTTCGACTTCACTGCCCCCCTCGTCGGGAGGCCAGTGTTCAAGGCGCGACACTGCCAGGGAAGTGCCATCCGCCAAGGTCAGCACCAGGTCCTTGATCTCGCCGGCGAAGCGGTTGGCGAACACCGGCTCGCCCGTGGCATCGAGGTTGTCATAGATGAATCGCCGCCCCTCCAGCCACCCCACGGCGGTCAGCAGCTCCGGCCCCAGATAGTACTTGCCGTCGAGGAAGAAGCCGGTGAACGGATGCACTCGCTCGAGGTTTTCCACGGTATAGCGTTCTCCCGGCTTCATACCGGTGGCGGGATCAATCATGGCTGCACGCTCCGTGTGGCGATAGTGCGAAACACACAGCCGTGCCTGCTCAGGACGAGCGGATCCGCAAGCATTTCGATACGGACATCGCCGGTACCGTGACAGATCAAAGGCCTCATGGGTTGGTTCTCCTGTACGCTGTGGGGATGGTCTATTCAGGGGAAGCCAGGAAGCGCGTTAAAGTTCAAGCGCAGATCACCAGTGGCATTTGCGTCGCGCCGACCGTCCAGGCGGCTGGAGGGAACCTCGTGCGACGCACAGGCATCTTCCGTCAAAGAAAGCAGGGCGGTCCGAGATGAATGCCTTCAGCGACCCGATGACCCCGGCGCAATGCCGGCTGGCAGAGATCAACCACTGGTTCGACACCTACGACAACCAGGCCCTGCGCCGGCACTGTCCAAGCACCTATCACGATGAACTCCTGCGCCAGGCCGACGAGATGGACCGGCTGCGGTTGATCGACTGGACTGAGTGGCGCGACCTGCGCCGGCTTGCTGATCGAGCTTTCGTGAAGGCGGTGGCCGGCGCGGACTACCACCTTGTGTAGCTGCTTGGGCACTGCCGACCATTCGTCCAGCCGATCGCACTTCGTCAGCGGCAATGGCTTCAACCGTTCAGCCGAACCCACTCAGGAGTGAGCGACATGCCCCGTGGAGACAAAGACAAGTACACCGAGAAACAGAAGCGCAAGGCCGAACACATCGAGCAAAGCTACGAGCACAAGGGCCTGTCCAAGGACGAGGCCGAGTCCCGTGCCTGGGCTACCGTCAACAAGCAGTCCGGCGGCGGCGACAAGTCCGGCGGATCGGGCAGCAAGACGTCGTCGAGCGAAAAGAAGACCGCACGTTCAGATTCGGCCAAGCGGGCCGCGAAAACCCGTCAGGGCCATGGACGTCAATCTGGCACCTCACTGGAGACGCAGACCAAGGAAAGCCTGATGAAAGAGGCGCGCAGCAAGGATATCAAGGGGCGTTCGCGCATGACCAAGGCGCAACTGGTCGAGGCGTTGCGCAGGAAAGGCTGATGCGGCGCTGACCGGCCAGTGACGGTTCTAGGCTTGGAGAAGGGCAGCCATGCCTGATCCACCGGCGTTACTCAACGCGCCTCCGTTATGGTCGCTGCGGCCACTTCGGCCAGCCAGGCCAACAGTGCCTTCATGTGTGGCTGCCGTTCCCGGCCCGGTACGCAGACCGCCATGTAGCGCGGCCCCGGCAGGCTGACGTCGGGCCGGAAGGCCGCCAGTTCGCCACGTTGCACGCTATCGGCCACCAGTACGTTGCTTGCGAGCACCAGGCCGTGGCCTGCAACGGCGGCGCTCAAGGCAAAATGCTCGTCATCGAATTCGCGCATGCGTGCACGCTCAAGCCAGTCTTGGCAGCCCGCCGCCTCACACCAAAGCTGCCAGCTGATCGAACAGCCTTGCGGGACCTGCCAGCGCAGGTCGATCAACTGGAGCTGTTCAACCGTCATGGCGGCGAGCACCGCAGGCGCGGCATAGACCGCGAAACGCTCCTCCATCAACGGCAGGTTGAACAGCTTCGGGTCGGTGTGGCTGACGGCTCGAATTGCCAGGTCGATGCTGGAATCGCGCAGCAGGTCGACCAGTTCGTTGCCGGTGTCGATGCGCAGGTTGAACGCCTCGAAAGCACGGTAGAAATCGCCCAACCTCGGAATCAGCCAGGCGGCGGCCAGCCCGGGCGTAGTGGACAGGGTCAGGGACTGTGATGCGGTGCCGGGCAGGAAGTGCTCCAGGCTACGACTGATATCCAGGAGTGCGCCATGGGTCTGCCGATAGAGCCGCTCGCCTTGCTCGGTGAGCCTCACACCCTGCGCGCTGCGCTCGAACAGCAAAGTGCCAAGCCGGGTCTCCAGCACCTTCACCTGGTGGGAAATGGCCCCGGGCGTGACCGAGAGCTCCTCGGCCGCGGCCTTGAAGCTGGTGAGGCGCGCCGCGGCCTCGAAGCTGCGCAACGCGTTGAGCGGAAGCGAAGAGAACACCGACCACCTCGAGGGATGAATTGGATTGATGCCCGCTCAATTTATCTCATTTTTCGTGGCGGTCACCGAGCGCTAACGTGGCGGCATCCGCTTTCACCGCCCACAGGTGCACCGCCATGCAAGGTCCCGCCCGCAAGATCGTCCAGGCCGTTCTTTACGAGGCGATCGCCGTCGCCGTGCTGTCACCGGCCATCGCCATGGTCTACGACAACGGTTTGGCGCATGCCGGTGCCCTGTCGTTGATGCTGTCCGCCAGCGCGCTGGCCTGGAACGTGGTGTACAACTACCTGTTCGAGTTTTGGGAGCGCCGTCAGCCGAACCGTGCCCGCACCCTCGGCAGGCGCTTGCTGCACTCGGCGGGGTTCGAAGGTGGGTTGGTACTGCTGCTGGTGCCACTGGTGGCCTGGTGGCTGCAGATTTCCTGGTGGGCGGCGCTGGTGACCGACCTGGGGTTGTTCGTGTTCTTCTTCTTTTATGCGCTGGTGTTTCAGTGGGCGTTCGACCGCGTGTTCGATGTGCCTGTCTCGGCGCAGGGCGAGGTATCGGCCGAGGCTTGTGCGGGGCGAGGGTAGGGCGGCTGCGAGGCGAGGTGCCGAGCCGCCCGGATGCGTCAGTCCTTGCTGGCGTTGAGCTTGCGCAGCTCTTCGTAGGTGGCCGACTGGACGAACCAGAAGCCGGAGACGATGCACCAGCCGAGGCTGCCGACCACGAACACACCCAGGGCTGGCAGGAATCCGCCGGTGAACAGGGTGATGAGGGCGAACAGCCAGATAACGGCCAGGGAGACGTAGAGGACGATGTTGTTGACGCTGATGACGAAGTCTTTCACGAAGCGTATTCCTTGCGGGATATCAAAAGATTGCCCCTCCAGGGGCGCGCAGATGCTATCACATTGCTGCTACCGAGGGCTTGACCCGCGACCGATACCTGCTGTTGAATACGCGCCCTCGAATCCCCGCAACCTTTTGCCAAAGTGGTGAAGCCAGTGCCCTGCGCCATCAAACACGCCTGATACCGACGACGGTCCATCGTGCCTGATGGCTGCCCGTGCTTGCGCGCGGCGGCGCTTCATCCTCGTACCTGCCTGATCCTGTCGTCGGTTTTTCCCTATTCACAAGGAGAAACCCATGAACATGGATTTTCGTGCCGACGCACATTCCCTCGAACTGCTCAAATACCCCCGCACAGCGCATCTGCAAGGCTCGCGCCTGCAGGACGGCGACAGCGATGCCGGCCAGGTGGCCTATGGCTCGCTGGTTGGCCAATGGCTGGTGGTAGAAGAGAAACTCGACGGCGCCAACGCCGGCATCAGCTTCACCAACGGTGGCGAGCTACGCCTGCAATCGCGTGGCCATTACCTTAGCGGTGGCGGCCGCGAGCGCCAGTTCAACCTGTTCAAGCAATGGGCCGTGGCCCACGAGCACTGGTTGCTCGAACGTCTTGAAGACCGCTTCGTGCTGTATGGCGAGTGGCTGCACAAGAAGCACTCGGTGTTCTACGACCACCTGCCGCATTTCTTCTGCGAGTTCGACGTGTGGGACCGCGCCACAGGCCAGTTCCTGTCCACTGCGGCGCGCCGACGCCTGCTCGCGGACGGCCCGGTGCTGTCGGTGCCGGTGCTGTACGAAGGCCCGGCACCGCGCCGCTACGCCGACTTGATGGCGTTGCTCGGCGACTCGCTGGCCAAGACCGCGCGCTGGCGCGAAGTGTTCGAGCAGGTGGTACGCCGCGAAGGCCTCGACCTGGCCCGCGCCTGGCGCCAATGCGACCGCTCGAGCCGCATGGAGGGGCTTTACCTGAAGCTCGAAGACGAGCGCCAGACCCTGGGCCGGCTCAAGTGGGTGCGCCAGGACTTCGTCCAGGCCATCCTCGACGCCGACCAGCACCATGCCAACCAACCGTTCATACCCAATCAACTGGCCGCAGGCGTCGATCTCTATGCACCGCGCCTGTCCCTGGACTGGCACGGCGAACGCCGCGGCTACTGAAGGAGCTTCCCGAAATGGATATTCGCCAACTGCAACAACTGGTGCCCGACCCCGGGCACGACATGGACAGCGCCGCTTGCCTCGCGGCCATCCCGGCCCTGGCACGCCTGGCCGACACCCCGCAGGATCCGACCTATCACGCCGAGGGCGATGTGTGGGTCCATACCCGCCTGGTGGTCGAAGCGTTGCTGGCGCAGAGCGCCTACCGCGACGCCAGCGCCGAGCAGCGCTTCGTGCTGTTCTTTGCAGCCCTGCTGCATGACATCGCCAAGCCCGACACCACGGTGATCGACCCGCAGACCGGGCGCATCGGCCAACCCGGCCACTCGCGCCGGGGCGCGGTGGATGCGCGCCTGCTGCTGTGGCGCGCCGGCGTGCCGTTCGCGCTGCGTGAACAGATCTGCCGGATCATCACGGTGCATCAATTGCCGTTCTTCGCCTTGCAGGGCGACCGCAGCGGACGCAGCGCGGAGTTTCTGCTGCACAAGCTGTCCTGGGAACTGCCGGTGTGGATGCTCTGCGCGGTGGCTGAGGCCGACATGCAGGGCCGCCACTATGCCGGCAAGGCCGATGTGCTGACCGCCATCGAGCTGTGGCGCGAACTGGCCGCAGAGGAGGGGTGTTTGTACGGCCCAAGGCCGTTTGCCGACGACTACACGCGCATTCAGTACCTGCGTGGCGCCCGCGTGCACCCGGGCTACGCGCTGCACGAACCCCAGGGCTCCCAGGTGGTGATGCTCTCCGGCCTGCCGGCCAGCGGCAAGGACACCTGGACCGCCCGACACCACCCGGACCTGCCGGTGGTGTCGTTCGACGACGCGCGCCAGGCCCTGGGCCTGCGCCACGGCCAGAACGAAGGCGCGGCCGCGCACTACGCCATCGACCGGGCCAAGGCGCTGTTGCGCAAGCGCAGGCCCTTCGTGTGGAACTCGACGCACCTGTCGGCGCAGATGCGCAGCCGTACGCTGGACTTGCTGTACGGCTACGGGGCGCAGGTGGAGATCGTCTACCTGGAGCGGCCGGAGGACGAGATCATGCGGCGTAACCAGCGACGCGATACGTCGCTGCGCAATGACGATATACGGCGGATGATGTTCAAGTGGGAGGTGCCGTTGCCGACCGAGGCGCATCGGGTGAGGTATGAGGTGGTGACGGGCTGAGCATCGATCAGAAGAATATTGACAAGTTTCGGACTCTTCTGACTTTAGTGCGCCTTTTCGATCTGACGGGCTTGTTCGGAGTTGCCTTAACGGCGAAAGCGATCAGTTGGCAATTTGTCCGCTCTAGTGGGAAAACCGCCACAGGCGGGATATATCGGTCAGGTATTATTTAACACGGGCGTAGCGCTGACTAAGTGCCCTCGCGGTAGCTGCTAAACAAAGGAATGTGAATATGCGGCACTGGTTTGACTCAGGAGTGGCGAAAAGAATCTTCACTGTCTCGTTTCCGTTGATGGGAACGATGGTCGGCAATTTACTGATGATGCTGGTCGACAGACTATGCCTGGCGCACTACTCACAAGATACGCTGGCCGCGTCTGGCCCTGCGGTATTCACAAGCATGGCGATCATCGCGTTTTTCTGTAGCACGGTGGGGGTGGCACGTTCCTTTATTGCGCAGGCGCATGGTCGATCAGGGCCCAGTGCAGCTTCGCGTGAAGCTGCACTGGGGCTGCTCCTCGGTATGGCCTGTGGGGCCCTGCTGTTCATCGCAGCCCCGCTGATCGCGATGATCCCACAGCTCAGCTTTCGACCAGCGCAGATTGTCAACCTGGAGTCGCGGTATATGCTCTGGGCGGCGCTCTTCGGTGGCGTAATGACGATCGACACGGCGCTGTCCTCGTTTTTCAACGGTGTTGGTCGCACCCGCGAAACACTTATAGTGGGAATCATCGGTCAAGTAATCGACTCGATCTTCACTGTCGGCCTGGTCTTCGGCAAGTTCGGGCTGCCCGAAATGGGCATGACTGGGGCCGCTGTCGGTACATTGATCGGCACGCTGTCCATGCTGGCATGCTATGCCGTAATGCTGCCTCGAGAAGTCTGGCTTGAGGTGATGAACATCTTCATTGCCCGCAGCGAGCACCTAGTGCCGCAGCTGTTTTTCCGGTTGCGTAGAGGTGTTCCCGGTGGCCTATCCGCCGGAGTGGATCAGCTAGGAAACACTGCGTTCATCTGGATTGTGGCGGTACTGGGCGCCAGTGCACTAGCGGCAAACAACGTCAACCTAACCGTGAATTACCTAGGCATCATCCCAATCATTGGTTTAGGCATTGGTTGCAGCATTCTGTGTGCCACTGCAGTGGGCAAGGGGCGCTACACCGAGTTGGCAATGATCCTGCGGGTCACGGTGATCATTGAACTGCTCTACGTCCTGCTGGTTTCCACCGTTCAAATCACAGTGCCGCAAGTCTTGCTCAGGGCGTTTGGTGACCTGGGACAAAACGCGCAGACGATGGCCCTGGCCATCGATACACAACGCGTGCTGTGGACATTCTCCACTGCCTTTGTCTTCTCGATGACCGGGGCCGCCGTCCTGGAGAGTATTGGCATGGCCCGATTTTCACTGGTCGTGCGCCTGACGCTGATGTGGTGCATGAGCATTCCGTTGATCTATTGCGTCGCCATGAGCAATCGTGACGCCCCGTCGTCGCTAATAACTTGCTGGATTGTTGGTTCGGTGTTTGAACTTTTGATTGGCTTAATTTACTTCTGGCGAATCGCCAAAGCCATTCGGGGGGCCGAAAACCGTCTTCACCTGGAGTCTCATTCAGCTAGCGAGAACGCTTTGTGAACCTGAATGCGAGCATCGAAGACACTCCTCAGCTGAGTATCAGCCGTCCTCCTGTGACATGCGCCCTACCTGTCGTTCACTCGGATGCAAACGACGGTCGCTCGGCGAACCATGCCACCGCCAGCTCCTTGAACGCCTCGGCCGAAGGCGTCAGCGGGTAGCGCTGGTCATGCGCCAGTACGATGCTATGGGTTGGCAGTTTCTCCTGTGTCGGCCGACACACCAGCGCTTGACCATCGTAACTATGGTCACCAAATGGCCGGGTATAAATCAGCGCCACGCCAAAACCATTGGCGACGAGGCTGCGCTGCAACTCAAAGGTACGCACACGGTGCACAACAGCGGGTGAAATGTCGTAAAAGCTGAACAGATCCAGCACATGCTGCCAACTGTGGACCTGATCGGTGACGACCAGGGTGTATTCGGCCAGCGCCTTGAGGCTGACGCGCGGCGCCTTGGCCAACGGGTGATCGGCCGACAGCAGCACCTGGGCAGTCAGCTGACACAGCTGGGTGCATTGAGTGTTTGGCGGTAAACCCAGGTCATAGGTGATGGCCAGCTCTATCGCGCCCTCACTGAGTCGCTTGCCCACATAATCGAAGCTGCCATCGCGCATATCGACCGTGACCCGTGGGCAGGACTGCTGCATCCGTCGCACGATCTGCGGCAGGCAATAGGGCGCCAGATCTTCAAAACAGCCCACCACCAGTTCCCCGACACACTCGCCTGCATCGGCATTGATCTCGGCAAAGGTCTGGGCCTCTGCCAGCACGCGACGCGCTTGCACCATGACGGTACGACCGAAGGGGGTCAGCGATATGCCAAGACCACGCTGGCGTATGAAGATTGCCTGGCCCAGCACTTCCTCCAGTTCGGTGATGGCCGCCGAGATGGAAGGCTGTGAAACATGAAGCTCCATGGCGGCAGTGGTCAGGTTTCCGTGCTTGGCCGCTGCGAGCGCGTAGCGAAGCTGCCTGAGCGTGAACTTCATAGGTTTTTCCGTGGTGATGCATCAGGACTTATTATTTTATCCTTTTTTATCGTTGTGAAATATTTCTCCTGCGCAGTGATCATCTTGTTTGGGAGCGTCACAATGACAATTACAAAAGCTCTGCTGTCCACGACACTTTCCTTAGGGCTCTTGGCGTGCGCTGGCGCCAGCCAGGCCGCCGGTTGGTGCGAGTCTGGCAAGCCGGTGAAGTTCGCCGGTCTGAACTGGGAAAGCGGGATGCTGCTCACTGAGGTGATGCAGTTCGTCCTGAAAAATGGCTATGGCTGTGACACCGACAGCCTGCCGGGTAACTCCATCTCCATGGAGAACGCCCTGAGCAGCAACGATATCCAGGTGTTCGCCGAGGAGTGGGTAGGGCGCAGCGAGGTCTGGAACAAGGCACAGGCCGCCGGCAAGGTCGTCGGTGTCGGCTCGCCGGTGGTTGGCGCGGTCGAAGGCTGGTATGTGCCGCGTTATGTGATCGAAGGCGATGCCAAGCGCAAACTCGAAGCCAAGGCACCGAACCTCAAGAGCATTGCCGACCTGGGGCAATACGCCCAGGTATTCAAGGACCCGGAAGAACCGGACAAGGGGCGCTTCTACAACTGCCCGGCCGGCTGGACCTGCGAGCTGGACAACAGCCAGATGCTCAAGAGCTATGGCCTGGAAAACACCTACACCAACTTCCGCCCGGGCACCGGCCCGGCACTGGATGCCGCCGTGCTCTCGAGCTACAAGCGTGGCGAGCCGATCCTCTTCTACTACTGGTCGCCGACCCCGCTGATGGGCCAGGCCGACCTGGTCAAGCTGGACGAGAAGCCAGGCGTGGACAAATCCGTGACCATCAAGGTGGGCGTGTCGAAGACCTTCCACGAGCAGGCGCCGGAACTGGTGGCCGTGCTGGAAAAGGTCAACCTGCCGATCGACCTGCTGAACCAGAACCTGGCGCGCATGACCAGGGACCGCATCGAGTCGGCGGAACTGGCGAAGGCGTTCCTCAAGGAGCACCCCGAAGTCTGGCACAGCTGGGTCAGCGAAGACGCAGCCAAAAAGGTAGACGCGGCACTCTGAAGGGTGTGGGCCGGTCCGGCGCCTGCCGAGCATGCCACACAGCAGTCCGCTTCACGCACTTGCTCGAGAGAACTCCATGTTTCCCAAAGACTTCACGTTTTCCATTGCCGACTGGGTCAATGGTTGGGTCGACGCGCTGGTCACCAACTACGGTGACGTGTTCCGGCACATTTCCGAGACCCTGCTGTGGGCCATCGTCAATCTTGAAGGTTTACTGCGCGCAACACCCTGGTGGCTGATGCTGGCCGTCGTCGGCGGTATTGCCTGGCACGCCACCCGCAGAATCGTACCCACCGCGGTGATCGTCGGCTTGCTGTTCCTGGTCGGTGCGGTAGGGCTCTGGGACAAGCTGATGCAGACCCTGGCGCTGATGCTGGTGGCCACGCTGATCTCAGTCCTGGTCGGCATCCCGCTGGGTATCCTGTCGGCGCGCAACGATCGCCTGCGGGCAGTGTTGATGCCGCTGCTCGACATCATGCAGACCATGCCCAGCTTCGTGTACCTGATCCCGGTACTGATGCTGTTCGGCCTGGGCAAGGTGCCGGCGATCTTTGCCACCGTCATCTATGCCGCGCCGCCGCTGATTCGCCTGACCGACCTGGGCATTCGCCAGGTGGATGGCGAGGTCATGGAGGCGATCAACGCGTTCGGTGCCAATCGCCTGCAACAACTGTTCGGCGTGCAGTTGCCACTGGCGTTGCCGAGCATCATGGCCGGTATCAACCAGACCACCATGATGGCCCTGTCGATGGTGGTCATCGCCTCGATGATCGGTGCCCGTGGCCTGGGTGAAGACGTCCTGGTCGGCATCCAGACCCTGAACGTGGGCCGCGGCCTCGAAGCGGGCCTGGCCATTGTGATTCTGGCGGTTGTGATCGACCGCATTACCCAGGCCTATGGCCGGCCACGGCATGGGGTGGGCAAATGAGCGCCAAGCAGACGATGAACAAGATCGAAGTCAAAAACGTCTTCAAGATCTTCGGTGCGCGTGCCGAAGATGCCCTGAAATTGATCCGCCAGAGCAAAAGCAAAGAGCAGGTCCTGGCCGAAACCGGTTGTGTGGTGGGGGTAAACGATCTGTCGTTGTCCATCGGCAGCGGCGAGATCTTCGTGATCATGGGGTTGTCGGGCTCGGGCAAGTCGACCCTGGTGCGTCACTTCAACCGCCTGATCGACCCCATCAGCGGCCAGATCCTGGTCGATGGCGAGGACATTCTGCAGTACGACATGCAGGCCCTGCGTGAATTCCGCCGGCGCAAGATCAGCATGGTGTTCCAGAGCTTCGGCCTGTTGCCGCACCGCACCGTGCTGGACAACGTCGCCTACGGCCTGAAAGTACGTGGCGAGAGCAAGGCCCTGTGCACGGAGCGAGCCCTGCACTGGATCAATACCGTGGGCCTGAAGGGTTACGAAAAATCGTACCCGCACCAGTTGTCGGGCGGCATGCGCCAACGTGTGGGCCTGGCGCGTGCGTTGGCTGCCGACACCGACATCATCCTAATGGACGAAGCCTTCAGTGCGCTCGACCCGCTGATCCGCGCCGAAATGCAGGACCAGTTGCTGGAACTGCAAAAGACCCTGCACAAGACCATCGTCTTCATCACCCACGACCTGGACGAAGCGGTGCGCATCGGCAATCGCATTGCCATTCTCAAGGACGGCCGCCTGATCCAGGTTGGCACGCCGAAAGAAATCCTCTACCAGCCTGCAGACGAATACGTCGATCGTTTCGTGCAGCGTCGCGTAGCTTCGCTATAAGGAACCGCGTGTATGTCGTTTGCCGAAAAGATCATCATCGCCGACACGCCCGTTCGCTGGCAGGACGTGGTGGCTGTGGCCCGGCATGGCGCGAAGCTTGAGCTGGCCCCATCGGCCTGGGCGCGGATCGAGAACGCCCAGGCGATTGTCCAGCGCATCGTTTCCAGCGGTGACCGCGCCTATGGCGTCAACACCGGGCTTGGCGCCTTGTGCAATGTCTCGTTGCAGGACGAACAGCTCAGCCAGCTGTCGCACAACACCTTGCTCAGCCATGCCTGCGGCGTGGGTACCGCGTTGTCGGACGAGCAGACCCGGGCGATCATGTGCGCGGCGATCATCAACTTCTGCCAGGGCCGTTCCGGCCTTCAGCGCAAGGTGGTCGAGGCGCTGCTGACCTTGCTCAACCAGCACATCACCCCGCAGGTGCCGAAACAGGGGTCGGTGGGGTACCTGACCCACATGGCCCATATCAGCATCAGCTTGCTGGGTGTCGGCCAGGTCAGCTATCGCGGCCAGATCGTGCCGGCGCAGCAAGCCTTGGCCGAGGTCGGCCTGGTGCCGATCAAGCTGGGTGCCAAGGATGGCCTGTGCCTGGTCAACGGTACCCCTTGCATGACCGGCCTTAGCTGCCTGTCCTTGGACGATGCCACTCGGCTGAGCCAATGGGCGGATGTGATCGGCGCCATGAGCTTCGAGGCCCTGCGCGGCCAGCTCGATGCCTTCGACCCTGAAATCATCGCGCTGAAACCGCACCCAGGCATGCAGCGCGTGGGCAGGAACTTGCGGCGCCTGCTCGAGGGCAGCGAAATCATTGCCAGCAGCCATGGCATTCGCACCCAGGACGCCTTGAGCATTCGCTCGATCCCGCAGGTGCATGGCGCCGCGCGCGATCAGCTGGAACACGCGGCGCGGCAGATCGAGACCGAACTCAACTCCACCACCGACAACCCGATGTTGCTGGGTACACCCGAGTCATATCGGGTGGTTTCCCAGGCCAATCCCCACGGCCAGTCCGTGGCCATGGCGGCCGACCTGCTGGCGATTGCGGTAGCCGAGATCGGGGCGATTGCCGAGCGTCGCCTCGATCGCCTGATCAACCCGTTGGTCAGCGGTTTGCCGGCCTTCCTGGTCAGTCAGCCGGGGGTGAACTCGGGCATGATGATCGTCCAGTACGTGGCCGCTTCCCTGTGTGCCGAAAACCGTCAGCTGGCTCAACCGGCCGTCATCGACAACTACGTCACCTCCGGCCTGCAGGAGGATCACCTGAGCATGGGCACCAATGCCGGGCTGAAGCTGCACCGTGCCCTGGAGAACTGCACGCAGATCCTCGCCATCGAGTACCTGTTGGCGGCCCAGGCCTTCGAGTTTCTCAAGGAGCAGCGCTTTGGCGCCGGTACCAGCATTGCCTGGCGGTTGTTGCGCGAGCGGGTTCCGGCCTATGCCCAGGACCGTTGGCTGGCACCGGATATCGCCAGCAGTGCATCGATCCTGAAAGATCCCGACCTGCTTGGCGTTGCCTTCCCCGAGTTGCTATGAGCGATGCAGGCAGCAGGAGCGGCGGCAGGCCACGGTCATAAGGCTGGTGTGTAACTGAGGGCCTTATCGCCGGGTTCTCTATGCATCTTGTCATTTGCAATGGCTTAGGGCAGGGTCGATGCCAAGGACAACTCTGCCGAAGGAGCCACACCATGTCGAAGATATATCCGAGTATCGATCCCGAGGGGCTGGTCGAGTATTCGGTGGTCTACACGGACCGCTCGCTCAACCACATGTCCCAGTCGTTTCAGGGGGTGATGAAGAACATTTCAACCACCCTGAAACAGGTCTACAACGCCCAGGCGGTTGCGGTGGTCCCGGGCAGTGGCACGTTCGGCATGGAAGCGGTAGCCCGGCAGTTTGCCACCGGCCAGCAATGCCTGGTGCTACGCAACGGCTGGTTCAGTTATCGCTGGAGCCAGATCCTTGAGATGGGCAATATCCCGGCGGCCACAACGGTGCTCAAAGCCCGCCCGGTTGAAGCGGGGCGCCAGGCTGCCTACGCCCCGGCCCCTCTGGAGGAAGTGTTGGCGGCCATCGAGTCGCAGAAACCGCAGATTGTCTTCGCCCCCCACGTTGAAACCTCATCAGGGATCATCCTGCCCGATGAATACCTGCGGGCCGTGGGCGACGCCGTGCATGCGGTGGGTGGCCTGTTCGTGCTGGACTGCATCGCCTCAGGCGCGATTTGGGTCGATATGGACAAATGCGCTGTCGACCTGCTGATCAGCGCACCACAGAAAGGCTGGAGCGCCTCACCTTGCTGCGCCCTGGTGATGTTCAGCGCGTTGGCCCTCGAGCGCATCGAGTCGACGCAAAGCACCAGCTTCGCCTGCGACTTGAAGAAGTGGCTGCAGATCATGCAGGCCTATGAGCAGGGCGGCCACGCCTACCATGCGACCATGCCCAGCGATGCCCTGGCGCGATTCAACGAAGTGATGAAAGAGACGCAGGCCTACGGTTTCGACAAGGTTTGCGACGAACAACAGGCCCTGGGTGATCGGGTGCGCGCAATGATGACCCGCAAAGGCATCAAGAGCGTGGCCGCAGCAGGCTTCCAGGCCCCTGGCGTGGTGGTGAGCTATACCGATGATGCCGATATCAAGAGCGGCAAGAAGTTTGCCAGCCAAGGCCTGCAGATTGCCGCCGGCGTACCGTTGCAATGCGACGAGCCGGCCGACTTCCAGACCTTCCGCATCGGGCTGTTCGGGCTCGACAAGCTGCACAATCTCGAGCGCACGGTCAGCACCCTTGAGCAGGCGCTGGACGAGGTGATGGTTAAGTAAGCGCACGGTTGGAGAGCCTGCCATGACAGCTGAGGATGCGAGGTCGCGATTCGAAGCCAAGCTTCTTCGTCCGGCAAAGCCCGGTGATGGCAGGTCGTGGGCGTTCGTGGTGCTTCCGAGGGACGCGAGTGAACGGCTTCCTAGGCGGGGAAGGGCGACTGTTGACGGCACGATCAATGGGCATCCTTTTCGGGCAACCCTTAAGCCAGATGGTCAGTTGAGCCATTGGTTGAAGGTCGGTAGCGAGTTGCTCGATGCGGCGGGGGTGGCTGTTGGAGATATCGTTACCCTCGAAATGATCCCGGTGAAGAAGGAGCCCGAGCCTGATATTCCAGCGGATCTCGAGAAAGCCCTGGCAGCCACACCTGAGGCTCAAAAGGTTTGGAACGCTACGACGACCCTCGCTCGGGTTGACTGGATCCACTGGATTACTTCAGCGAAGCAACTTAAGACGCGTGAAAAGCGAATTGGGGATGCCTGCGAGATGCTTGCGACCGGTAAGAAGGCGGTTTGCTGTTTCGACTCGTCTGGTTACTACAGCAAAGCATTTCGGGCGCCTGAGGCGGAAAATTGACCTGTGGTGCAGCTCGGGAACATCCAGGGGCGCAACCAGCCCTTTGATGCCTTATATGTGCTGTGAATCGGACTTTCCCTCTTCTCTGTAGTCCATTTCCGAAACATACTCCCACCGCCTTACAGCCATTGCAGCAGCCCCATCAGCCATCTAGTCTCACCAAGTCGCCGCAAATTCGACGACACGGTTTTGACAGACCGTCCTCTGATATACGGATCATGCGCAACGCTCTATGGCGGCTGTGCGTGGGGCACTTCGGTGCGCCGAGTTCCGATATCCTCGGTCTGTCAACCCACGTACCGCTGCCACCCATTTGTTTGACAGCAGAGATGTGGTAGCTCCAGTCAGATATCGGAGCTTTATCATGTTAAAGATCGTCCCCGATCCACCGCTACACGACAAATACACCACCCACACTCTCGAAGACCTTCTGGTCCAGATCTCTGAATATCTTGTCTGCGCCCTGACCGTCAGCCAGCAGACCGTCTTGCTGCACGCCAAGCCGCCAGGCCAGGTCCTAACTCTCGCCGCCATGCATGAAATCGACAGCGCCCGCACCCTGGTGGAAGTGGCGTTGAGCCGCGTGCAATCCCGGCACTGACTTGGCGAGCCTGGGATCGAACTTGACACCGATCAGGCCCCGTGCCGTTCGCGGGGCCGCAGGAGGAATGGTATGGATAGCGAATTGCACCCGCCAGCGGAATCAAGAAGACCGCGACCACACCGACGACCATCGTTGCGCCTAGTATGCTAGCCTCGGGATACCGTGCTGACTGCCATAGTTCAGGGCGAAGACTGTCATGATCCGATGATTTTCCGGAATGCGCTAGGGTGTTTTTTGGGGCCTGCGCCAGCGGTATGGAATGCCTGGTTTTGGTCGGAGCCTCTTTCACACGTTTACGGAATTCTGGCGTATCAGAAACGCCTTTGCGGCCTACCAAGATACGTCGGCGCTACACTGGTCGTGAGTGACATAGTGCAAGCGTGCGCCATTATTGGCATGGTGCACGCCATGCGATGTCTAGAGTATCGGTCTAGAGCTTAAGGGTATTCAGAAAGCTCTCCGTTTTGAAGGAAATCTATCACGGCGAGATCCGCCAGCAAAGAGCGGTACACGACTGCGTCCCAGCTGTTAATTCCTTTCCCGGCCTCTAATAAATAACAACTTTCGATGGCTGTAGCGACCGTGACTTTGCCACCAGCTCGGGTTTCGCTCGCCATCCGAATAATGTTCAGATAGCTGCTTTCAAAGTATTCCTTGAAGCGCTCCCAAAAACCGATTCCATCCAAATGCGATGCCACTAGCTGTTGCAGATCTAAGGGCAGGTTGTTCGATATTTCGAAAGAAATCACAGGGGTCAGGTAGGGCGCTTGCAATTTTATAGAATATAGCGGCTGGTTGACGTCATCATAGTATGGATGCAAGAAACTCCTAGTGCCAGCGGCGTTTTGGTAGTCTACCAGCTTCTCTCCCTGGCACCAGTCACAGGCAGGTACGAGGTTAAACAGGTTTGCTGCAAATTCTGGGTAGATTGTTTTAGGTAGACAATGGTCTAGTGTCCTTGGTCTTCCAAGCTCACCACATACTGGACATGCCAAAAGCTTATTCTTCTTCCTGAGCTTCTCCAGTTCATTATAAGGATGTTTGTCTTTGTCAGGATTGTATAGCCCTAGTAATGATGCTTTGCGCTTGACCGCCTCTCCGTCCGTATCGACATAGTCCCTCAATACCAACGGCGGCATGCCGGATGGACATCCCATTTGGTCGTCGTACTGCTGATATCGAGCAGTAAGGTCTGGCGTTATCCGGCCGTAAAATCTCTTGTGCTTGACTCTTTCGCCTAGCACTAAATTTAACACAGCAATACTGTCTTCGTCTGGTTTGGAGATCTTAGCGACCATCTGACACGCTCGCATTGAGAATTTTAATGGTCATTTCTTCATTAAGTTCATCTTTGAGCTTGTCCAACAAATCCTTAGGGCTGCCGGCTTGTTGAATAGCACCCTCAATCCACTGTGCGAACGGTTTAGTCACTTTACTGTCCCCGAACACGTAGGACGAAATCCTTTGCATGTTCCCGCCGAAAGTTTCGAATGGTGGATGATCGACTTCAAGCCCATGCTGCCCTTGGCGATAAACGTGCATACAATTTGCCGGAACCTCACGCGCGATGGCGAGTGAGTGGGTCGCTAGGATAGCTTTCGAACTAAATGCAGCAAGCACCTTCTTGAGCAAAGCGATGAACTCCACCTCAAATGTCGGATGCAAGAAGAGTTCCGGTTCGTCTACGATGATCAAACTCTCCGCCTTGATTTGCCCAACAATATTTATGACCATGTATACGAAGAGTCGCTGACCGGAACTTAGGTCTAACTTGTCTGTGTCATTAAGGAATACAACACCCGCTTTGCTATTGACGATAGAAAAAAGATCATCTTTAAGTTTGAGAAGTTTCAGGTGTGTAACCGGCGTCAGCTGAATATACTGATTGCCATCGTTATCTTCGATCACATAAGACTTGAGGGAAAGAGGTAGCTCTGCCTTAGAATTGAGCTCTACTGCTAGCTTCTCGAAGCCAAGCGCTGGTTGCAGTACATCTATAATGGTTGAGAATTTAGACGTCCAAGTGCTAAGGAAACCAAAGGCGTCGTCATCCGCCAGAGCCTTGAACATTGACTCGACCGAGTCGCTGGCGGGCTGGTTACGGCTGATGGAACTCTGACGCTTTCCCTGAGCAGAAAGCCTGCCTCTCCTGAAGCCAAAATACCTATACGCAGTTTTATCTTTGAGTTTGGAATCGGATAGATCTAAAACAAAGTCCTCGAAAGGACTATAAGACATCAAGATCAGTCGCGAGATGTTCGGGTGGGTGTCAAACGGCTGGTGTTTGGATTTGTGAAGCTGCGTTTGAGAGCCGGCATCCATTCCCAACCAGTACGCAACGAGGTTTTTTAGCGTATGAGATTTTCCGACGCCATTTGGTCCGATCAGGACATTAATGTCGTAGGGAAGGGTGTCTGAATTAAATCTGAATCTGACTGAGGTGACGGAATCAACGCCGCGGCTTGGGAGGTTCAACGTAAAATCTTTAATTGATTGAGAATTTCCAGAAAATGCCTTCCACCCATCCTGGAAAGATTTGCGCGCACCGGCTTCGCGCAGCGGCGAAGTAGTAAAGTTTTCCTGTTCGGTCAGTTTTTTTGCAGCTTCGTCATGAGTGACGTTCACGAGATAACCGGCATCACGAATAAGAATCAGAACATTCTGAGCATCTTGAACGCCCAGTTTTGTGATGAGCGCGTCATAGAACTCAATGTCACTTGGCACAGAAACGTAATTTGCATCTGGAATGGGGAAATAGCCATCCCAGCCGGCCTTACGCAGCGCGTTGAGCTTTACTGGCGAATCGGTGTCGCTCTCGATTAGTAGCTTGAGGTTGAATTCGAAAATTCGTTCGCCATCGTAATAGAAGACAGCATTCAACGTTGTACGTACAGAATAGTCATCCCAGTTGTTGTAGCTGAGTGATAACACTGTTTTTTCGGTTTTTGTTAAGGGCGGAGTTCTACTCCAATTATCACCTGCATGGAAAAATACTTTCAAAAAACACCTTCCTTGTAAAGTCAATGAGGCGGCATTAAATTCCTTCCGCCCAGAGGTTCCATTCTAATCCAAACCGCGAGGTATAGAAGATGGTTTTTTTGATGCAGCACTAAATTCTGTTGTAAGGATACTCTAACGGCGGGGCCCATAGCGCGGGAAACAGTTTAGAAAACGCTTTGATCAAGCCCTGCGCCGTTCGCGGGGCCGCAGGAGGAATGATATGGATAAGGAATTGCAAATCTCGCGCATCCGGAAGCTCGCCACCACGGGCTGGCGAGGCTGGGGAGGAGGGCGGTCAAGACCCGCTTCAGCGATCTGCCGACGTTGCTGACGGCGGTGCATTACCTCATTGGCCCAGGATGCGAATCATGGGTTGATGGTGGGTCGGAGAGCGGAGTAGGAATGCGGTGGCGGCTCTGGCTGGCGTCAGCCTGTTAGACTCCGGGGCCGCTTTGCGGCCCATCGCCGGCTCCCACACCGACCGCGCCGCACTCAGAGTGCGTTATGATCGCGTTCAAGAAGCAGCTCCTGCCTGTCACCATTCTGTGCAATGTCCTCGCTGCCCAGGCTAGCGATGTACAGATGGGTGACTTTTGGGTAGTCCATTACCAAGGTGGCTTGGGCAAGAACCAGGTGTTTGTCGCGGACGGCGACCCCAATAATATCTTTAATCGCCCAGATGGCGCGAAATCATTGGGCGTCTATCAGTTCTACGAAGAGCCCGGCAAACCCACATTGACTGCGTACGATGTCGAAATCGACTGCGCCAAGAACCGCGGGCGCATCACGGGCGCGCAGGATTTCCGCAGCGTTTTCAATGAATTGCGCAACGCGAAGTATTCCAGCCAATGGCAGAGCAAACCTGACGCTTGGTTGGCGCAAAGCCGCGACTTCCTGTGCAAACCGGCTGACCGCCAAGCCCGGAAAATGGAGCGCCTGGGTGTGATGCCTGCATCGCAAATAGCCAAGGCAGGGCCGCAGCTGTTCCAGATATTGAACCGCGAGGCCGCCAAGGCAGCCATCATGCAGAAGATCGACGAAGGGTTCGCACAGATGTCTGCCAAGTAAAGCGGCCTTCAGGGAGAAGACCTTATGAACCGATTGTTAGCATTCGGCTTGTTGGCCGCATGGCTCAGTGGCTGTGCATCGCTGGAAGCCAGCAGCGCCTGGAAAGATCGCCCGGTGGGCGAGCTGATCGATTTCTTCGGCGTGCCACGGCAGGTCATGGTGGTGCCGGAAGAGGATCTGGTCGTGCTCAGGTATGTGCGCGACAGCAGTTATGTCACGCGTGAAGCCGCGGGGACTTACACAGGGCCGCAGAACGGGCAGATTGTGCATACGGAATACTGGGAAGACGTGCAGCACTCAGGCAGCTGTCAGATCGATGTGTTCATCAACAGGGCGCGGCTGGTGCAGAAGGTACGCACGAAAGGACGCTGTGCAGTTGTCGAGATGGCGCCGGCAGCTCGAGCGTGATGGCAGACAAAACCACAGGTGATCGACTCAGAAGGTCACCTCCCATAATACGTAATTTAACATAATATACATTATGCGTAGGTTCGTATTGAGCAGTACGCCCAGAGGGAGGCCAGATTCCAGCCTCCACCAAGCCCATTTCCAATCCACTCACTCGAATCTCAATCCTTTCGGCACTTCATACCGGCCGCCGTCATAATTCAGGCTGAACCTTTTCGTCTGCGTGGCACGCTCGATTTCCTGACAGTCATCAGCGCCCTTGGGAACACTTTGGCTCCCGGTCGATATCTCGGTAACCCGCAATTTGCTGAAACCGTCCTTGCCGGGTTTTCCCATTGCCAGCGTCCGTTTGATCTCACCGAATTCTCCAGCGCAGACACCGTCCCATTCGCCGTGACTTTCGCTCACAACCAAGTGCCCCATGATCTGCCGCAGTTGCGAACCGTCGTTCACGTACAGGCTCAGGGTTTCACTGCTGAACGGATTGACCCGTGACGAGCCTGTGTGACGAATGCGCACGCCAAATGCTCGTAAGCCTGGTGCTAGCTGATAGCGCGCAGTGTCCAGCGTCAGGCCTGAAAACTGCACCGCATCGGAGACGATCGCCGCCTCCTGGTAATGATGGGCAATGATCTTGCCGCTGCTGGCATCGGCCACCAGTACATCCAGGCTGTAATCGCCTTGCCCGTATTCATCAACGTTCACCTTCAACGGCAAGGCTGCCAAGACCTGGCTGGTATCTGCCGGATTGACCTTGCAGACTGCAAAGTCGCTGGCTAGCGACAGTGTCGGGTGCAAGGCCTGGGCCCAGGTTTGCAGGTTCTTCGTGCAGTCGCCCCAGGCGATCATGGGGGCAAACAACAGCGGTAAAGCGGTGAATCTACGCATGGTCGATGTCTCATTCCTTTGAGGATAAGTGAGCTGGATGCACACTACACAGGGTCTCTGGCGTCAGCAAACGTCCGTACGCCCTGCCCGACTTTTTTATGGCATAAACATATAACTCAACTAAATATTCATTTAGTTGAGTTATATGAGGCATCTCCTCACCGCACCTCAGCGCCGTTCTTTTCCCCCTGCGAAATACCTCCAACCATCTATGCTCAGCAAACCCACCCCACGGAGCCTGTTCGAAAATGGACATTCGTCAGAAAACCATCGGGTTCGGTCTTGTCAGCATCCTCGCCGCCCTGTTGCTTGGCGGCAGCGGCCTGCTCGCCGAGCATGACCAGAACCAGGCGTTGCAGCGCAGCGAGGCCAGCATGGCCGCCCTGCGCAACCACATGGAAGGCGACATGATGCATGATGCGCTGCGCGCCGATGTGCTGGCCGCCCTGCTGGTCAAGCCGGGCGATACTGACAACGCCAACCAGGTGCTGGCCGACCTCGACGAACACGCAAAGTGGTTCCGCAGTGTCGTGCAAAGCAACCTGGAACTGCCCCTGGACGCCGACCTGCACCAGGCCATCAATGACCTCGGGCCCCTCCTCGACCACTACATCGCCAGCGCCACGTCGATCATCCAGCTGGCATTGCAGTCGCCTGAACAGGCCCAGGCGCAGCTGCCGGCCTTCGTCGCCGCCTTCAAGGAACTGGAGCAACGCAACAGCACCCTGAGCGACCTGATCGCCGGCAATGCCGACAAAAGCCGCGAACAGAGCACCGCCACCCTGCACCGGGGCATCAGCGTGCTGGTGGGCGGGATGATTTTGGCCACGCTGGCGTTGGCGCTGTGCACCTTCCTGCTGCTGCGCTCCATCCTGCGGCCGTTGAGCCAGACCATGGCGGTTGCCGAGCGTATCGCCCAGGGCGACCTCACCACCGCGATCGAGGTCCACGACCGTGACGAAACCGGGCATCTGTTGCGTTCGCTGGCGGACATGCGTGACAGCCTGGGCAACATGATCAAGGCCATCCATGAAGAGAACCTGCTGCTGCGCGAAGTGGCCGATGAACTGGGCCAGGCTTCCAGCAGCCTGGTGCAGCGCACCAGCCAGCAGTCCGACAGCGCCGTGAGCATGGCCTCGGCCACCGAGCAGATGATTGCCAACCTGGCGCGGATCGCCGACCACGCCCGCGATGCGCAGGCCATCTCCGGGCAGTCCGAGCGCCTGGCCAGCGACGGCGGCGAGGTCATCCTCAACGTGGTCGGCGGCATGCAGGGGATCGACGAAGCGGTCAACCGTTCCTCTGAAACCATCACCGTGCTGGGGCAAAGCTCGGAAGAAATTCATTCGATCATCCAGGTGATCAACACCATCGCCGAGCAGACCAACCTGCTGGCCTTGAACGCGGCCATCGAAGCCGCCCGTGCCGGCGAGGCCGGGCGCGGCTTTGCCGTGGTCGCCGATGAAGTACGCGGCCTGGCCGGGCGCACGGCGCAGTCGACCCGGGAGATCACCGGCATGATCGAACGCATCCGGCAAAGCACGGGCAACGCCGTCGACAGCATGCAGACCGGCGTCACCCGGGTCCGCGCCGGTGTGGAGCTGGCCACCCAGGCCGGCGCGTCGATCCAGCAGATTCGTGAAGGCGCGCGCCGCGCCGCGTCGGTGGTCGAAGAAATCTCGCAGACCATCGGCGAGCAGACCCGGGCCAGCCAGGATGTCGCCCATCAGGTAGAACTGATCGCCCGCATGTCGCGGGACAGCACCGACACCACGCGGCAGCTAGCCTCGGCGGCGCAGCGCCTGGGCGAGATTGCCCAGGGCATGCAGGCGAGCGTGTCGCGGTTTCGCGTGTGACTGGGCAGGCGCTTGCCGGCGCCCTGCCCTCGCCCGGCGTTACTGGCTCAGCGCCTTGGCCACCGCGTTGACGAACACCGCCTGCTCGTCATACAGCGAGCCGGGGCTTTCGGCGTTCTTCCAGGTCGACCACTGCACCACCACCAGGCGCTCCGCCGGATTGATGGCGATGCTCTGGCCGAAGATGCCCAGGGCCCAGAACGTCTGGTCGCTGGTGTCGGTGCGTTTGGGTTCGGCATCGCTGTCCGGGGCCGGGGCGTTGTACCACCACTGGTAGCCGTATTGACCTTTGGGCGCGGCGGCTGTCACTGAGCCCTTGGCTTGGGTCCAGTGGGTGGAGCGCGCGATCCAGTCGTCCGGGAGCAGCTTTTCACCCTGCGGCAATTGTCCGCCACTCAGCACGAACTGGCCGAACCGCCCCCAGTCACGCAACGTGGCATTGAAACCGTGGCCGCCCATGTCCACCTTGCCGGGCACCAGCGCATGCCAGACCCCGGCCTGCTGCATGCCGTAGCGGCTCCACACGCGGCTCTGCAGGTACTCGGCGATGGTCATGCCGGTGGCGTTTTCCAGCACCCGGCCCACCAGCCAGGCACCGCCGGTGTTGTACGACCAGACCTCGCCCGGCTTGACCCCGGGCTTGCGCTTGACCGAACGCACCAGGTCGAGCACGCAGTGATAGGGATCGGCGGTGGCCTCGCACTGGGTCATGTGCGAGAAGTCCGAATCCTTCGAGGCGTAGTTCTCGTCCCAGACGACGCCCGAGGTGTGCTGCAACAGCTGCTGCAGGGTTACGTGCTGCCACTCGGAACCTTCCAGCTCCGGGACATAGCGGCTGATCCTGTCATCCAGCGAGTGGATCTTGCCTTCCTTGACGGCGATGCCCACCAGCACGCTGACCACCGACTTGGCCACCGAGCGCGATGTCCACAAGGTCTGCGGGGTGTTGCCCTTGCCGTAGTGTTCATAAGCGATCTTGCCATCCTTGAGCACCAGCAGGCCGGTCACGCTCTGGTTGGCCAGGTAGTCCGCCAGGTTATGGGGCTTGCCGGCCAACTGGTACTGCACGTCGCTCAGTTTGTGACTGGCCTGCGGCAATGGGTATGGCATGGCGCCGCGCGGGGCGAAGACATCGCCGCCGTACAGGCGATAAGTGTTGCGAAAGCCCACGACCCGGGTGTCCTGGTCCCAGGTGAGCATGTCCTTGGCCGCCGGCAGCACCTTGTCGAAAGGCTGCGGGCAAGGCTCAAGCCCCGGCACGCCGCAGGCCCCCTGGCTGTCGGCCGCCTGGGCCGCGCCGGCCAGTGCGGCGAGTGCCAGTGCCAGGATGGAAAGACCGTTGAACGACTTCTTTATTGTTATTGGCCGCATCGGAGGGCTCCTCGAAAAGCGCGGAAATACGCTGCCCCGAGTGTCTGCAACTTGAGCCAGCGGGAAAAGCACAATAAATTTGCCTTCACTATTAAAAAAACTAACAACCAAGGAATGCCCATGGCCGAAGATCGCCTGCCCCCGCTCAACGCCGTGCGCGCGTTCGAGGCCGCTGCCCGCCTGGGCAGCTATGTCGCGGCTTCCCAGGCGCTGCACGTGACCCAGCCGGCGATCGGCCGGCATGTGAAAAACCTCGAGGACTGGCTGGGTGTACGCTTGCTCGAGCGCTCCCCGCGCGGGGTGACCCTTACCCTGCCCGGCGCCCATTACTACAAGGCCGCAGCGCAGGCGCTGCAGATCCTCGCCGACGCCGGTGCGCGCCTGGGGCAACGTGGTGAAGAGCGCTGGCTGCGCATCCTCTGTGTGCCAGCGTTCGCCTCACGCTGGCTGACACCGCGCATCGACACCTTGCGCAGCCTGCGCCCGGACCTGAGGATCGCCATCGAGCCCAATGCCACGTTCACCAGCGTGGATGCCCGCCAGGCGGACCTGGGCATCGCCTTCGGCCTGCCGGGTGAGCTGAGTGGTGTACGCGAGGTGTTGATCCGCCCGAAGGTGTTCGCGGTCTGCGCGCCGAGCTACCTGGCGCAGTTGCCCGCAGGGTTGAGCGCTGCCGACCTGCCCGCCTTGCGGCTGATCCATGTCGATGACGGCACCTGGTGGAACAGCTGGTTCGCCGCCAATGGCCTGAGGGTGCGGGTCAAGGCCGATACTTCGCATATCAGCAACGATATCGTCCTGAACCTGGCCCAGCGCGGCCACGGCATCGCCTTGGCCACCGAGGTGCTGGTCGGACGTGAACTGCGCGAAGGCAGCCTGGTGCGTTGCGTGGAGCAGGCCGTGGCGCTGGAGAGCTATCAGTTGCTGACGCCACCCCAGCCGCCGAGTGCCGATGCGTTGTGGTTCATGGATTGGCTGGGGAGCAGCCTGCGCGAAGAGTTTCCGGACGCACTGTGAGCGTGGCACCGGCCGCGCCGGTGGTCGCGGGGCAAGTCGCATCAGCTCACCGCTGCTCCCACGCAGCCAGTGTGGAGTTGGCTAGAAATCCACCGAGGTGGAGAACAACAACGACCGCGGCGTGCCCAGCCCACCAGACAGGCCGCTGCCGTCGCCGCCGTTCCACGAGCCGATCCAGTAGGCCTTGTTGGTCACGTTCTGCACGGTGGCACGCAAGGTTACCGGTTTGTCCGAGAGCTTCAGGGTATACCGGGCCCCGAGATCGAAAATCGTGTAGGACGGCAGCGACAGGTTATTGGCATCGGTGGCATAGCGTCGGCCGGCATAGTTGGCGTTGCCGGTCAGGGTCAGCCCGGGCATCTCGCGCAGGTCGTACTCGACGCCGAGCTTGGCCAGCACCTTGGGCACGCCGGTGGCCTGGTTGCCTTCATTTTCCTTGCGTATCGATTTGCTCAGCTCGGCCTTGGTGTAGGACGCACCGCCCAGCAGGCGCAGGCCCGGCTCGAGCTCGCCGAAGAACGACCATTCCAGGCCACGGTTGCGCTGTTCGCCGTACACGCCGTAGATCTGCGTCAGCGGATCGGTATAGGCGCTGGGCTTTTTCACCTGGTAGACACTTACCGTGTGCGCGAAGGTGCCCAGGTCGAGCTTGGCGCCCAGTTCGTACTGCTTGGTCTGGTACGGCGCCATGATCGCGCCGGCGTTGCGCGCGTTGTCCGGGGCGATGCCGCCCTGGCTCAGGCCTTCGATGTAGTTGCCGTACAGCGACAGTTCGTCGGTGACCTTGACCAGCAAGGCCGTGGCCGGCGAAACCCGGCTTTCATCGTAGGCCTTGGAAGTACGCTGGTGGTTGCCGTCGTAGTTCGACGCGCGCACGTTCTGGTGGCGAGCGCCGACGGTCCACTGCACCTTGTCATCGAGGAACGACATCGTGTCGAGCAAGGCTTCGCTGCTCAGTCGGGCGCGCATGCGCGACGTGACGTTGCCGTACTCGCCGATCTCCGGGCGCGGGCCATAGTCCAGGTTGTAGTAGTTGGTGAGGATGCGTGTCGGCAGGCGCTTGTCCTTGAAGCTGTTCTCGGAGTCGTAGCGGGTTGCCGCCAGCGACCAGGCGTGGTCGACCGGGCCAGTGGCGAAGCGCCCGCGCAGGCCGACTTCGCCGGACTTCTGCTCGCCATCTCGAGCCGAGCGGATCGGTGTGGCGGAGATGTCGCCGGCATCATTGAGCAGCATACCGCTGGTCATCAGCGCGTTGTAGCCCCCTTCCCTATGGCCCCAGCCGGCGAATGCGGTGAGCGAGTCGTTGAGGTCGTACTCACCGCGCAGCACCACGGTATCGGTGTCGTTGACGGTGTAGCCCCACTCCGGGGCCAGCGAGTGATCGCCCTTCTTGGCCTTGGGCAGGTGGGTCACGCCGGGGCTGATCGAGGCAATGCCGAAATAGTTGACCCCGTCCATGCGTTCGCGCTGGTGGTAGTAGTCCAGCGACGCCCTCGCCCGCTCGCCGCGCCAGTCCAGGGCCAGGGACGACAGCTGCATGCGGTGCTGCTGGTCGTCCACCGGGGTGTCGCCGTCGCGGTAGACGCCATTGAAGCGCACGCCGAACTGCTTCTGGTCGCCGAAGCGGCGGCCGATATCGGCATGCATACCCGCCAGGCCATCGGACTCGTAGGAGGCGGTCAGCCGGGCCAGGGGCTCGTCGCCGGCACGCTTGGGCACGATATTGATGCTGCCGCCGACGCTGCCGTCGGGGGGCATGCCGTTGAGCAGCGCCGACGGGCCCTTGAGTACTTCGATACGCTCGGCAAGCTCGGTGGAACCGCGCATGTTCGGCGCCATGCTCGGCAGGCCGTTGAAGGTGATGTCGTTGCCGGTGCTGTACAGACCGCGGATAAAGAAGGTCTCGAAGATGCCGCGCTTGCTCGGCACGTAGACCGACGGATCGGTGGCACCGATCACCGAGCCGATATCCTGGGCCTGGCGGTTCTCGATGTATTCCTTGGTGTAGCTGATGGCGTTGAACGGGGTTTCGCTGAAGTCCTTGTTGCCCATCAGCCCTACCCGGCTGCCCGAGCCAACCTGGCCCCCGGCATATTCCGGTGGCGGGGCACCGAGGGCGTCACGGGTTTCCTGCACCAGGGTTTCCGGCAGGGTCAGGCCCTCTTCCTTCACATCGGGGGTTTGCTGCTGTGCCGAGGAGGTGCTGCGTGGCGGTTGCGCGAAGGCGTTGCCGGCGATGGCGGCCATGCCCAGCAGCACGGCCATGCGCAAGGCCCTGCGGGGCAGTTTCGGTGCCTGGGGATGTTGCAGTGGAGGCATGAGGGATTCCTTTCTGGACGCAATGGTAATGTTTCTCATTAGTCATTCCGTACGAGTCGGCGAATCCCTCAACAGAAATTACAGTCACTTGGCCACTATCGGCTTAACCACCACAGGGACCAAAGCGGGGGCTCAGCGCTGGTATCCCTTCACCACCTCGTCCGCTACCCGCTCCAGGCAGGTCACGCTGGCGGTGCACAGGTACCAGGTCTGTGGATCGACGAATACCACATGGCCGTTCTTCCACGCCTTGGTCTGGCGCAGCAGCGGGTTGTCCAGGGTCTCGCGGTCCAGCGCGGCGCGGCGCTCCATCACCGCGGTGCGGTCGATCACGTAGAGGATGTCTGGGTCGGCCTGGTGGATGAACTCGTTGGAGATCGGCTGGCCATGCAGGCCAGCCTGCATGTCGTCGCTGGCCGGCTTGACCCCGAGGGTGTCGAAGATGAAGCCGTAGCGCGAACGCACACCGTAGGCGGTGAACGCGCCGTTGTTGTGCAGCACCACCAGCGCCTTTTCCGGGCGCCCGTCGGTCACCTTGCGCACCTGGGCCACCTTGGCATCGATGCGCGCGGCGGTTTCCCGGGCCAAGTCTTGCTTGCCGAGAATTTGCCCGACGGTCAGCAGGTGCTGCTTGGCGGTGTCGATGACATTGCCCTGGCGGTTGTCCATGTCGATGTCGTAGTGCACCGTCGGCGCGATCTGGCTCAGTTCCTGGTAGCTCTGCGCCTGCAGCGGCGAGATCAGGATCAGGTCGGGCTTGAGCGCATGCAGGCGTTCGAGGTTGGGCTGGATGGTGGTGCCAACGTCCGCCACCTTGGGGTCATCGCGGTATTTGGCCAGGAAGCCCGCCACATAGTCCTTGGCGATGCCGACCACCGGCGCGCCGAGCTGGTCAAGGGTGTCCAGCTCGCTCATGTCGAAGGCCACCACGCGTTGCGGCTGGTGCTCGACCAGCGTGGTGCCCAGGGCGTGCTCGACCTTCACCGGGGCGTAGTCGGCGCTGGCGGCGCGCGCCTGCTCCTGCGGGGCCTGGTCGCAGCCCGGCAACGCGGCCGCCACGGCGGCGGCCAGGAGTATCTTGCAGATTCCGTTCATACCAGCTCTCTCGATAGTGATGGGTTGAAGTAGTTGCAGACGAAACCCTGCGCGCTCGGCAGGATCTCGAACGCCAGGCCGAACAACGCGCGCAGGTTGGCCTCGTTGACCACCTCGGCGACCGGCCCGTGGCTGTGCACCGCGCCCTGCTTCATGGCGACGATGTGGTCGGAGTAATTAGCGGCGAAGTTGATGTCATGCACCACCAGGATCACCGTACGGCCCTGCTCGTCGCAGAGCCTGCGGATCGCCTGCATGATCTGCACCGCGTGTTTCATGTCGAGGTTGTTCAGCGGCTCGTCGAGCAGCAACAGGTCGGTACGCTGGGCGATGGTCATGGCCAGGAAGGCCATCTGCCGCTGGCCGCCGCTGAGTTCGTCGAGGTAGGCGCGGCGCAGCGGCTGCAGCCCCAGGAAATCCAGGGATTCGTCGATTACCAGGTGGTCGTCGGCGGTCAGCAGCCCGCGGCTGTAGGGGAAGCGGCCGAAGGCGACCAGTTCCTCGACGGTCAGGCGCAGGTTGAAGTCCAGTACCTGGCGCAGGGTGGCCACGCGGCGGGCGTAGTCGGCAATGGCGATGCGGCCGATGTCCTGGCCGTCGAGCAGGATGCGCCCGCGGCTTGCCGGCAGCAGTCGGGCCATGCACATCAGCAAGGTGCTCTTGCCGGCGCCGTTGGGGCCGATCAGCGAGGTAACCTGGCCAGCCGGGAAAGCCAGGCTCACGTCTTCGAGCACGGTCTTGTCGCCATAGGCCTTGTGCAGGTGTTCGAGGGTGATCATGGGGTGCCTCGGGTACGGACCATCAGCGCGAGGAAGTACGCGCCGCACACCAGGTTGACGAGGATGCTCACGCTGGTCCGGTAGTTGAACAGATGCTCGACCAGCAGTTGGGCGAGCAGGAACATGCCGATGGCCACGGCGCAGGCCAGTGGCAGGATCACCTGGTGCCGGGCGCTACGTGCCAGGGCGTAGGCGATGTTGGCGACGAACACCCCCATGAACGCGGTCGGCCCCACCAGGCTGGTGGACACCGCCACCAGCACGGCGATCAGCGCCATCTGCAGACGCAGGCAGCGGCCATGGTCCAGGCCCAGGGCAATGGCTTGGTCGCGGCCCAGCGCCAGCACGTCGAGCACCCGCGTGCCGCGCGCCACCAGCACTGCCACTGCCGCCACCAGCAGGCCCGAGTACAGCACTTGGGCCGGCTGGGCGCGGTTGAACGAGGTATAACCCAGGCTTTGCAGGATGGAGAATTCCCCCGGGCTGGTCTTGAGCTGGATGAACTGGGTGAAGGTGCCCAGCACCATGGTCAGCACCAGCCCCAGCAGCAACAGGCGGTAGACATCCCCGCGCCCCTCGCGCAGCAGCCAGCGCTGCAGCAGCCACGAGTAGCCGAGCATCAACGCCATCGACAGCAGCGCGTTGCCCTGCGCGCCGAGCAGCGCCACGCTGCCGGTGCCCAGCCACAGCACCAGCACGGCCTGGAACAGCAGGTAGATGCCTTCGTAGCCCATGATCGCCGGGGTCAGCACACGGTTGCCGGCCAGGGTCTGGAAGATCACCGAGGACAAGGCGATGCACACCCCGGCCACCACGATCGCGCCCAGGCGCACCAGGCGCTTGGGGATCACGTAGCTGAAGTCCAGGCCAGAGCCCAGCAACAGGAACGCCAGCACCAGGGCCGGCAGCAACAACCAGGCGGCGCGGCGCATCATTTGCACTTCCACAGGATCAGCACCAGGAACAGCACACCGCCGACACTGCCGGCGGTCAGGCCAATGGGCACTTCGTAGGGGTGGATCAACAACCGGCCGAGGATGTCGCAGGCCAGCAGCAACGCCGCGCCGCACATGGCGACGATGGGTAAGGTGCGCTTGAGGTTCTCGCCGTAGCGCAACGCCACCAGGTTCGGCACCACCAGGCCGACGAAGGGGATCGCGCCCACGGTGATCACCGTGGCCGACACCGTTACCGCCACCAGCACCAGGCCGAGGATCGCGGTGGCCGCGTAGTTCAGGCCGAGGCTGGTAGCCATGCCCTCGCCCATGCCCAGCACGGTGAAGCGCTGGGCATATAGATAGGTGAGCACGACGATCGGCAGGATCAGGTAGATGATCTCGTAGTTGCCCTCGATCACCCGCGAGAAGTCGCCCAGCAGCCAGCCCTGCATGCTCTGCAGGATGTTGTGGCGATAGGCATGGAACTCGGCGATGGCGCTGAGCACGCTGCCGTACATCAGGCCGATCACTGGCACCAGCACCAGGTTGGTGAAGCGTATGCGGCGAATGATCGCCACATACGCCAGGCTCGCCAGCAGGCAGAACACCAGGGCAAACAGCATGCGCCCGGTGGCCCCGGCACCCGGCAGCACGGTCAGGGCCACCAGGATGCCCAGCTTGGCCGCGTCGAGTCCGCCGCAGGTGGCCGGCTCGACAAAGCGGTTGCGCACGATCTGCTGCAGGATCACCCCGCAGATCGACAGGCCGACACCCGTCAGCACCAGTGCCGCCAGGCGTGGCAGGCGGCTGGCGGTGAGGGTCAGCCAGGCATCGTCGGAGGCCGACAGCAAGGCCGACCAGGACATCTCGCTGGCCCCGACCATCAGTGAAACGCCACACAGCAGCAACAACAGTGTTGGCAGCAACAACCGACTCAAGCGGTCACTCCATCGCCTGCGGCCTCACCGATGCGCCAGCCCTTGGCGGCCCTGCGTTGCTCGAGGAAGTGCGCGTACAAGCCACCCTCGGCAGCCAGCTGGGCATGGGCGCCCTGTTCGCGGATACGCCCCTCGTCCAGCACCACGATCTGGTCGGCCATGGCCACCGTCGACAGCTGGTGGGCAATGACGATCAGCGTGCGCTTGCCGCGCAACCGCGCCAGCGCTTCGGCGATGGCCGCCTGGTTCTCGGCGTCCAGCGCCGCGGTGGCCTCGTCGATCAGCAGGATCGGCGCGTCCTTGATCAGCGCGCGGGCAATCGAAATGCGCTGGCGTTCGCCGCCGGACAGACGCGCACCGCCCTCGCCCACTGGCGTGTGCAAGCCTTCGGGCAGACGTTCGAGGATCTCCTGCACCCCGGCCAGCCGCGCCGCCTCGAGCACTTCGGCCTCGCTGGCGTCGGGTTTGCCCAGGCGGATGTTGTCGGCAATGCTGCCCTGGAACAGGTAGGCGTCCTGGAAGATCTGGCTGATCTGCCCGGCCAGCTGTTCGGCGGACATCTGCCGCACATCCACCCCGCCGACCTTGACCCGGCCCTGGGTGACGTCGAAGAAACGGGCGATCAGGCGCACCAGGGTAGTCTTGCCCGAACCCGATGCGCCGACCAGCGCCGTCATGCTGCCGGGCGCGATGTCCAGGCTGACCTCGCGCAGCACCTCTGGCTGGTCGTCGCCGTAGCGGAATCCGACCTGCTCCAGCTGCACCGAACCGTCGACCGGCGGCTGCGGTGCGGCGGGCTCGGGCAGCGGCTCGACGGCCAGCAGCTCGGCTACCGCCTGCAACTGGCCGCGGGTACCGCGCAGCACCTCGCTGTAGCCGGCCACATCCAGCAGCGGGTCGATGAAACGGGTCGCCAGCACCAGCGCAACCAGGGTGGCGATCACCGTTGCGTTGTCGAAGCCCGCGCCGGCCTGCTCGCCGAGCCACAGCGTGGCGACCACCAGCAACGCGGCGAAGCTGGCCTGCACCGCCCAGACGTTGAGCACCGACGACAGCGCCGACAGCTGGATCAGCTTGCGCGCCGCCTGTTGCTGCTGGGCCACGGCCTGCTCCAGGAAGCGCGTTCCGCCCTGCTCGCCATTGAAGGCACGCAGCACCGACTGCGCCTGGGCGAACTCGACCATGCGCTGGCTGGTCTGCGCGGTGTCGCGCTGGTAGCGCTGGTCGGAGCGCTGGCCAAGGCGCATTGTCGCCAGCATCACCAGGGCCAGCAGCGGCAGGCTGACCAGGGCCACCAGTCCCAGGCGCAGGTCGACCAGCAACAGCGCAACGAGGATCACCAGCGGCGTCACCACCCCGGTGAACAGCGGCGTGAACACATGGGCCGGCAGTTGCGCGATCTCCATCATGCCCTGGGTGGTGACATGGCTCAGGCGCGCGGTGTTGGCGGCATTGAACCAGCCCACCGGCAGCGTGCCGACATGCTCGCCCAGGCGCTGGCGGCCACCGCGCAGCACGGCAATGCCCACGGCGATGCCGGCCTTCTCCACCCGGCGCCGCAGGTACCAGCACACCACTACGCCCAAGGCCAGCAGCGCCAGCCACTGGCCAGCGGCCTCCAGCTGATTGCCCAGCAGGTGGCGCAGGATCGGCACCAGGGTGACGATGGTCAGCCCGCACAGCACGCCATACACCAGCGCCAGGCGGATGTAGCGGCGCAGGAACACGGCGTCGTCGCCGAGCAGTCGAACGAAAGTCCCCAACATGATCAGTGCTCCTCCACCTGCGCGGTCGCCCGCGTCTTCGCATAGCCGCCGGCGGCCCACAAGCGGGCATACAGCCCGCGACGGGCCAGCAGTTCGTCGTGATTGCCGCGCTCGGCGACGGTGCCCTGGTCCAGCACCAGGATCTGGTCGGCGTGCATCACCGTGTCCAGGCGATGGGCGATCACCAGCAGCGTGCGCCCCCGGGCGAAGCGCGACAGCGCCTGTTGCAGCTTGACTTCGTTCTCGGCGTCGGCCGCCGCGGTGGCCTCGTCGAGCACCAGCACCGGCGGGTCGAGCAGCACCGCGCGGGCAATGCTCAGCCGTTGCAGCTCGCCGCCGGAGAACTGCACGTCCTCGCCGATCACCGCGTCGTAGCCACGCGGCTGGGCGAGGATGCGCTCGTGGATATTGGCAATCCGCGCCGCCGCCTCGATCTGCTCCTGGCTCGCCGAAGGCCGGCCCAGGGCAATGTTCTCGCGCACACTGGCATGGATCAGGCGCACGTCCTGCAGGACAAAGCCGATGCGCCGGTACAGTTGCGCGCTGTCGATCTGTCGCAGGTCGACGCCGCCCAGGGTGATACGCCCGGCACTGGGGTCGAAGAAGCGCAGCAGCAGGCGCGCCAGGGTCGACTTGCCGGCGCCCGAGGCACCGACCACCGCCGTGACCGTGCCCGGTTCCAGGGTAAACGACACCTCGCTCAGCACCGGATTGCGCGGGTCGTAGTGATAGCCCAGGCCCTGCACCTCGATGCGCGCATCGGTCGGCAGCTTGCCGACGCCCTGGGCGTCGGTCTCCAGCACCGCCGTGTTCAGCAGCGCCTGCACGCGCTGAGCGGCACCGGTAGCGTTGTTCAGGTCGTGGGTGATATAGGCCAGCAACAGCAGCGGCGCACAGATGCCCGGCGCCACCAGGGCGAACGGCAGCACCTGCACCGGGGTGATCCAGCCCAGGCCGACGAACAGCGTGCCGAACGCCAGCACCACGCCCAGTACCGATACCGGCGCGATCATCGCATTGGCGTTGGCCATGGCGCTGACCAGCGGCCGGGTGAAGTCGGTGAAGGCCGCGGCGAAGGCGTCCACCGCCTCGCGGTAGCTGCCATGCGCCTTGCGCTGGCCACCGAAGGCCTTGACCACCGGGATGCCGTTGACGAATTCGACCACCGCCTGGTTGATCCGCCCCATGCCGGCGCCGAAGGCCTGCATGTTGCGGGCGCTGGCCTGGTGGGCACGGGCGAAGAACAGGAAGAACAGCGGGAACGGCAGCATCGATACCAGCGCCATGCGCCAGTCCATGGCGAACAGGTAGACGATCGATGCCAGCACTGCCCCGGCGCTGCGTCCGAGGGTGGTGTAGAAGTGCGCGGTGAGGCTGTGCAGGATGCCGATATCGTCCTGCATGGCCTGCTTCACCTCGCCGGAGGCGCGGCTGGTGAACCAGCCCAGCGGTACCCGTGCCAGGCGGCGGATGATTGCCAGGCGCAGGGTGCCGGTGATTTGGTTGTCGGCCAGGTGGGCCACCAGGTCGCCCAGCGAAATCAAAGCCATGCCGACGAACAGGCAGCCCAGCCCCAGCACGATCACCGGCCAGGCCTGCGCGACGCCCTGCCCTTCGGCGAACGCCAGCCGGGCGACCTCGGCGATCGCGGCCAGGGGCGCCAGGCTGAGCATGGCGCCCAGCGCGGCGAGCAACCCGGCGACGATCAAGCGCCCGCGAATCGGCGCCAGCACTGCGGCGACCGGCCCCTTGGCGGGCTTCTGCACCGCCACCCCTTGTTCAACACTCATGAATGCTCCTTTTCAGCACGAAGAGCAGACCGGGCAGCCACTTGGGCGCCCGACCAGCCAGTCCTTCTCAACCTGTATTCCGCTCGAGGCGGGCAAACCCGCAAAAAACAATGCTCACCCTCAGGCGCCACTGCCGGTGCGGTAGCGCCTGCAGGTGCGCACGCCGGCGGCGATGTACTTCTCGACCGAGGACACCGATACCCGCAACTCGGCGGCGATGGCGCGATGGGCCATGCCGTCGAGCCGGCACAACAGCAGGGCCTGGCGGGCCTTGGGCGAATGCCGCTGCAGGGCGCTGTCGATCGCGCCCAGGGCCTCGACCACCAGCGCCCGCGCCTCTTCCGACGGCACCCGCGGCTCGGGCTGCAGGCCATGGTCCTCGAGGTAGCGGGTTTCACGTTGGCGGCGGCGGTACAGGTCGATGACCTTGCCGTTGGCGATCTGCGTCAGGTGGCAGCGCGATTGCTCCGCCGTCGGCACCTGGCCCTTGTTCATCAGGTGCAGGTAGATATCGTGGGCCAGGTCCGCCGCGTCCACCGCGTTGCCCAGCTTGCGGCGCAGCAGCTCGCACAACCAGCCGTGATGATCCTGATACAGCTTTTGCAGCTGTTGACGAAGCGCGAACGTTCCGTTGTCCACGGTACCTCTCCCTGAGCGTGGTGCATTCCAGACGGCTTCCTTTGACGTGCGCCAATCTAGATGATAATTATTTGCATCTTTCTCACCATAACGAATCCTCGGGATTCACGCAATGCACCCCGATGGTGCGAACCCTCTGCGCGGCCACTCACCGCGATCCACGGATGGCAGTGAAGGCCGACGCGGGCCTTGATCGATCGAACAGCAGGAAGCTAACCATGTTGGAACGCAACACCACCCTACCCTCGCCCCAGGCCCTGGATGAACACGAAGAACTCGCCTGGTTCGCCCAGCAACAGCAACCCGAGCAGCTGCACCGGCAACTGGGCGCCTGGCGCCTTGGGCCCACGGCCGACCTGTCGCTGCTGGCCCTGGCCGTGCAGGCGGTGGTCGAAGCCACGCCGGGCCTGAACAGCCGCTACCACTTCAGCGATGACGGCGACCTGTACAAGACCCAGGAACCCGGCTGGTACCCGTGCCTGCGTATCGAGCGGAGCACGGCCGAGGGCATGGACGCCTTGCTGCGGGCGCGTCAGGTGGCGCCCTGGGATTCCACCACGCAGCCGCCGTTCGAGGCCCTGCTGCTGGCCGGCGATCACCAGGCTGCGCTCGGTCTGCTCTGCCATGCGGTGTTGCGTCAGTCGCCGCAAGCCCTGCTCGAACGCATCTGCGCCGCCTATGACGCCCAGGCCGGCGACCAGCCACTGGTGCTCGAACCATTGTCGCAGGCGCCCTCGACGGACATCGCGCAACGCATCCTCGACGCATTCCGCCACGCATTGGCGGAGCCTGGCATGACCCTGGACGATGACTTTTTCGACATGGGCGGCCACTCGCTGCTGGCCACCCGGATCATCGGGCGCTTGCAGGGCGAGCATGGCATCGAACTGCGCTTCAGCGACTTCTTCGCCTCGCCCAGCGCGTCGGCGCTGGCCAGCCGCGCCAAGCTGAGCCAAGGGCAAGCCAGCCAGGCCAGCGATCAGGCCAGGGATATCCAGCAGGCGCCGATGGCCTTGGCCCAGGCGTCGTTGTGGCGCGCCTGCGCGGCCTTCGACTACGGCACCCTCTTCAACCTGCCGTTTGCCCTGGACTTCCACGACCCGGTGGACGAGGCGCTGCTGCAACAGGCCTTCACCGACCTGCTGGAGCGCCATGCCAGCCTGCGTACCACCTACCATGGCGAGGGCGACGACGCCTGCCAGCGCATCGTGCCGCTGGCCGAGCTGGGCCGTTTCAAGTGGTTCTGGAACAGCGCCGAAAGCGCCGGCACGAGCCTGGCCGGCGAGGCGAAGCACCGCTTCGACCTGGCCCGCGAACTGCCACTCAGGCTGCGCATGCTGCGTGACCCGCACAGTGGCCACCAGGTGCTGTCGTTCCTGGTCCACCACATGGCCATCGACGAATGGTCTCTGAACGTGCTCATGGCCGAACTGGCCGAGGCCTACCTGGCCCGCGCCCAGGACCGGGCGCCGCAATGGCCCGCGGCGGCGCGCACCTTCCACGAATTCGCCCTGGCCCAGAGTGCCCAGGGCCCGAACCCGCGCCACCTGGCGTACTGGACCGAGCTGCTGCGCGACGCCACCCGCGGCCTCGCCCTGCCCGCCTGTGATGACGCCACGCTGCTGCCCGCCGGCCAGGCGACCACGCGTGCGCGCTGGCTGGAACTGCGCCCCGAACCCGGCATGCTGGAACAACTGGGCGCCAGTGCCCGGCTGCATCAGTCATCGCTGTTCAGCGTGATCTACACCGCCATCGCCCTGTCGCTGCACAAGCTCGGCAACCTCCCGGACCTGGTGATCGGCACCTCGGCGTCCGGGCGCACCGACCCTGCGTATTTCGACACCGTCGGCTACTTCACCACCATGGTCGCCCACCGCGTGCAGTTCGCCCCCGAACAGTCGCTGGCCGGGTTGCTGGGCGAGGTGACGCGGATGATCAACGACTCGATGGCCTATGCCGACGTACCCATGGAGACCATCCAGCAGGCGCTGGGCATGACCCCCGCCGAGGGCCTGATGTTCGATGTGTATGTGCAGATCCACGCCAACAACGCCCTTAATGGCGCGCTGCAGGCACCCGATGGCCGGGCTATCCGCTACAAGCAGATCGACCCGGACAAGAGCGAGTCGATGTTCGGCCTGCAGTTCGAGATCATGGAAGATGTGTTCGATGGCCAGCGCTCGCTGCGCCTGGTGATCACCTACCGCAGCGATCGCTACAGCGGTGCTCAGGTCGAGCGCCTGTGCGCGATGATTTCGGCGGCGTTCGGTGTGTTGGCCGAGGTGGATGGCGGCCGGCGGGCTTTGGCTTCGATCAGCTTGGCCTGACGCGCCCATCGCGGGCTTGACCCGCTCCCACTCAAGCATGGGAGCCGATCAAGCCCGTGGTTGCGCCCTCTCAGGTCTCCGGCAACCCGTAGCGCTGGAACGACGAGCGCTGCGGCACCCGGTACTGCGCCCGGCCCAGCAACTGGTTGACGATCACCGCATTGCGCACCGGCCCCAGCCCCAGGTCCGGCGAGCCGACGCCATGCTGGAAGATCTCGGCGTTCTGCACGAACACCCGGCCACTGCCGCCATCGCAACGCTGCGCGGTGAAGTCCTCGCCGACGATGCAGTCGCCGTGCGCGTCGGTGGCCAGCACCGAACCCTTGAGCTGCTCGAACCACCGCGGCCAGGCATGGGCATAGCCAGTCGCCGCGACGATCGCGTCGGCTTCCAGCGTTGCCCGTTGCTCCAACTGGCTATGCCGGAAGGTCATGCGCAGCCCCGCCGAGCCCAGGTCCTCGACCGTCTCCACGTCACAGCTGGACAGCAGCGTCAGCCCAGGCTCGCGCCCGCCGATGGAGCGTTCGTAGATCAGGTCGTAGATTGCGCCGATGGTCGAGAAGCTGATGCCTTTGTACAACAGGCCCTGCTGGGCGACGATCTCCCGGCGTTTGTCCCGCGCCAGGGTGTGGAAGTAGTTCATGTACGCCGGAGTGAAACACTCCTGGCCGAGCTTGGAGTACTCCATGGGGTGGAAGCCTCCCGAGCGGGTGATCCAGTGGATCGACGCCCCCGCCTCCACCTGCTCCGGGGTCAGCGCGTTGAACAGCGCCAGCACGCACTCCGCGGCGCTCTGTCCGGAGCCGACCACCACCACGCGCCGGCACTGCTCCAGCTCGCCCTGACGCTTGCCGAACTCCGCCGAGTGCAGTAACGGCGCCTGGGTGCGGGTTTGCGCCCAGGCCGGCAACCACGGCCGGGTGCCGAGGCCGATGGCCAGGTCGCGGCTGCTGTAGCGCCGCTCCAGGCCCGACACCGACACGCTGTCGATGACAAAGCGTTCGCTGGCGTTGTCGTAGCGCACGCCCGTGACCTCCTCGCCGAAATGGCAGCCCGGCAGTTGGCCCGCCGCCCAGCGGCAATAGTGGTCGTACTCGCGCCGGGGCACCTGGAAGTGGTCGTAGTAGTAGAACTGGAACAGGCGGTCGTGCTGGTGCAGGTAGTTGAGGTAGCTAAGCGGGTGACACGGGTCGGCCAGGGTCACCAGGTCGGCCAGGAACGGCACCTGCAAGGTGGTGCCGGGCAGCAGCAGGCCCTCGTGCCAGCGGAACTGCGCCTTGCGCTCGAGGAACGCGCAGCTCAGGTGCGGGTGGCGTGACAGCAGCGCGGCCAGGCCCAGGTTGAACGGTCCGATGCCGATGCCGGCGATATCCAGGTGTGCGATGTCCATATGCTCGATGATTTCCCAAGAACGATGATTGGCGCCCCAGGCCAGGCCCAGGACGATTGATTCAGGCCGGTGGTTTCACACGGGGGCGTTGACGAGCAGGCGCTCGACCTCTTCCACCGTGCGACATGGCAGCAACTGCGCGGGCGAAAGGCGCACCGCGAAGGCTTCGCCCAGGCGCGCCGCCAGCGGTTTGAGGTGCTGCGGCCGCAGGCCCATGGCCAGGAAATCCCTGGCCGGCTGGGTGGCGCCGAGCACCTGCTGGTAGATCGCCAGCACCTGGGCATGACGCTGCGGATCGCTGGGCAAAGCCGCCGCTATCGGCGCCTGCCCGGTGTCACCTTCAAGCAAGGCGCGGGCGAGCCTGCGGTCCGGCTTGCCGTTGGCGGTCAACGGCAAGGCGTCGACCTCGACGAACCGCGTGGGTACATGGGACTGCGGCAGCAGGGCCCGGGCATGCTCGCGCAACGCCACGGTGCCGGGCGGCGCACCATGGCGCCTTACATACAGCGCGCCGATGCAGGCCTCGCCCTGCTGCGTGTCGCCATAGTCCACCACCAGCACCTGCTGCACCGCCGGATGGCGGATCAGCTCGATCTCGATGTCCGGCAGCGACACCCGCACGCCGCGCACCTTCACATAGCCATTGACCCGGCTGTCGAACAGCAGCACGCCGTCCTCGCGGTAGCGGCCACGGTCACCGGTACGGAAGGCACGCACTGGCGCGCCGTGCTCGTCGAGCACATCGACGAAGTCGTTCTGCACCAGTTCGCCATCCTCCAGGTAACCCAAGGCCAAGCCCACCCCACTGGTGTGGATACGCCCGGCGACGCCCTGCGGGCAATGCGCGCCGTGCTCATCCAGCAGCCAGTAGCGGTTGCCCGGCAGTGGCCGGCCATAGGGCACCCTGGCGCGGTCCTGTGCACCGATTTCGTGCCAGATGCTCCAGATGGTGGTCTCGGTCGGGCCACCCAGGGACACCAGCCGCGCCTCGGGCAGTTGCTCGCGTAGTTCGGCGATCACCGCCGGCTTGATGTAGTCGCCGCCCTGGGCCAGCAGGCGCAGGCTGCGCAGACCATCACCCTGACGGCAGGCCAGGAGCATTTCGAGGATGGCCGGGACCGAGCACCAGAGGCTCACGCCGTGCTGCCTGACCAACTGGTTCCAGCGCAGCGCATCCTTTTCCTCGCCGGGCTCGGGCAGCACCAGCGCCGCCCCGGCGCACAGGCTGCCGAACACGTCGAACAGCGACATGTCGTGGTGCAGCGGGGTCACCGAGATGAACACATCGTCGCGGCTGACCTGCCACTGCGCCAAGGTGCTGCCGATGACATTGGCGGTGGCGCGGTTGTTCAGCACCACGCACTTGGGCTTGCCGGTGGTGCCGGAGGTGTACAGGTAGTAGGCCGGCGCGGTGCTCGCCGACAAGGCCGCCAGAGCCGTCAGGTCCAGGGCTGCCGGAGGGCTGGCCAGCAGTGGCGCGACGGCGTCGACCACCAGCGCCGGCTGACAGTTGTCCAGCAGATAGCGCAGGCGCTCCTCGGGCGCGGCCGCGTCGATCGGTACCCAGACCAGCCCGCTCAGGGCGCAGGCCAGGGTCGTCATGGTGTGCTCAGGACCGCGTGGCAGGCAGATGGCGACCACCTGACCGGGGCGCAGCCCGCGGGCCTGGAATGCCCCGGCAATGCGCTTCACACCCTCCCCCAGTTCGGCATAGCTGATGCGCCGCTCGCCATGCAGCAAGGCGATGCGTCCATTGTCCGGGCCGAACAGGTTGTGGGCGATGCGCCCAAGGAAATCGACTGGTTCGGCCTGCGCCTCGCTGCTGTTCAGGCGGTAGTGGCCAAGGTCGATGAACTGCCGTGCGTGGACTTCGAATGCAACCTGCCCGGCCAATTGCGCCACCGCCTGGTTCAAGACCACGAGCAGCTGTCCGACCCAGCGGCCATCGATTGCTTCGCGGGCATAGTCGATCTCGAACGCCAACCCGCCCTCGGCGGTGTTGCAGAAACGGATGTCCATGGCCACCTGCGGCGTCTGGGTCAGGCCCGCGCTCAGGTACATCGGGCCATCGACCGCGCCCACCGGCCAGGACAGGCCGTTGGTCAGCACCACCGGTAGCGCCGGGCCCGGGCCGTTGCTGTCGTACAGCAGGCGGGCCAGGTCCACGCCGGAGAACACCAGATGCTGCAAGCCTTCCAGCACATCGGCCTGCAGTCGCTTGGCGCGCTCGGCCAGGCTGGGCAGGCCGCGCTGCCAATCGACGGCGATGAAGCTGGAGCGGTTGGCAAATGCGCCGTCCTGGGGCGGCGCCACCGGCACCGCCACGCACAGGCTGCCTTCGTCGAGCCAGTGGCCGAGCACTTCCAGCACCACGGCCATGATCGTCGAGTTCTTGAACAGCCCCTCACGCGCACCTGCGCGGCTCAATGCCTTGAACGCCTGGGCGGAGATTACCTGGCGCTGGCGGGCGTACCGGGCCACGCCGACCTTGTCCAAGGCTTGGCGCCACGGCAGCCTTGGCGCGCCGTCGACCTCAGCCAGCTTTGCCTTCCAATACTCGGCATCGGCCTTGCGCACCTCGCTCTGGTCGATGCCAGCCGCCGTGGGCTCGCTGGCCGTCAGCGGCTGGCAGTGGCCGTCGAACAGCTCGACCATCAAGGTCGCGATGGAGCGTCCATCAAGAATCAACGCATCGAAGCGCACGAACACCACCAACTCGCCTTGTGGCAACTGGAAGGCGGTGACATTCCAGGGCGGCCCGGCCAGATCGAACAGCGCATGGGCATAGTCCTCGCGACGGACCTCGAGCTGCGCCTGAACCTGCTCGGCCGTCAACCCGTGCAGGTCGATCACCTCCAGGTTGACCTGCACCTGGTCGCTTATCGACTGGGTCAATGCCTGGGCATCGATGCGGGTGCGCAGGCTGTCGTGGCGGCGCACCATGTCCGTGAGGCGGCGGCGCAACAGCGCCAGGTCCATGCGCCCGCGATACTCGCGGAATTCCTGCATGGCCACGCCGCCCAGCGGCAGATGCTCGCCACGCCCCAGCAGGTAGGCCTGTTGCAGAGTGTTCAGTGGTCGATCCCGGCTCGCCGCAATCGCCAATGGCTGGTGCAGCGCGCCCGTGTCGGCAGCCACCGCCTCAGCCAGGGCGATGAAGCGCTCGAACAGTGCCTGGACCCAGTCAGCGGGCAATGCGTCCAGGCGCACGTCCCAATTGATCAGCAGGCCACCGTCGGCCCGCGCCACCTGTGCGTCCAGGGCCACCTGCGGGCCCTGGGAGATCACCCAGTCCATCGGCCCGAACACCCGGTTCACCCGCTCGGAGAACAGCTCGCCGCCAGGCAGGTCCAGCCCTGCGGTGAACACCACCGGTGCCAGTTGCGGCGTACCGTGATGGCGCGACAGGTCGCGCATCAGGTCCACGCCCGGATAGGCGCTGTGCGCCAGGCGCTCCACCAGCTGCCGATGCAGGTCCCGGCACAGCGCGGCAAGGCTGGCGATACCCGTGAAGTCGACGTCCACCAGCACCAGGTTGGCGAACTCGCCAACGATGCGCTGTACAGGTTCCAGCAGTGGTTCGCGCCAGAATACCGGGACGTTCAGGCGCAAGCGCCGATCGCCGGTGTGCTCACCCAAGGCGGTGGCGAACAGCCCGAGCATCAACGCCGACGAGGTGATCCGCTGTGCGCGCGCCGCGTGCTGCAAGGCACGATACTGCGCAGGTTCAAGGCGAGCGGCAAAGCGCTCGCTGCGTGCCGCCCCCGCAGGGAGCAAGGGCAGCGAGGGCGCTGGGGCGATCTGCGCCAGGCGTGCTCGCCACCATGCCCGGTCGCGGCTGCGGGCGGCACGCAGGTCGGCATCGGCACGCACCTGGTCCAGCCAGTCGAAGTAGTTCGGCGTGGTCGGCAGAACGCTTTCAGGCGAATCGTACAGGCGAGCCAGGTCTTCCATCAGCACCCGGAAGCTCGACGGGTCCACCGCGATCATGTCGGTGTCCACGTGCAACCGGCTGGCATTGCCCGGCAGCAGGCTCAGGCCGAAGCGCGCACCCTGGCCAGCACCCAGGTCCAGGCGCTGGTGGCTCCACTGGCGACGTTTCTCCAGCAGGCGCCGCTCCACGGCTGGACCATCCAGATCGCTGAAATCCTCCAGCTCCAGATGGGCGCGCTGTGCTTCGTCGATGGCCTGCAGCCCCTGCCCGTCGATGCGCAGGCTCAGCATCGGATGCGCCCGGTACAGCGCCTCAAGTGCGCCGGCAAGGCGCGCCACATCGATGGCCCGGCCATCGAACTCGGCGTACAGGTGCGCGCTGACGCCACCCAGTGCCGCATGTGCATCCCGCCCGATCCAACAGGCGGCCTGCATCGAAGTTAACTCTCTCATCGCTTACCCGCGTAGTTGACAAATCCATGTGTTTCGCGTCCTCATATTTACTAACGAGAATGATTATATTTCAAGGTTTTCTTTCTCACCCATCGCCAAGGAGGCAACTCATGAAGACAGGCACCCTGCGTTTGCAAGACAGGGACACCATGCCGCTCAACCAAGAGGATTCGAGCTTTTCATTCACATCCGGCGAGCGCGAGCTGAGCGTCAGCGGCCTGAGCGAACGCATCGACACCGCGGCCCACGGCAGCCACTTGGCCGGTGGCGCACTGCGGCGCAGCATCGACCAGGCCTTCGAACGCGCCCGCCAGGCCGGGCAGGAAAATCCCATCGTGGTCGGCGCTATCCCGTTCGACACCACCCAGGCTTCCAGCCTGTACATTCCCGAGGCCTATACCTGGCAGGCGCGCGCCGCGGCTCCTGTACAGCCCGGCTCGCTGCCTGCTCTGCTCAACCAGGCCAACATCCCCGACGAACACGGTTTCAAGCGCGCCGTGCGCCACGCCATCGTCAACTTCCAGCACAGCGATGTGCGCAAGGCCGTGCTCTCGGTGCAGCGCGAACTGCACTTTGCCGCGCCCGTGGACACGGCCCAGGTGCAGGCCAACCTCAAGGCACTGAACCGCGAGGGCTACCACTTCCGCGTGCCCCTGGCCGACGGTTCCACCCTGCTGGGGGTGAGCCCGGAACTGCTGGTGCACAAGCAAGGCAGCGCCTTCGTCAGCAATCCGCTGGCCGGCTCCGTGCGACGCATGCCCGACCCCGAGGCCGACCGCGCCAATGCGCAATGGCTGGCGGCGTCGGAGAAGGACCACTACGAGCACCGCCTGGTCACCGAGGACATCGCCCAGCGCGTCGGCGAGCTGTGCAGCCGCCTGCAGGTCCCCGAACGGCCCTCGCTGATCAGCACCGCCGCGTTGTGGCACCTGTCCACGCGCATCGAGGGCGAACTGGCCTCGGCCGATATCGACGCCCTGCAACTGGCCTGCCGCCTGCACCCGACCCCCGCCGTATGCGGTTACCCCACCGAGCGCGCCCGCCAGCTGATCCGCTTCGTCGAGCCCTTCGAGCGTGGCCTGTTCACCGGCATGGTCGGTTGGTGCGACGCCCAGGGCAACGGCGAGTGGGTGGTGACCATCCGCTGCGGCACCTTCAACGGCCAGCGCGTTCGCCTGTTCGCCGGCGCCGGCATCGTCGAGGCCTCCAGCCCCGACAGCGAATGGAACGAAGTACAGACCAAGCTCGGCACCATGCTGCGCGCCTGCGGCCTGGACCATTGACCTCAAACCCGCTTTCCGAGATGCCCATGACCATCGAATTCACCCCCTGGCCCGCGGACCGGGCGCAGCGCTATCGCGCCGCCGGCTACTGGAACGACCAGCCGCTCAGCCAGTTGCTGATCGCCCGCGCCGCCGTGCAGCCGCAAGCCCCGGCGATCCTCTGCGGCGAGCGCCGCATCAGCTACGGCGAACTGGAACGCCGTGCCTCCAACCTGGCATCGCGCCTGGCCGCCCACGGCCTGGGCCAGGGCGACACTGCGCTGGTGCAGCTGCCCAACGTCGCCGAGTTCTACATCGTGCTGTTCGCCCTGCTCAAGGCCGGCATCGCCCCGGTCAATGCGCTGTACAGCCACCGCCAGCACGAGCTGGGCGCCTTTGCCCGGCAGATCCAGCCGGCCCTGCTGATCGCTTCGGCGGAGCATGAGGTATTCCGCAATGACGCGTTCCTCGACGACCTGGCCAAGGAAGGCCTGCGCCCGAAGCTGACGCTGATGCTCGATGCCCTCGACGACTGGAGCGCCAGCGCCGATGTGCGCGGCACCCACTACGCGCCCAGCCCGTGCGGCGAGGTGGCGTTGTTCCAGCTGTCCGGCGGCAGCACCGGCACCCCCAAACTGATCCCGCGCACCCACAACGACTACGCCTACAGCGTGCGGGCCAGCGCGCAGATCTGCGCCCTCGACAGCGACACGCGCTTCCTCTGCGCGCTGCCGGCGGCGCACAACTACACCCTCAGTTCCCCCGGTGGCCTGGGCGTGCTGCACGCCGGCGGCTGCATCGTCATGGCGGCCAACCCGGAGCCGTTGCACTGCTTCGCCCTGATCGAACGCCACGCCGTGACCATGGCCGCCCTGGTGCCCAGCGCCGTGGCCCTGTGGCTGCAGGCCGCCCCCGGGCACGCCGCCAAGCTGCGCAGCCTGCGCCTGCTGCAGGTCGGTGGCGCCAGTTTCGCCGAGGCCTTGGCGCGCCAGGTTCCCGAGGTGCTGGGCTGCAAGCTGCAGCAGGTATTCGGCATGGCCGAGGGCCTGGTCAACTACACCCGTCTGGATGATAGCGACGAACAGGTATTCACCACCCAGGGCCGGCCGATCAGCGAACTGGACGAGGTGCGCATCCTCGACGAACAGGGCCAGCCGGTCGCCGACGGCGAGCCGGGCATGCTCGCCACCCGTGGCCCCTATACCTTCTGCGGCTACTACAAGAGCCCCGAGCACAACGCCCAGGTGTTCGACCAGGACGGTTTCTACCACTCCGGCGATATCGTCCAGCGCAGCGCCGACGGCAACCTGCGGGTCGTCGGGCGGGTCAAGGACCAGATCAACCGCGGCGGCGAGAAGGTCGCTTCGGAGGAGATCGAGAACCTGATCGTCATGCACCCCGACGTGACCCACGCCGCCCTGGTGGCGCTGCCCGATGAACTGCTCGGCGAGAAGAGCTGCGCCTTCATCGTCTCGCGCAACCCGCAACTCAAGCCGATCGCCTTGCGCCGCCACCTCATGGGCCTGGGCATCGCCGAATACAAGCTCCCGGACCGGATCCGGCTGATCGACGCCATGCCGCTGACCGCGGTGGGCAAGATCGACAAGAAGCAACTGCGCGCGCTGCTCGCCGTTGCCCCGACCACCTGACCGTCCAAGGACCCGACATGACCATTCCAACCATCCACGACTACCCCATGCCGCAACCGGCCAGCTACCCGGCCAACAAGACCACCTGGCAACCCGACCCGGCCCGCGCCGTGCTGCTGATCCACGACATGCAGCGCTATTTCCTGCGCTTCTACCAGCCTGACGGCGCCCTGCTCACCGCGCTGGTGGACAACCTGTCGCGGCTGATCCAGTGGGCTCGCGCGCAGGGCATCCCGGTGGTCTACACCGCCCAGCCCCATGAACAGCCGCCCGAGGATCGCGCCCTGCTCAACGCCATGTGGGGCCCGGGGCTGCCCGCGGCCAGCCCCGAACAGCAACCGATCATCGACGCGCTTTCGCCGCAGCCGGGCGATACCGTGCTGACCAAGTGGCGCTACAGCGCCTTCCAGCGCTCCGACCTGCTCGAACGCATGCGCGGCTGGCAGCGGGACCAACTGCTGATCGGCGGCGTGTACGCCCATATCGGCTGCATGATCACCGCCGCCGACGCCTTCATGAACGATATCCAGGCCTTCCTGGTGGGCGACGCGGTGGCCGATTTCTCCGAGGAGGAGCACCGCCTGGCCCTGAAGTACGTGGCCACCCGCTGCGGCCATGTCACCGACACCGCCACCCTGCTGACCCAGCCGGCGGGCGTGACTACCCGTGACTGGCTGCACGGCCGGGTGCGCCAGATGATCGAGGACGACAGCGAGCTCGACCCCCAGGAAAGCCTGATCTTCTACGGCCTCGACTCGCTGCAGGTGATGAAACTGGCCGCCGAGCTCAAGCAGCGCGGCATCGCCGTCAGCTTCGAGGAGCTGGCCAACACGCCGACGCTGGATGGCTGGTGGTCGCTGGTGCAAGCGCGGGGGGCCGCCTGATGGCCATGGCCCGCTTCACTGGCCGGCGCGTGCTGGTCACCGGTGCCGCCAGCGGCATCGGCCGCTGCGTGGCGCAGCGCTTTGTCGAGGAAGGCGCCGAGGTCATCGGCCTGGATTGCGAGGAGGCCGACGTGCCGTTCCCGCTGCTGCATGTCGACCTGACCGACCCGGCCGACGTGCAACGGGTCTGCGACCGGCTCAAGGAACAGGCGCAGTATCTCGATGTGCTGGTCAATGTGGCCGGCGTGCTGCGGCTCGGGCTCAGCGACGAGGTGTCCTGCGAAGACTGGCAGCGCTGCCTCGACGTCAATGCCAGCGCGCCGTTCTACCTGATGCGCCAGTGGACCCCGGTGTTCCGCCGCCAGCGCCGCGGCGCCATCGTCAACGTCGCTTCCAATGCAGCCCATGTGCCGCGGCTGAACATGGCCGCCTACTGCGCCTCCAAGGCCGCGCTGGTCAGCCTCAGCCACTGCGTGGGCCTCGAGCTTGCGCCCTATGGCGTGCGCTGCAACGTGGTCTCGCCGGGCTCGACGCGCACGCCGATGCTGGCCGGCATGCTGGGCGATCCGGCGGCAGAACGGCAGTTGATCGACGGCCTGCCACAGCAGTTCAAGCTCGGCGTGCCCCTGGGCAAGATCGCCACGCCCGACGATATCGCTCATGTGGTGCTGTTCCTCGCCTCCGAGCAGGCCGGCCACGTGACCCTGCAGGACATCGTGGTCGACGGCGGCGCCACCCTGGCCGCCTGAGCCCGACACGGCCACCGACAAGGACTTTCACCCGCAACGCGCCCGGCCCTGGTCGGCCGGGCGCGCTCCATGGAGCTGGACATGACATTCTCACCTGCCGACCACACACGTCTCGAGGCGTTCTGGCGCTACTGCCTCACCCACCAGTACTTCAATGTCGGCTACCCCGAATCCGCCGACTTCGACTACAGCCTGCTGCACCGTTTCATGCGCTTTTCCATCAACAACTGCGGCGACTGGAACGAGTACAGCAACTACCTGCTCAATTCCTTCGATTTCGAGCGCGAGGTGATGCGCTTCTTCGCCGAACTGTTCCACATCCCCTTCGAGGACAGCTGGGGCTACGTCACCAACGGCGGCACCGAAGGCAACATGTTCGGCTGCTACCTGGCCCGCGAGCTGTTCCCCGACGCCACGCTCTACTACTCCCAGGACACCCACTACTCGGTGGCCAAGATCGTCCGCCTGCTGCGCATCAAGGCCCAGGTGGTGGCGTCCCAGGCCAATGGCGAGATGGACTACGACGACCTGGTCGCACGGATCGCGGCCGACGGCGAGCACCACCCGATCATCTTCGCCAACATCGGCACCACCCTGCGCGGCGCCACTGACAACATCGCCACCATCCAGCAGCGCCTGGCCCAGGCCGGCATCCGCCGGGAGGACTACTACCTGCATGCCGACGCGGCACTCAGCGGCATGATCCTGCCCTTCGTCGACGCTCCCGAGCCCTACTCGTTCGCCGACGGCATCGACTCGATCTGCGTCTCGGGGCACAAGATGATCGGCTCGCCGATGCCCTGCGGCATCGTCGTGGCACGGCGCGCCAACGTCGAACGCATCTCGGTGGAGGTCGACTACATCAGCGCCCGCGACCAGACCATCAGCGGCTCGCGCAACGGCCACACGCCGCTGATGATGTGGGCCGCCCTGCGCAGCCGCTCCATGGACGACTGGCGTGAACGTATCCAACGCTGCCTGGACCTGGCCCAGCATGCGGTGGACCGGCTGCGGGCCGCGGGGATCGACGCCTGGCGCAATCCCAATTCGATCACCGTGGTGTTCCCCTGCCCCTCGGCCAACGTATGGAAACGCCATTGCCTGGCCACCTCGGGCGACACCGCGCACCTGATCACCACCGCCCACCACCGGGACAGTACGCAGATCGATGCCTTAGTCGACGAGGTGATTGCCGATCTCAAGGCCCGTGGCAAGCCACCGGCCAGGCAACCGTTGCAAGGTATCCTGGTCGACGGGCTGGCCACTCGCACCCAGGTCTACAGCACTGCCAGCCAGCCTCTGAGGGTGCCTGCGCCGGACCTGGGAAAAGCCGAACCGCAACGCATCATCGCCCATCCCAAGGGCAGCGATAGCTGAACGCCGAGTCGTCATTACGGGCGTTTGCATGTAAGCCTGTGCCTACAACGCGCGCCCCTGCAAGCTGGCGTGCCGAAAAACCGGGGGCGGGCTGATCCGCCCCTTGGCCGCCCCGCAGAGACCACCGCGCAGGCGACCCTCCGTGTGCGTTTGACAGCCCATGGCGTGGCTCTATAGTCCGTGTCCTGGCAACGGGAAGGATTTCTGTTTGCCTCGGACAAGAACCCCGCCATGTACAGGAGTTGCGTAATGGCCATGCTCACGGATGACGCTCCGTTCAAACCCGCCCTGCCTTGCCTTTTGCTCGCCCCCGCCTGCTTCGCCGTCAACCGACGACATTCCCGCCACTGACCGCAGCGCCAAAACCGACACCTGCCCGTGACCTGCCCTGGGCGGTCACTGCCTTCGTTCGCCTTCAATAAAGACAAAAGGTGCGTCATGACTGCGACCCGTTCGCCGCAAACGGCCGTTGCGCCGTTGCCGGAAACCGAAACACTGCGCTATCGCCCGGCCAACCCCGCCGATATCGAAGCCCTCGCCGCGCTGTTCCAGCAGGTCTATGGGCAGACCACCCACCCCTGCCAGAGTGCGTCCTACATCCGCCACTCGATGAGCAGCGGGCAACAGCAGTGGTTCGTCGCCGAGGCCGAGGGCAACCTGGCCGGTTGCTGCTGCATCGCCCGCCGCCCGTGGAACCAGTCGTGGGAGGTGTGCCACGGTGTGATTCACCCTGACGCGCGCAGGTCCGGCGCCATCTCCAGCCTGGTCCGCCTCGGTTTCGAGACGCACCGGCCAGCGCCCATGGAGCTGGGCTTCTACATTACCCGCAACATCGCCAGCCACGGTGTCATGAAGAAGATCCGCCCCGCCGTGCTGGTGGGCCATGACGGCGGCCCGGACAAGGTCGATGGCCTGCGCGAGTATCACCTGACCGCCATCCACCCTGTACCCCAGGCCGGCTTCGCGCACGTCGCCCCCTGGTACGTGACCACCCGCGCCGCCGACTATATCCGCAGGCTGCTCTACCCCGCCCTGCAGCTTGCCGTTGCCCCCGGCAGCTACCCGGACACCTACCTCAGCGGCCCGACCGGCGCCGAACGCCATGGCCAGCTCAGCTACAGCCACGACCCGCAGGCCGCCGCGCTGATGCTGTCGGGCCAATGCGGCCGCTATGGCTCGACCCATGCCGTGCTGACCGAGCTGGGCGCGCTGCTGCGTCAGTATTCCCAGGCCGAGTACGTCGGCCTGGTGATCCTCGCCGACAAGCTGGAGCTGCTGGCCAGCCTGCGCCGCCTGGGCTTTGCGATCACCGCCTACCTGCCGGCCTGGCACCTGGAGAACGGCAGCCGCTACGACTGCATCCAGCTGGTGTTCCAGGACTTTGCCGTGGCGCCGCGCAGCCACGGTTTCGATGACGACATCGCCCGCTTCGACCTGGCCTACGCGCACCTGGCCAACAACCTCTGCAGCCTTCCCGCGGCCCCGGTTTCCCGGGCCGCCAGCTAACCGATCGGAGTTTCAGCAAGTGACCAAGGACCAATGGCTTAGTGTAAGAAAACAGATCCCCGACGGCGCCCGGGAACCCTGGACCGTGATGTTGTGGGTCGCCGACCTGCTGCTGCTGGCGGTGGCCTGGAACCTGTGGCTCGCCGACTCCACCGCCCTGCAGTTGCTGGGCCTGGCGCTGGCAGGTCTGGCCACCGTGCAGCTCTACCTGATCATGCACGAGGCGACCCACGGCGCCGCCTCGGCCAACCGCCGGCTCAACGATTTCATCGGCCACTGCAACGGCTGGCTGATCGCCCTGCCGTTCCTGGTCCGCCGGCGCTTCCACATGGCCCACCACACCTGGACTGCGCACCCGCTGAACGACCCGGAGAACCGCGGCATGATCGAGCGCTTCTCGGTGATGACCAAGAAGCAGGAGCGCACCCTGGAGTTCGTCTGGAAGCACTGGATTCCGATGATCGCCGCCAACCACTTCCTGCTCAACTGGCGCGCGCCATTCATCGCCAAGGCCAAGGGCGACAGTTCGCCACGGATCCTCAAGGAGATCCGCTTCGCCCGCCTGTACCTGGCCGGCTACCTGGCGGCGGCCGTGCTGGCCTGGAGCCTGGGGCACCTGCTGGACCTGGTGCTGTTCTACCTGATCACCTGGGTGTTCCTGTTCTTCATGGTCGAGCTGCTCAACCTGCCGCACCACGCCGAGGCCCCGCTGCTCGCCCGCGATGCCGATCGCCTGCAGTTCTGGGAGCAGGACGGCGTGTCCCACGACTGCAAGAGCCTGCCGCTGTGGTCGCGCTTCGTGATCCTCAACTTCAACCTGCACATCGTCCACCATGCCTTCCCCTCGGTGCCCTGGTACCGCCTGGCCAAGGTGCAGAAGTTGCTGGGCGAGCATGAGCTCGGCCATGCGCCGTCGCAGACGCATGAATGGGAGTTCGCGGTGAAGAACCGACGCCGGCCGTTGTTGCAGCTGATGGGGCATTTCTTCGATCAGCGTGGCTGAGAACGTCACCCTCCCCTGTAGGCACGGGCAAGACCGTTCCTACAGGGCACCACCTGTCAAGCAAGCCCACCAAAGCGCTTGAAGTAACTCTCGTTGGCATCCGGCAACGGCCCATCTGCCGTCTCCAGCGCACTGGCCAGGTACTCCTCCGCCCTGCCCTGCACCAGCCGGTACAGGTTGCGGCACAGCTGCCGCGCCGCGCGGCCTTCCCAATCCCCCGGCAACAGCTCGTCCGGCAACTGCGGATCACGCAGCAGCAGGCGGCGGTACTCGTGGATCAGCAGCGTGCGCGCCAGGAAGCAGTCCTGCGGGCTTGGCGCGTCCAGGTCCTTCATCGCCTGCCACAACGGGCGGAACAGGCGGATGAACTCGCTGTAGTGCTGGCCCAGTTCCTCGATGTTCCAGCTTTCCCGCACCTGGGCGCGCAGGGCCTTGGAGGCCAGCACTTCCTGGGCGTGGGTCTCGAAGACGATGCAGTCGTCCTCGGCATCCTGCTCGCGCAGGGTCGCAGCGAGGTCGGCACGGTCGGTGCGCGGGCAGCCCAGCAGGTTCGCGCCCATGACGCCGAAGCCTTGCCACTCGAGCTCTTCACGCACGGCCTTGCGCTTGGTGGCATCGAGCTGGGCCAGCAGCACCAGGGTCCAGGCGCCGTTCCAGGCCGGCAGGCTGGCGCTGTAGACGCGCTTGAAGGCTTTTTCGAAGCGCCGCCGGCCGGTGCCGGTGAGGCTGTAATAGCTGCGCCGACCGACCTTTTCGGCGGTCAGCCAGCCTTCCTTGGTCAGGCGGAAGATCGAGGTGCGGATCAGCCGCTCGTTGATGCCCATCGGCTCCAGCAGGTTGATCAGGCTGCCCAGCCAGACCGTGCCGCCATGGGGTTCGATGGCATCGCCGTAGAGAGTGATGATCAGGGAGCTGGCGCGGATCGGCGTCTGCTCCTGGAAACGGGTGATCAGGTGATTCAGGGGGGCAAGGCTGCTCATGGGGGAACGAGGCGCGGCTAAAGCCTCGACTATACCTGCCTGCCGCGACCGCGCAAGGCTCATGCACCGCCCTCGGCCTTGGGCCTGAAGCCGGAGTCGCCCATGCGCGGGCGGTCCTGCTCCGGCGCGGTCAATGGCGGGCATTCCACCAGCGCGCTCAGGCAACGCCGGGCGAGGCTGTGGTATTCGGCGGTACCGCGCTGTTTCCAGGCCAGTTCCTGGTCGCTGAGCGGGCGCTTGGCCACGGCCGGCGCGCCGACCACCAGGTGTTGCTGCGGGCATTCGAAGCCGGCCTTGACGAAGGCCGTGGCGGCGACGATGCAGCGCGGGGCGATATGCGCGGCGTCCATGACCACCGCGTTCATGCCGACCAGGGCATCCTCGCCGATCCGGCAGCCGTGCAGCACGGCGCCATGGCCGATATGGCCGTTGCGCTCGACCACCGTGTCGCCGCCGGGAAAACCGTGCATCACGCAGGTGTCCTGCAGGTTGGCGCCCTCTTCCAGGATGATTCGCCCGAAATCGCCGCGCAGCGAGGCCAAGGGGCCGATGTAGCAGTTTGCGCCGACCAGCACGTCGCCGATCAGCACGGCGCTGGGGTGTACGTAGGCGCTGGGGTGGACCACGGGGGTCAGGCCGTCGAGGCGGTAGCAGGGCATGGGTCTGGCTCTCGATATGATTCAGAAGACTTGTTGATCCTGTATCAGATCAAATCACTTAGTCAATGCCTTGCTGGTGTATCGCATTCTTCACCAAGCTTCAGACCTGTGAAGACCTCATCACTAGGCAAGCCAGCCCCTATTATCAGCTATGAAAGCAAGGCAGCGTGGGAGCGGGCTTGTCCCGCGATAGCGTAACTCGCCTCGCATAAAGATACGCAATCATAATTTCTATGTTGATTTTATGTATCGTATTGAACATATACTTGCCCCAGCACCACGAACAACTCCAAGAAAAGCCGGCCCAAGCCGGCGCCGAACGTGCAGCCCGAGGTATCCCATGCCAAGCAACCTCATCGTGCAGGCCCCGGCGGACGGTGTCCGTCTGATCACCCTGCACCGCCCGCAAGCCCTGAACGCCCTGAACACAGCGCTGCTGGAAGAGCTGGCCGCAGAACTGCATGCCGCCGACCAGGATCCGCAGATCCGAGCCGTGGTCATCACCGGCAGCCGCAAGGCCTTCGCCGCCGGCGCCGATATCAACGAAATGGCCGAGCGCGACCTGGTCGGCATCCTCGACGACCCACGCGTGGCCCACTGGCAACGCATCGCCGGTTTCGGCAAACCCCTGATCGCCGCGGTCAACGGCTTCGCCCTCGGCGGCGGCTGCGAACTGGTGATGTGCGCCGATATCGTCATCGCTGGCAGCGACGCCCGTTTCGGCCAGCCGGAAATCAACCTCGGCATCCTCCCCGGCGCCGGCGGCACCCAGCGCCTGCTGCGCGCCGTGGGCAAGCCGCTGGCTATGCAGATGGTCCTCGGCGGCGAGGCCATCGGCGCCCGCCATGCCCTGCAGGCCGGCCTGGTCAGTGAAGTCACCGAGCCCGAACTCACCGTCGAGCGTGCCCTGCAGGTAGCCGTCGCCATCGCCGCCAAGGCGCCGCTGGCGGTGCGCCTAGCCAAGGAGGCGCTGCTCAAGGCCCAGGACATGGACCTGGCGAGCGGCCTGCGCTTCGAGCGCCACGCCTTCACCCTGCTGGCCGGCACCGCCGACCGCAACGAAGGCATCCGCGCCTTCCAGGAAAAACGCCCGGCCCGATTCCAAGGGCTGTAAGCCTTCCACCGACTGACGGAGCGAGCCAGTCATGTCTTTCCAGCACATCCTGTTTTCCATCGGCGACGACGGCGTTGCCCTCCTCTCGCTCAACCGGCCCGAGCAGCTCAACAGCTTCAATACCGCGATGCACCTGGAGGTGCGCGAGGCCTTGAAGCAGGTACGCCACAGCGAATGCGCCCGGGTACTGCTGCTGACCGGCGAAGGCCGTGGCTTCTGCGCAGGCCAGGACCTGGCCGACCGCAATGTCGCGCCCGGCGCCGAGCTGCCCGACCTTGGCCAGTCCATCGAGCAGTTCTACAACCCGCTGGTGCGCAGCCTGCGCGACCTGCCGCTGCCGGTGATCTGCGCGGTCAACGGCGTGGCCGCCGGTGCCGGGGCCAACCTGCCACTGGCCTGCGACCTGGTGCTGGCGGCACGCTCGGCGAGCTTCATCCAGGCGTTCTGCAAGATTGGCCTGGTGCCGGACTCCGGCGGCACCTGGTTGCTGCCCAGGCTGGTCGGCATGGCCCGGGCCAAGGCGCTGGCCTTGCTGGGCGAGCGCCTGAGCGCCGAGCAGGCCGAGCAATGGGGGCTGATCCACCGGGTGGTGGACGATGCCGCGCTGCGCGACGAAGCACTTGGCCTGGCCCGTCACCTGGCGGCCCAGCCCACCTACGGCCTGGCCTTGATCAAGCGCGCCCTCAACCAGAGCTTCGACAACCGCTTCGATGAGCAGCTGGAGCTCGAGCGCGACCTCCAGCGCCTGGCCGGGCGCAGCGAGGACTACCGCGAGGGCGTCAGCGCCTTCATGAACAAACGTACACCTGTGTTCAAGGGGCGCTGATCATGGCCGCACTCGACAATGACGCCCTGGTGGCAGTGATCGGCGCAGGCGCCATGGGGGCCGGCATCGCCCAGGTGGCGGCCCAGGCCGGCCATCCCGTGCGCCTCTACGATACGCGCCCCGGCGCCGCCGAGCAGGCGATCGAAGGCATCGATCACCTGCTCGGCCGGCAGGTGGAAAAAGGCAAGCTTGCGCCTGACAGCCGCAGCGTGATCCGCGACCGGCTGCAACCGGTGGATACCCTCGACGCCCTGGCCGACGCCCATCTGGTGATCGAAGCCATCGTCGAACAACTGCCTGTCAAACAGGACCTGCTGCGTCGGCTTGAAGGACTGTGCGCCACGGACTGCATCCTGGCCAGCAACACTTCCTCGCTGTCGATCACCAGCCTCGCCGCCGGGCTCAAACACCCGGAGCGGGTCATTGGCATGCACTTCTTCAACCCGGCGCCCTTGATGGCGCTGGTGGAGGTCGTCTCCGGGCTGGCCACCGCGCCGAGCCTGGCGGCCACGCTTTACGACACCGCCCGCGCCTGGGGCAAGCAACCGGTGCATGCCCGTTCGACGCCGGGCTTTATCGTCAACCGCGTGGCCCGGCCCTTCTATGCCGAAAGCCTGCGCCTGCTGCAGGAAGGCGCCGCCGACTGCGCCACCCTCGATGCCCTGCTGCGCGATGCCGGGGGCTTTCGCATGGGCGCATTCGAACTCACCGACTTGATCGGCCACGACGTCAACTACGCGGTGACCTGCTCGGTGTTCGAAGCCTTCTATGGCGATTTCCGCTTTCAGCCGTCGCTGGTGCAGAAAGAGCTGGTCGACGCAGGACGGCTCGGGCGCAAGACCGGCCAAGGCTTCTACAGCTACACCGAAGGTACCGAGCGGCCAGAGCCCGCAACGCTCACCAGTCAGACGTCTGTCAAACGCTGCACGGTGGAGGGTGACCTGGGTGCCCTGCAGCCCCTGGTCGAGCGCTTGCGCGCCAACGGTGTCGGCGTCACCGAACGCGCCGGCACCGGCCTGCTCCGTGTGGGAGATGCCACCCTGGCGTTGTCCGATGGCCGCCTGGCCAGCCAGCGCGCCCGCGAGGACGGCTTGCGCAACCTGGTGCTGCTGGACCTGGCCCTGGACTACGCCAGCGCCCCGCGCCTGGCCATCAGCCACGGCGCCGAATGCAGCGCCGTGGCCCTGGACCAGGCCGTCGCCCTGCTTGCCCGGGCCGGCCTGAGCGCCTGCCCGGTGGCCGATCTGCCCGGCCTGGTGGTGCTGCGCACCGTGGCCATGCTCGCCAACGAAGCCGCCGACGCCGTGCTGCAAGGCGTCGCCACCCCCGGCGACATCGACCTGGCGATGCGCGCCGGGGTCAACTACCCGCGCGGCCCGCTGGCCTGGGCCGACCAGCTGGGCATCGGCTACACCCTGAACGTGCTCGACAACCTGCAACGCAGCTACGGCGAGGAACGTTACCGGCCGTCCCTGTTGCTGCGCCGCACCCACGCCGAAGGAGGCCGCCTGCATGGCTGATCAATCCACACACGCTTTGGCCCGCGCCTGCGCCGAGGCCATGTTCGGCCGTGACGCCGCCAGCCAGGGCCTGGGCATCGAACTGCTCGAAGCCGGCCCTGGCAGCGCCAGCCTGGGCATGACCGTACGCGCCGACATGATCCAGGGCCACGGTACCTGCCATGGCGGCTACCTGTTCGCCCTGGCCGATTCGGCCTTCGCCTTCGCCTGCAACAGCTACGATGAAGCGGCCGTGGCCCTGGGTTGCAGCATCGACTATGTGGCCCCGGCGCGGCTCGGCGACCGCTTGCAGGCCAGCGCCAGCGAACAAAGCCGCAAAGGCCGCACCGGCAACTACGACGTGCGCATCGAGAACCAGCAGGGCGAGCTGATCGCCCTGTTTCACGGCAAATCCTACAAAGTGCGCGGCACCGTGCTGTCGCCGGAGACTTCAAATGACTGACGCCAGCCTGCCCCACGCGCTGATCATCGATGCCGTGCGCACCCCCATCGGCCGCTACGGCGGCGCCCTGTCGAGCGTGCGCCCCGACGACCTTGCCGCGGTGCCGATCAAGGCGCTGATGGCGCGCCATCCCGGCCTGGACTGGGCGGCGCTGGACGATGTGATCCTCGGCTGCGCCAACCAGGCCGGCGAAGACAACCGCAACGTCGCGCGCATGGCCGCCCTGCTGGCCGGGCTGCCGATCGAGGTGCCCGGCACCACGATCAACCGCCTGTGTGGCTCGGGCCTCGACGCCATCGGCAACGCTGCCCGCGCCCTGCGCTGCGGCGAAGCCGGGCTGATGCTGGCCGGCGGCGTCGAGTCGATGTCACGGGCACCCTTCGTCATGGGCAAGTCGGAACAGGCCTTTGGCCGCAGCGCGCAACTGTTCGACACCACCATCGGCTGGCGCTTCGTCAACCCTTCGATGCAGGCGCAATACGGCATCGATTCGATGCCCGAAACCGCCGAGAACGTCGCCGAGCGCTTCGACATCTCCCGCGAAGACCAGGATGCCTTCGCCCTGCGCAGCCAGCTCAAGGCCGCCGCCGCCCAGGCCAATGGCTGTCTGGCCCAGGAGATCGTCGCGGTGGAGATCCCGCAGCGCAAAGGCCCGCCCAAACGCGTCGAGCATGATGAACATCCACGAGGCGACACCACCCTGGAACAACTGGCGCGCCTGGGCACGCCGTTCCGTGAGGGCGGCAGCGTCACCGCCGGCAATGCCTCGGGGGTCAATGACGGCGCCTGCGCCCTGCTGCTGGCCAGCCCACGGGCCGCGCAACGCCACGGCCTCAAGGCCCGTGGCCGGGTGCTCGGCCTGGCGGTGGCGGGCGTCGAGCCACGCCTCATGGGCATCGGCCCGGTGCCGGCGACCCACAAGGTACTGGAGCTGACCGGCCTGGCGCTGGCCGACATGGACGTGATCGAGCTCAACGAAGCCTTTGCCGCCCAGGGCCTGGCCGTGCTGCGCGAGCTGGGCCTGGCCGACGACGATCCGCGGGTCAACCCCAACGGTGGCGCCATCGCCCTGGGCCACCCGCTGGGCATGAGCGGCGCACGTCTGGTCACAACCGCCCTGCACCAGCTGGAGCAGACCGGTGGCCGTTACGCCCTGTGCACCATGTGCATCGGCGTCGGCCAGGGCATCGCCCTGGTGATCGAGCGCCTCTGATCAGCCGCCAGAGACGCCACGCGACGCGGGCAGTATGCTGCCTGCCATGACACTCAGGGCCCCTGCCCACGACAAGAACAACTCGAGTGAAACCATGAATCTCTACCACGATGCCGACCGCGCCCTGCTCGACCCGATGGAAACCGCCAGCCTCGACGCACTGCGCCAGCACCAGCTGGAGCGCCTGCGCTGGAGCCTGAACCACGCCTACGCCAATGTGCCGCTGTACCGCCAGCGCTTCGACGCCTGTGGCGCCCATCCCGACGACCTGAAATCGCTGGAGGACCTGGCCCGCTTCCCCTTCACCGGCAAGAACGACCTGCGCGACAACTACCCCTACGGCATGTTTGCCGTGCCCCAGGACCAGGTGGTGCGCCTGCACGCCTCCAGCGGCACCACCGGCAAGCCGACGGTGGTCGGCTACACCCAGAACGACATCGACACCTGGGCCAACGTGGTGGCGCGCTCGATTCGCGCCGCCGGCGGGCGCCGCGGCGACAAGGTGCATGTCTCCTACGGCTACGGCCTGTTCACCGGCGGCCTGGGCGCGCACTACGGCGCCGAGCGCCTGGGCTGCACGGTGATCCCCATGTCCGGCGGCCAGACCGAGAAGCAGGTGCAGCTGATCCGCGACTTCCAGCCGGACATCATCATGGTCACCCCCTCGTACATGCTCAACCTCGCCGACGAGATCGAGCGCCAGGGCATCGACCCGCACGACCTCAAGCTGCGCCTGGGCATCTTCGGCGCCGAACCCTGGACCGACGAACTGCGCCGCGCCATCGAGCAGCGCCTGGGCATCGACGCCCTGGATATCTACGGGCTGTCGGAAATCATGGGCCCGGGCGTGGCCATGGAGTGCATCGAGACCAAGGACGGCCCGACCATCTGGGAAGACCATTTCTACCCCGAGATCATCGACCCGGTCACAGGCCAGGTGCTGCCGGACGGCCAGCTCGGCGAGCTGGTGTTCACCTCGCTGAGCAAGGAGGCGTTACCGATGGTGCGCTACCGCACCCGCGACCTCACCCGCCTGCTGCCGGGCACGGCGCGGCCGATGCGGCGCATCGGCAAGATCACCGGGCGCAGCGACGACATGCTGATCATTCGCGGGGTCAATGTGTTCCCGACGCAGATCGAGGAGCAGGTACTCAAGATAAAACAGCTTTCCGAGCTATATGAGATCCACCTGTATCGTAATGGAAATCTCGACAGCGTCGAGGTGCATGTTGAACTGCGCAGCGACAGCCAGTACCTCGACGAGGGCCAGCGCAAGCAAGTGGTGGGTGAACTGGCGAAGCAGATCAAGACCTACATCGGCATCAGCACGCAGATCCAGTTGCAGCCGTGCGGCACGCTGAAACGCTCGGAAGGCAAGGCCTGTCATGTGTATGACAAGCGCCTGGCCAGCTGACCGATAGCGGTTCCTGGAAAGCCCCGGCCAAGTTCCGGGGCTTTTTTTCGCCTGGCCGAACGTTATCGCGGGGCAAGCCCGCTGCCACGCCCGGCCAACTCATGTGAAAGCGATACACAAATCTTATTTGATACATCAAATACTGTTTGATGTTGTGTTTTGTATCGCTTATAAATGACCCACGCCCCAAGCAGCCCATCAGCGGGAGCACGACCATGTACGCACAGCTCGTAGAAACCGGCGTCAAGCGCCTGAAGACCCTGGAAGAGATGTCGCCCGAAGAGCGCGCCTTCCAGGAGAAGATCGACGCCGAGATCAAGATCGAAGCCAAGAACTGGATGCCCGAGGCCTACCGCCAGACGCTCATCCGCCAGATTTCCCAGCACGCCCATTCCGAGATCGTCGGCATGCTCCCGGAAGGCAACTGGGTCACTCGCGCCCCTTCGCTCAAGCGCAAGCTGCAGTTGATGGCCAAGATCCAGGACGAAGCCGGCCACGGCCTGTACCTGTACAGCGCCATGGAAACCCTTGGCGCCGACCGCGACGAAGAGATCGCCAAGCTGCACAGCGGCAAGGCCAAGTACTCGAGCATCTTCAACTACCCGACCCTGAGCTGGGCCGACATGGGCGCGGTCGGCTGGCTGGTGGACGGCGCGGCGATCGTCAACCAGGTGGTGCTGCAGCGCACCTCCTACGGCCCCTACTCCCGCGCCATGATCCGCATCTGCAAGGAAGAAAGCTTCCACCAGCGCCAGGGCTACGAACTGCTGCTGACCATGATGCGCCACGGTACCCAGGCGCAGAAGGACATGGTCCAGGACGCCATCGACCGCCTGTGGTGGCCGGCGCTGATGATGTTCGGCCCCAGCGACGAACATTCGCCCAATAGCGCGCAATCCATGGCCTGGAAGATCAAGCGCCAGAGCAACGACGAACTGCGCCAGCGCTTCATCGACCAGACCGTGCCACAGCTGGAACTGCTCGGCTGCACCGCTCCCGACCCTGAGCTCAGGTGGAACGCCGAACGCGGCCATTACGACTTCGGCCAGATCCAGTGGGAAGAGTTCTACGAGGTGCTCAAGGGCAACGGCCCATGCAACCAGGAGCGCGTCGCCACCCGCCGCAAGGCCATCGAAGACGGCGCCTGGGTACGCGAGGCCGCCGTGGCCTATGCGCGCAAGCAACACAACAAGAACGCCGCCTGAAGCGGCCATCGATGCGGAGATCGAGCATGTCTGACTGGACCCTCTACGAAGTATTCGTGCGCAGCAAGCACGGCCTGAACCACAAGCACGTCGGCAGCGTGCATGCCGCCGACGCCGCCATGGCCATTGAGAACGCCCGCGAGCTGTACACCCGCCGCAGCGAAGGCGTGAGCCTGTGGGTGGTGCCCTCGGCGCTGATCACCGCCTCTTCGCCCGACGAGAAGGACCCACTGTTCGCCCCGGCGGACGACAAGGTCTACCGCCATGCCAGCTTCTACGAGCTGCCCGCCGAAGTCGGACACATGTGAGGCCCGCCATGCACAAGCAAGCACTCATCCAATACCTGCTGCTGCTCGGCGACAGCGCCCTGGTCCAGGGCCAGCGCCTGTGCGAGTGGTGCGGCAAGGCGCCGGCGCTGGAAGAAGAACTGGCGCTGATGAACGTCGGCCTCGACCTGGTGGGCCAGGCGCGCAACTGGCTGGACTATGCCGCCGAACTGTTGGACGACGGCCGCGACGCCGATGCCCTGGCGTTCCGCCGCGACGAGCGCGCCTACCGCAACCTGCTGCTGGTCGAACAACCCAACGGCGACTACGCCGTCACCATGCTCAAGCAGTTCCTCTACGACGCCTGGCACCACGCCACGCTTGAAGCGCTCGGCGCCTCGCGCGATGAACGCATCGCCGGCATCGCCGCCAAGGCCCTGAAAGAAGTCACCTACCACCTGCGCCGCTCCGGCGAATGGGTGCAGCGCCTGGGCGGCGGCACTGATGAAAGCCGTCGGCGCATGCTCGAAGCCATCCCGACACTGTGGCGCTTCACGGTCGAATTGAGCGTGGCCAACGACGGCGAAGTCCAGCTGGCCAATGCCGGTGTCGGCGCCGATCCGGCGCGGATCGCCCAGCACTGGCTGAACACCGTCACGGCCATCTTCGCCTCGGTCGACCTGCCCCTGCCCAAGGCCGCCAGCCACTTCTACCTGGACGGGCGCAAGGGCCTGCACAGCGAACACCTCGGCCTGCTGCTGGCTGAAATGCAGTTCCTGCCGCGAGCCTACCCCGATGCGACCTGGTGAGCTGATCGCCGGCGACCGCGGCGCCAGGGCCTTGCGCGATGGCGACCTGAGCCGAGCCTGGGCGGTGCTGGCCGAGGTGATGGACCCGGAAGTGCCAGTGGTCAGCGTGGTCGACCTGGGTGTCGTACGCGACCTCGACTGGCGCGCCGGCCACCTGCACCTGGTGGTCACCCCGACCTACTCCGGCTGCCCGGCCACCGAGGTGATCGAGAGTGACATTCGCCAGGCTTTGGAACAGGCCGGCTTCGCCGAGCCTGCACTGGAGCGTCGTCTCACCCCGGCGTGGAGCACCGACTGGATCAGTGCGCAAGGCCGTGAGCGGCTGCGCGCCTACGGCATCGCCCCACCCGAGGGCAGCGCCAACCTGCGCGGTGCGGCACCCAGCGTGTGTTGCCCGCAGTGCGGCAGCGCCGATACCGAACTGCTCAGCCAGTTCGGCTCCACCGCCTGCAAGGCCCTGTACCGCTGCCGCGCCTGCCTGGAACCGTTCGACTATTTCAAATGCCTTTGAGCCGTGGAGAACGACATGAGCCAGTTTCACAGCCTGACCATCAAGCAAGTGCGCCAGGAGACCCGCGACGCGGTGTCCATCGCCTTCGACGTGCCCGCGCACCTGCGCGATGAGTTCCGTTTCACCCAGGGCCAGTACCTGGTCATGCGTACCCAGCTCGACGACGAGGAAGTGCGCCGCTCCTATTCGATCTGCAGCGCAGTGCAGGATGGCGAGCTGCGCGTGGCGGTCAAGCGCGTGCCGGGCGGTCGTTTCTCGGCCTTCGCCAACGAAGTGCTCAAGGCCGGCCAGCAATTGGAGGTGATGCCTCCGTCGGGCAACTTCTTCGTGCCACTGGAGCCGACGCGCCGGGGCAACTACCTGGGCGTGGCCGCAGGCAGCGGCATCACTCCGCTCCTGTCGCTGGTCGCCACCACGCTGGCCACTGAACCAGACAGCCGCTTCACCTTGCTGTACGGCAACCGCGCCAGCAACAGCGCGCTGTTCCGCGACCGCCTCGAGGACCTGAAGAACCAGTACCTCGAGCGCCTCAACCTGATCTTCGTGTTCAGCCGCGAGCAACAGGACGTCGACCTGTACAACGGCCGCATCGACGCCGACAAGTGCGGCCAGCTGTTCTCCCGCTGGCTCGACGTGACCTCACTCGATGCCGCCTTCATCTGCGGCCCCCAGGCCATGACCGAAACCGTGCGCGACAGCCTGCAGGCCAACGGCATGGACAAGGCGCGCATCCACTATGAACTGTTCGCCGCCACCGGCAGCGAAGCCCGCCGCGAGGCCCGTGAAGCGGCCCGCGAGCTGGATTCGGCAGTCAGCCAGGTGACCGTGATCAGCGATGGCCGCGCCCTGGCCTTCGACCTGCCGCGCAACACCCGCAGCGTGCTCGACGCCGGCAATGCCATCGGCGCCGAGCTGCCGTACTCGTGCAAGGCCGGGGTGTGCTCGACCTGCAAGTGCAAGGTGATCGAGGGCGAGGTGGAGATGGACAGCAACCATGCCCTGGAAGACTACGAAGTGGCCGCCGGGTATGTGCTGTCGTGCCAGACCTACCCGCTGAGCGACAAGGTGGTGCTCGACTTCGATCAGCTTTGAGACCGCATTGCCTTCATCGCTGGCTTGCCAGCGATGAAGCCCTCGGCAACACCCGCGTGACCTGAAAAACAATTACAACAGCCAGAGAGAACGCTCCCATGACACCCGAACACATCGAAACCATCAGCAACCACCCCGCCTTCGTGCAACTGATCAAGCGCAAGCGCCGCCTCAACGGCAGCCTGACCCTGACCATGTTTGTCGCCTATTACGGCTTCGTCCTGCTGGTGGCCTTCGCCCCGGGCGTGCTCGGCCAGTCCCTCAGCGGCGGGGTGACCAGCGTCGGCATGCTGGTGGGCGTGTTGATGGTGCTGCTGTCCTTTGCCCTCACCGGCATCTACATGCACCGCGCCAACCGCGTCATCGACCCGCTCAACGAAGTGGTCAAGCAGGAGTGCGCGCGATGAACTGGACCGCCATCTCGATGTTCCTGGTGTTCGTCTGCTTCACCTTGCTGGTGACCCGCTGGGCCGCCCTGCGTACCCGCTCGGCCAGCGACTTCTACACCGCCGGCGGCGGCCTCACCGGCATGCAGAACGGCCTGGCGATCGCCGGCGACATGATCAGCGCCGCGTCCTTTCTGGGCATCTCGGCGATGATGTTCATGAACGGCTACGACGGCCTGCTGTATGCCCTGGGCGTGCTGGCCGGTTGGCCGATCATCCTGTTCCTGATCGCCGAACGCCTGCGCAACCTGGGCAAGTACACTTTCGCCGACGTGGTCTCCTACCGCCTGGCCCAGGCCCCGGTGCGCCTGACCTCGGCCTTCGGCACCCTGGCCGTGGCGCTGATGTACCTGGTGGCGCAGATGGTCGGCGCCGGCAAGCTGATCGAGCTGCTGTTCGGCATCAACTACCTGTACGCGGTGATGCTGGTGGGTGCGCTGATGGTGCTGTACGTCACCTTCGGCGGCATGCTCGCCACCACCTGGGTGCAGATCATCAAGGCGGTGATGCTGCTCTCCGGCACCACCTTCATGGCGTTCATGGTGCTCAGGCATTTCGGCTTCAGCACCGAGGCAATGTTCGCCAGCGCCGTGGCCGTGCACGCCAAGGGCCAGGCGATCATGGCGCCGGGCGCGCTGCTGTCCAACCCGGTGGACGCCATTTCCCTGGGCCTGGGCATGATGTTCGGCACTGCCGGCCTGCCGCATATCCTCATGCGCTTCTTCACCGTCAGCGACGCCAAGGAAGCGCGCAAGAGCGTGTTCTACGCCACCGGCTTCATCGGCTACTTCTATCTGCTGCTGATCGTCATCGGTTTCGGCGCCATCGTCATGGTCGGTACCGAGCCGTCCTATCGCGACGCCACCGGGGCGATCATCGGCGGCGGTAACATGGTCGCGGTGCACCTGGCCCAGGCGGTGGGCGGCAACCTGTTCCTCGGCTTCATCTCGGCGGTGGCCTTCGCCACCATCCTCGCCGTGGTCGCCGGCCTTGCGCTGTCCGGCGCCTCGGCGGTATCCCACGACCTGTACGCCTGCGTGGTGCGCAAGGGCCAGGCCAGCGAGCAGGAAGAAATGCGCGTATCGCGCCTGGCCACCTTGGGGATCGGCCTGTTCGCGGTGCTGCTGGGGCTGCTGTTCGAGTCGCAGAACATCGCCTTCCTCTCCGGCCTGGTGCTGGCGGTGGCCGCCTCGGTCAACTTCCCGGTGCTGCTGCTCTCGATGTTCTGGAAGGGCCTGACCACCCGTGGCGCGGTGGGCGGCAGCCTGGCCGGGCTGGTCTCGGCGATCGTGCTGGTGGTGCTGGGCCCGGCGGTGTGGGTCAACGTGCTGCACAACGAACGGGCGCTGTTCCCCTACAGCAACCCGGCACTGTTCTCCATGTCGCTGGCCTTCCTCGCGGCCTGGGCCTTCTCGGTCACCGACGGCTCGCAGCGGGCGCACGAAGAGCGTGGGCGCTACCTGGCCCAGTTCATCCGCTCCATGACCGGTATCGGCGCCGCCGGTGCCAGCAAGCACTGACTTCAAGAACAATAACAATGTCGGGTACAACAACAATGAACCGCATGCACCTCAAGTCAGCCGCCTGGCTGGCCACCCTCGCCCTGCCCTTGCCGGCCATGGCGGACTTTATCGCTGACAGTCACGCCCGCCTCGAACTGCGCAACCACTACATCAACCGCGACTTCCGCCAGAGCAACGCCCCGCAGAGCAAGGCCGAGGAATGGGGCCAGGGCTTCACCGCCCGCTTCGAGTCGGGTTTCACCGAGGGGCCGGTTGGTGTCGGGGTGGACGCCATGGGCCAACTGGGCATCAAGCTCGACTCCAGCCGCGACCGACGCAACACCGGCCTGCTGCCCTACGGGCCGAACAGCCTGGAGCCGGTGGACGACTACAGCGAGCTGGGCCTGACCGCCAAGCTGCGGGTCTCCAAGAGCACCCTGCGCATGGGCACGTTGCAGCCGATCCTGCCAGTGGTGGTGTACAACGACACCCGCCTGCTGGCTTCGACCTTCCAGGGTGGCCTGCTGACCAGCCAGGAGCTGGACGGCCTGACCTTCAACGGCGGGCGCCTGACCAAGGCCAACCTGCGCGACTCGTCCGGGCGCGATGATATCGGCTACGGCGCCGCCAGCAGCGACCACTTCGACTTCGGCGGCGGCAGCTACGCCATCACCCCGCAGGCCAGCGTCAGCTACTACTACGCCAAGCTCGAGGACATCTACCGCCAGCAATACGTCGGTTTTCTGCATACCCAGCCTTTGGCCGAGGGCATCAGCCTGCGCAGCGACCTGCGCTACTTCGACAGCCGCGGCGACGGCGCCGAGCGCGCGGGCAACATCGACAACCGCAACTTCAACGCCATGTTCACCCTGGGCGTGAAGGCCCACAAGTTCACCGCCACCTGGCAGCAGATGTCCGGCGACAGCGCCTTCCCGTTCCTCAACGGCGGTGATCCGTACACCGTCAACCTGGTCACCTACAACACCTTCACCCGCGCCGGGCTCGACTCCTGGCAGCTGCGCTACGACTACGACTTCGTGGCCATGGGCATCCCCGGGCTGAGCTTCATGACCCGCTACACCGACGGCCGCCACGCCGAAACCGCCACGCTCAGCAATGGCCGCGAGCGCGAACGCGACACCGACATCACCTACGTGATCCAGAGCGGCCCGTTCAAGGACGTCAGCCTGCGCTGGCGCAACGTCACCTTCCGTTCCGGCAATGGCCTGACCAATGCCGTTGACGAAAACCGCCTGATCATCGGCTACACCCTGGCGCTCTGGTAAGCGCGCCCCCTGTCTATCAGAACAGCAAGGAGAACAGCATGTCCGCCGCCCCTACCCTGCAAAGCTTCATCGCCGGCCGCTGGATCGGCCAGCACGGCGCCCAGGCCCTGCGCAGCGCCCTCGACGGCCACGTCCTGGCCTACAGCCACGAGGAACGCCCGGACTTCGCCGAGGCCGTGGACTTTGCCCGCGTCCAGGGCCTGAAGCAGCTGCTGGCCATGGATTTCCAGCAGCGCGCCGCCCGCCTCAAGGCCCTGGCGCTGTACCTGGCCGAGCGCAAGGAGCAGCTCTACGCCCTGTCCCATCACAGCGGCGCCACCCGCGCCGACAGCTGGATCGACATCGAAGGCGGCAACGCCACGCTGTTCGCCTATTCGAGCATGGGCCGCCGCGAGCTGCCCTCGGGCAACCTGGTACATGAAGGCCCGGCGACCCCCCTGGGCAAGCAAGGCCATTTCGCCGGCAGCCATATCCTGGTGCCGCGTGCGGGCGTGGCCGTGCATATCAACGCCTTCAACTTCCCGATCTGGGGGATGCTGGAGAAATTCGCCCCGACCTTCCTGGCCGGCATGCCGTGCATCGTCAAGCCTGCCACGTCCACCAGCTACCTGACCGAGGCCGTGGTACGGCTGATGAACGAATCGGGCCTGTTGCCGGCCGGCAGCCTGCAACTGGTGATCGGCAGCACCGGTGACCTGCTCGAGCGCCTGCAGGGGCAGGATGTGGTGACCTTTACCGGCTCCGCCGACACCGCAGCCAAGCTGCGCGTCACCCCGAACCTGATCCGCAACTCGGTGCCGTTCAACGCCGAGGCCGACTCGCTGAATTGCGCCATCCTTGGTCCGGACGTGAGCCCTGACAGCGAGGAATTCGAGCTGTACATCAAGGAAGTGGCGCGGGAAATGACCACCAAGGCCGGGCAGAAATGCACGGCGATCCGCCGCGCCATCGTCCCGGCCAGGCACATCGACGCGGTGGCCACCCGTCTGCGCGAACGCCTGCGCAAGGTGGTGGTGGGCGATCCTTCGGTGGAAGGCGTGCGCATGGGGGCGCTGGCCTCCCATGACCAGCAGCGTGATGTCACCGAGCGCGTGCGCCAGTTGCTGGCCACCTGCGAGCAGCTGCTGGGCGCCAGTGACGGTTTCACCCCGGTCGGCGATGGCGTGGCCGAGGGCGCGTTCTTTGCCCCGACCCTGCTGCTGGCCCGCGACCCGCATGCCGAGGGCGGTCCCCATGATATCGAGGCGTTCGGCCCGGTCAGCACGCTGATGGCCTACGACGACCTCGACGAGGCCTTGGCCCTGGCCGCCCGCGGCAAGGGCAGCCTGGTGGCGAGCCTGGTCACCGCCGACCGCGCCGTGGCGGCCAAGGCCATCCCGGTGGCGGCGGCCTGGCACGGGCGGCTGCTGGTACTCGACAGCGAGGCGGCCAAGGAGTCCACCGGGCATGGTTCGCCATTGCCGCAGCTCAAGCACGGCGGCCCCGGTCGTGCCGGCGGCGGCGAGGAGCTGGGCGGCCTGCGTGCGGTCAAGCACTACCTGCAGCGCGCCGCGGTGCAAGGTTCGCCGAGCATGCTGATGGCAGTGACCGGCGAGTATGTGCGCGGCGCCGAGGTGATCGAAACCGAAGTACACCCGTTCCGCCGCCATTTCGACGACCTGCGCATCGGCGAGTCGCTGCTGACCCACCGCCGCACGGTGACCGAGGCCGACCTGGTCAACTTCGGCTGCCTGTCGGGCGATCATTTCTACATGCACTTCGACGAGATCGCCGCCAGACAGTCGCAGTTCGGCAAGCGCATCGCCCACGGTTACTTCGTGCTGTCGGCGGCCGCCGGGTTGTTCGTCAGCCCCGGCGAGGGGCCGGTGCTGGCCAACTACGGGCTGGACACGCTGCGTTTCATCACCCCGGTGGGCATCGGCGACACAATCCAGGCGCGCCTGACCTGTAAGCGCAAGATCGACCAGGGCAAGACCAGCCCGCAGGGGCAGCCACAAGGGGTGGTGGCCTGGGATGTGGAGGTGACCAACCAGCTGGGTGAGCTGGTGGCCAGTTATGACATTTTGACCTTGGTGCTCAAGCGCTGACTGCCAGTGGGCGGCGAGATGCCTGCATGCAGTCAGGTGGCAGGCATCCCGCAACCCAATCAAGGCAAAATGCCACCTCGCACATCCGCCCTACATCGCGCAACGCCGCCTCAGCGCTATAGTCGGCCCAGCGTCCCACCGCCAGCCCCCTTCCTGGCGGCGCGGGCGCGGTACCGAGAACAATGCCAAGGAAGCAACGCGATGATCCTCAAGTCCTTCCCTTTCAAGTCCCTCGTCCTGCTCGCCGGCCTGGCCGCCGTGGCCGGCTGCCAGACCGCCAGCCCCAGCGCCGACACCCTCAAGCAACGCACCGAGGTCACCCTCGGCGTGCCCGTGAGCAAGGTCAGCAACCTGCGCAGCGACTCCAACACCACCTACTTCACCGCCAGCACCAGCAAGGGCCAGTACGACTGCCAGGTGCCCAGCGGCGGCCTGGTGGCCGTGGCCGGCATGGGTATCTACACGCCATCCCCCACCTGCTGGAAAGAAGGCCAGGCGCCGGTCTTCCAGTGATGGTCGAGGGCACCGGCCTAGACCACCGGTGCTGCCACGCTCTCACGCAAACCCCGCAGCGCCGCACGCAGCTCCGCCGGTCGCACCGGCTTGGCCAGTACCGCGATACCCCGTGCCTGCAGGGCGCCCTGCAGCCTGTCGATATCATGGCCGGTCATGATCAGCGCCGGCACTTCGGCGCCGCGTTGCGCGCGCAACTGGTCGATGCAGTCGATGCCGGTGGCCTGTGGGCCCAGGTCGTAGTCGGCAACGATCACATCGCAGTCACTGGCCAGGCCAAAGGGCGAGCTCTCGGCCTGCACCTCGCACCCCCAGCGTTGCAGCAAGGCACTGGTGGCCTGCAGGACGTTGTGGTCATCCTCCACCAGGCACACCCGCAAACCGGTGAGCATGCCGGCCTGCACGGCCTGGTCGGCAACGGCCCGTGGCACTTGTGCCGGCACCTTGGGCAACCCTTGCAAGGTCAGCGTGGTGCCATGCCCCTGGCGCGAGCGCAGGCTGACCGCCAAACCCATCAGTTGCCCCAGGCGTTTGACGATGGCCAGCCCCAGGCCGACGCCCTCGACGTCCTTGTCACGTGCCTCGCGCACCCGGTAGAACTCTTCGAACACGTGACCCTGGTGCTCCTCGGCAATGCCCCGGCCCTGGTCGCAGACGACGATGGCCAGCCCCTCGCCGCGTGGCCGCACGCCGATCAGCAACGGGCGCCCGGCGGCGTACTTGAAGCTGTTGGACAGCACGTTCTGCACCATGGTCGCGAGCATCCCCGGGTCGGCGCGTGTCCAGTGGCGGCTGGGCACCAGGCGCATCTCGACCCCGGCCCAGCGCGCCGCCTCGCTGTTCTGGCGCAACAACTCGCGCAGGAAGCCGTCCACGGCGAAGGTTTCCCACTTCGGCTGTACGCGGCCGTTGTCCAGGGTGTACAGGTCGAGGATCGAGCGGAACAACTGCGAGACGTTGAGCAGCGAGCGGTCGATGCTGTCCACCAGGCGCCGCTCTTCCTCGCCCAGCCGCGCTTCGCGCAGGCAGGCGGTGAACAGGCCGATGGAATGGATCGGCTGGCGCAGGTCGTGGCTGGCCTGGGCCAGGAAGCGCGACTTCTCGCGGGTCGCCGCCTCGGCCAGGGCCGTGGCCTTGCGCGTGCGCTCGAGCAGCAGGTGGGCATAAAACGGAATCAGGGTGCTGGTGGTCAGCAGCATCGGCAGCAGGAACGGCTGTTCCTGCCAATAGGGGGTCAGCTGCCACACCACAACCAGCGCGGCCAGGGCCAGCACGGTGGCGATGGCCAGGTAGCGCGAGCCGAAGCGCATGCCGTTGCCCAGGTTGATCCAGACCATCACCGCATACAGCGGCAGCGCGGTTTCACCGCCGACCACCAGGCCGAAGCTGGTGCCGGTGTAATCGCCCAGCATGCCGAAGATGCGCCGCGCCGGGTAGTGCCCGGGCCAGCGCTTGATCGCCTGGCGCATGCCGATCGACACCACGACGAATCCCGCGTAGTAGAGCAGCACCGGCAGGTAGGTGGCAGGCGAGCGGCCCGGCAGGAAACCCAGCAACGCCACGTAGCTGATCGCACAGGAGGCGACGATGATGCGCAGGTTGGCCTGGTCCAGCTCGTTGTTCTTCTCGAACTTCATGGGTAACGTCCTTGTGCGCCAGTCGGCATTTGCGGCACGCTGCGTGGGAAAAAACCGCAGGTGACTGCTAAATTAGCATGTGTCGGCTGACAGGGAGTTCCACGACGTGAGTTGCCGCATCATCGTGGCGGATGACCATCCGCTGTTCAGGGAAGCCATGGTCAACACCGTGCGGCGCATCCTGCCCGAGGCGCGCCTGGAGGAAGCCGGCAGCCTGGCCGATGTGCTCAGGCTGGCCAGCATGGGCGAGACGCCCGACACCCTGATACTCGACCTGCGCTTCCCCGGCCTCACCTGCATCGGCCGCCTCGCCGAACTGCGCCGCCAATTGCAGCGAACCACGCTGATCGTCGTGTCGATGGTCGACGACCCGGAGGTGATCTGCGAAGTCATGGCCGCCGGCGTCGATGGTTTCATCGGCAAGAGCGTCAGCCCCGAAGCCATCGGTGCGGCCATCCTCGCCATTCGCGACGGCGAAGTGGTGGTCGACTACGCGCCCAGCGGGTTGCTGCCACAGCTGGATGCCCCCAGCGAGCTGGAACAGCTCACCCACCGCCAGCAGGACGTGCTGCGCCTGATCGCCCAGGGCAAGACCAACAAGGAGATCGCCCGGGCACTGGACATCTCGCCATTCACCGTGCGCATCCATGTGTCGTCGCTGCTCAAGACCCTCAATGTGCCGACCCGCACGGCCGCTGCGGTGAAATATTCCGGCAACTGAGCGACCGCTGGTCGGCGCGCCGTGGCATGCAATCGACCCTTCAAGTGCTTTGCAACCTCCCAATCCATGAGGGTGGCGATGTTCACGCCTGTGTTCGGCCTGCCCGAGCGTGGGCCGTTTTTTCACTCTGAGGAGAGGATGACGACATGAGCACGAAACACTGGATGGGCGGTGGCGATGTGCAGAGCGACTGGCCGGAACTCGAGCCAGACCGCCGCAACGATCAGGCCGACGACCCGGATGCCGACCCGAACCTGACCGAGGAAGAGAACCGCCCCGCGGTTCCGGCCAGCGACCCGGAGTCAGGCGCCTGAGTGTGCATGGCAGTGAAAGAGCGGGCCAAGCCCGCTCTTTCACTGAAGTCTATTGGCTGCCCAGGTCCACGCCGGTTCACACCCTCCAGCGCACCTCGGTTATCCCATGCCGTTCGGCCATGGGCCGGCTGACTTTCTTGATGCGCTCGCGTCCGAACTTCGGAATGATCCCCAAACCCGCGTCGCAACTCGCCCAATGCCAGGCCTCGGCATTGTCCATGTGTTCCTGGCGGATGATGAAACGTCGTGGCTGGCCGTGCAGCAGGTATTCGATGGTAAACAGCTGGGGACTTGGCATTGACGCAGGCCCTCCTCTTCTCCATGGATGACTTTCTGACAGATCACGTCGTTCCATGAAAATTCAAAAAATGTCCACAACAGCAAGGGAGGGCCCGCAAGGTCACGAACCGCTGGTGCTCCCGTGGCTGTTGCGACCACCCTTGCGGCCGGCCTCGGAGGCGCGGGCGCGGTCATTGGCGAAGTTGCCGCCAGAGTTGCGGCCACCCTTCTGGCCCGCCCGCGAGGCCCTTTCACGGTCGTTGGCGAAGTTGCCGGGGTTGGTTTCCTTGGTGCCGCCGCGTTGTCCGGTCTGATCCTGGTCACGAGCCATGACGTTTCTCCTTTACGCTGGATTGGACGTGCCGCGCGAAGATGCCGTGCACTTAATTACGAACAGGGGCGCAAGCCAACGGCTCATTTGTTGTATCGAGGTTCTGACCGACGGCACTTATCCACCTGGCCAAGGGTCACAGCTCTGACTACTGACGGTGGACGAAGGAGACGCCCCCATGCACCGTGCTTGCCGACCGCTTACCCTCGTATACCGGCCCTTGCTTGGCGCCAACCGCTCGTCGGCGGGATGAACAGCAGCCTATAATCTGCGCCCAGTGCCCGACCAAGCGGGCCATTTCCAGGTCCGTACAAGGCTGATGCCATGAAGTCCTCCAGCAAAACGTCCCTCGCCTCGCCGCACAATCCGGCACTCAGCCCGAGCCACCTGGATTTCCCCGTGGTCGGCATCGGCGCCTCGGCCGGCGGCCTGGAAGCAATCCGCACCTTTTTCCGCCACACCCCGCAGGACTGCGACATGGCGTTCGTGGTGGTGCTGCACCTGTCGCCGGACCACCAGAGCCAGGCCGACCGGATCATCCAGGCGGTGACCAGCATGCCTGTGCGCCAGGTCAGCGAACCAGTACCGATCGAGCGCAATCATGTCTATGTGATTTCGCCGGCCAATCGCCTGTCGACCAACGACGGTTACCTGCGCGTCAGCCCGGCCAAGCGCAGCCGTGGCGACCATGTGGCCATCGACCTGTTCTTCCGCGACCTGGCCGATGTGCACAAGGATCATGCATTCTGCGTGGTGCTGTCGGGCACCGGCAGCGACGGCGCCGTGGGCCTGTCGCGGATCAAGGAACAGGGCGGCGTGACCCTGGTGCAAGCCCCCGAGGATGCCGAATACCCCGAGATGCCCCGGGCGGCGCTGGCCACCGGCATGGTCGACCTGGTGCTGCCGGTGGCCGAGATGCCCGCCCGCCTGGTCGAGATGTGGCGCACCGCCCGCCAGGTGAAGTTGCCGCGCATCGACGACGACAGCCTGCCGCCCGCGCTGGGCGAGCGCGAGGGTGACCCGGCGGCGTGCGACCCGCTGCTCGACGAAATCCTGTTGTCGCTGCAGGACAACACCGGCCACGACTTCAGCCATTACAAGCGCGCCACCGTGCTGCGCCGCCTGGAGCGGCGCCTGCACGTGACCGGCCAGACCGACCTGGCCGGCTATCGCGACTACCTGCAATGCCATCCGGACGAATCACGGGCGCTGCTGGCCGACATGCTCATCGGCGTGACCAACTTCTTCCGTGACCGCGAGGCCTTCGAGGCCCTGCAGCGCCATGTGATGCCAGGCCTGGTGAACCGCGAAGGCAACGAAGAGCCGGCCAGCGAGGTGCGTGTTTGGTCGGCTGGCTGCTCGACCGGCGAGGAGGCCTACAGCCTGGCCATGCTGGTAAGCGAACAGCTGGCGATCGAACGACGCAGTGCCCAGGTGCAGATCTTCGCCACCGACCTTGACGACCGCGCCATCGGCATCGGTCGCTGCGGGCAGTATCCGGACGCCATCGCCACCGATGTGTCGCCGGCCCGGCTGCGCCAGTTCTTCCTCAAGGAGGACCAGCATTACCGGGTGCGCAAGGAAATCCGCGAAAAAGTCCTGTTCGCCCGCCACAACCTGCTGTCCGACCCGCCGTTCTCGCAACTGGACCTGATCGTCTGCCGCAACCTGCTGATCTACCTCGACCGGGAGGTGCAGCGCGATATCCTGCGCCTGTTCCACTTCGCGCTGCGCCCGGGCGGCTATCTGTTCCTGGGCAGCTCCGAATCCACCGACCTTGCGGCCGACCTGTTCGTCGCCGTGGACAAGCGCAACCGCATCTTCCGCGCCCGTGAAGTGGCGGCCGTGCGTCATCCGGCGCGCCTGCAAGCCCCCGAGCCTGCGCTCGCTCCGGCGCCGGCCCGGGCACGCGCCGCCCGCAAACTGTCCTATGCCGAAATCCATCACCGCGCCCTCGCCCGCTGCACGCCGCCGAGCCTGGTGGTCGATACCGAGGGCAATATCTTGCACATGAGCGAGGGCGTGGGGCGCTATCTGCGCCATGCCGGCGGCGAGCTCAGCCACAACCTGCTCAACCTGGTCCTCACGCCGCTGCGTCCGGCCCTGCGCAGCACCTTGCTGCAGGCCCAGGGCAGCGGCCAGGCGGTAACGTCGCGCACAGTTTCCCTCGACCTCGACGAGCATACCGAAGGGGTACGCATCCTGGTCCAACCGCACCAGGACGAACCCAGTGGCAGCGAGTGCCTGCTGGTGGTTTTCCAGAGCGGCGAAGCCGACAACGCGATCACCCGGGCACCCGGCGTCGAACAGACCGAAGGGATGCTGTTGGGCAACCTGGAGCGCGAACTGCACCGCACGCGCCTGCAGTTGCAGGAAACCATCGAGCAGTCGGAGTTTTCCAGCCAGGAGCTGACCGCCTCCAACGAAGAGATGCAGGCGATCAACGAGGAGCTGCGCTCGGCCAGCGAGGAGCTGGAAACCAGCAAGGAAGAGCTGCAGTCGATCAACGAAGAACTGCTGACGGTCAACTACGAACTCAAGATCAAGGTCGAGGAAACCGACAAGGTCAACGACTACCTGAGCAACCTCATCGCGTCCACCGACATCGCCACGGTGTTCGTCGACCGCAACCTGTGCATCCGCTGGTTCACCCCGCGCGCCACCGATATCTTCAGCATGCTGCCGGTGGACACCGGGCGCTCGCTGCTCGACATCACCCATCGCCTCGACTATCCGGGCCTGGCCGACGACGCCCGGGCGGTGGTCGAACGCGAGACCACCATCGAGCGCGAAGTGGTCGGCCACAACCAGCACTGGTACCTGGCCCGCCTGCTGCCGTATCGGGCCAGCGAGCGCAACGTCGACGGCACCGTGCTGACCTTCATCGACATCAGCCAGAGCCGCGCCGCCGAGGAACGCCTGCGCCAGGGCGAGGAGCGCATGCGCCTGGTCGCCGAGAGTACCCATGATTTCGCCATCATCCTGCTTGATGAGCAGGGCCTGATCACCGACTGGAACACCGGCGCCGCGCTGATCTTCGGCTATGGCAAGGATGAGGTGCTCGGCCATCATTACCAACTGATCTTCACCGAGCAGGACCGGGCCAGTGGCTTGCCCGAGCGCGAACTGCGCAGTGCCCGCCTGCACGGTCGTGGCCAGGACGAGCGCTGGCATGTGCGCAAGGACGGCAGCCGCTTCTACTGCAGCGGTGAAGTGTCGCGCCTCAAGGGCAGCAGCCTGCGCGGCTACGTCAAGATTGCCCGCGACCTGACGGGGCACAAGCGTCTGCACGATGAACAAAGCAAACAGCTCGCTGAATCGCAGAACACCAGCCACATGAAGGACGAGTTCTTCGCGGTCATGTCCCACGAGCTTAAGCACCCGCTCAACCTGATTCAGCTCAATGCCGAAATCCTGCGCCGGTCCCCGTCGGTAAAGGGCAACGGTGTCGCCAGCAAGGCGGTCGGCACTATCTGTGAGGCGGTCTCGAGCCAAGCGCGAATCATCGATGACCTGCTCGATGTCGCGCGTATCCGCACCGGCAAGCTCAAGCTCAAGACCCAGGTGCTCGACCTGTGCGCGGTGCTGCAGGCCATCCAGGCCGTGCTGGCCAACGAGCAGCACGCCTGCGAGGTGCGCCTGGCGCTGCCCGCCGACGGCGCACCGGTGTACGTCGAGGCCGACAGCACCCGGCTCGAGCAGATCGTCTGGAACCTGCTCAACAATGCGCTGAAATTCAGCCCCGCCGGCAGCGAGATCCGCCTGGCGCTGGCCCGCCATGGCAACCAGGCGCGCCTGGAGGTCATCGACCAGGGTATCGGCCTGACCGACGAAAGCCTGGAAAGCGTCTTCGACCTGTTTTCCCAAGCCGCGCCACAAGCCTCCGGCAACCACCGCGACGGGCTCGGTATCGGCCTGTCGCTGGTGCGCCAGCTGGTGGAAGCGCATGGCGGCACGGTCAGCGCGACGTCCGCCGGCCTGGGTTGCGGCGCCACCTTCACGGTGTGCCTGCCGTTGTCCGACCCCGGACAGCAGGCCCAGCCGGATACCAGCGACGACAACATCGAGGGCCGCTTGAACGGGGTCAGGGTGTTGCTGGTGGACGACTCGGTGGAAATCCTCGAGGTGATGCAGCAACTGCTGGAAATGGAAAGCGCCGAAGTCGAGGCCTACAGCAACCCGCAGGCCGCACTCGAGGCGGCCGCCCATGGCCGCTATGACATCATCCTCTCGGATATCGGCATGCCGGTCATGGACGGCCACGCCCTGATCAAGGCCCTGCGTGGCCTGGAGCACCTGCGCTATACCCCGGCCATCGCCCTGACCGGCTACGGGGCCAGCGCCGACCAGTACCGCTCGCGCCAGTCGGGCTTCGACCGGCACCTGAACAAGCCGGTGGGCTACGACGAGCTGATCGAGGCGATCGAGGGTCTGAGCGGCTCGCTACCCTACTGACGCCCTACCCGCCCCGGCCTGCCTGTGGCCGGGGCGCCGTCGTGCCTCAGGCATGGACGCTCCACTGCACGGCAGCGGCCTCGATCGGCAGTTCGTCCACTGCGTGGATCATCCCGCTGTCGAGCGCTTCCTGGGGGCCCAGGATCCGTGGATAGGCCATCAGGTAGCGCGGCACATCGAGCCGCTCGCTCGCACCCTCGGTGCGCTCGGCGACAATCTGCGCATACAGGCGCAGGTCATAGTCCAGGCTCATCGCGTACTCGGCCATCCGTGAGTGGTCCACCGAGCCGTGCAGGGTCCAGTGGAACGGGTGGAACAGGAATTTGCTGTAGGCGCAGGCGGTACGGTGGCTGCCGGCCAGGAACAGGATGTTGCCCATCGATTCGACCGTGCCCAGGTTGTGGGTGTGCACCGGCACCGGCAGTGAGCGCAGGAAGTTGTACAGGGTGAAACCGTAGCTGCATTCGCCGCCCATGGTGGCAATGTTGATCTGCAACACCTCGGCGCCCTGCTGCAAGGCCTTGGAACAGGTGTTGATGAGGTTGCCGCAAGTCGCGGAATTGATCGGGCCGGTGTAGTGGATGATGTGTCTGGCCATGCCGTCCTCCAGGGTCAGTCAAGGGTGTCCTTGGCCGGTGCGTCGTTGCCCGGCGCCGCTTGGTCGTGCTCGCCCAGTTGCTGGTACTGCTTGCGCAGCGCATGCAGTTCGGCCGGGCCCATGTCCTCCAGGTCGAGCAGGGCCTTGTGCGCCCGCTGGGTGGTGCGCAGCAGTTCGTCGATCTTGATGTGCAGTTCGTCGTTGTCGCGGTTCTGGGTGTTCTGGATCAGGAACACCATGAGGAAGGTGATGATGGTGGTCGAGGTGTTGATCACCAGTTGCCAGGTGTCGTTGAAATGGAAGAGCGGCCCGCTCACGCCCCAGGCGATGATCAGCATCAATGCGATGACGAAGCTCGCCGGGCGCCCGCTGCGGTTGGCCAGCCATTGGGCGAAACGATCGAATTTCATGGCTAGCGCTCCCTCAGGCCGGCTGCCGGGTTTCTCCGGGCAGGCCCTTGATGTCAGGGTCGTCCGGCAGCACCTCGGGTTCTTCATCGTCTGCCTCGGTCGGTGCTGGCGGCGCCTGCACGTCTCCCGGTTCTGTCTCGCTGTTCATCGGCGTTGCCTCCATTGGCTGCTTCCCTCTGTGGTGGAGGGCCGGATGGCAGGCAAAGTTCCGGGTTTTGCGCCACCGGCCACTCGTCATTCCTGCTGAACCCTGACGCCGCGATGCCGGTCGCTAGTCAAGAGTGCACGAACGAAAGGGAGCCCTCGTGAGCGAGATCCGCATTGGCATATCCGGTTGGCGCTATGGCCCATGGCGCAAGGACTTCTACCCCAAGGGGCTGCGCCAGGACGATGAGCTGGCGTTCGCCTCGCGGGCGGTGAACAGCATCGAGATCAATGGCTCGTTCTACGCGTTGCAGACCCCCGAGCGCTACCGACAGTGGCGCGATGAAACACCGGAAGGCTTCGTCTTTTCGGTGAAGGCGCCGCGCTACATCACCCATGTGCGACGGCTGCGCGACATCGACGAGCCGCTGGCCAACTTCTTTGCCTCGGGGCCATTGCTGCTGGGTGACAAGCTGGGGCCGTTCCTCTGGCAGTTTCCCCCGAACATGAAGTTCGACGCTGAGCGCATCAGCGATTTTCTCGCCCTGCTGCCCCGCGACCGTAAGGCCGCGCGCGCCTGTGCCCGGCAGGCCGCAGAACGCTTGCAGGACAACGGTGGTAGCGCCATCCGCGGCAATGCGCGCTTGCGCCATGCCGTGGAGATCCGCCATCCGAGCTTCCTCTGCGACACCTTCATCAACCTGCTGCGCAAGCACAAGGTCGCGCTGGTGGTCGCCGACAGCGCCGGCAAATGGCCTTATGTCGAGGAAGTCACGGCCGATTTCGTCTACCTGCGCCTGCACGGCGATGTCGAGCTCTACAGCAGCGGCTACACCGCCAGCGCGCTGCGTCGTTGGCGCCTGCGCATCCAGGCCTGGGCCGCGGGTGGCCAGCCGGAGGATGCCCAGCGCATCATCCGGCGCGCTCCGGCGAAACGCGCCTCGCGGGATGTGTATTGCTACTTCGACAATGACCAGAAGGTACATGCCCCCTACGATGCCCGCCGCCTGCTGGGTAAGCTGGGCCTGGACGGCGAGCTGGTGACCGAACCCGGCGTCGAGCCGCAGGAGTCGCTATGAACGGCACCCTGCCCGCCCCCGACCGCATCATCGACAACGTCACGGCCGTAAACCGTCTGACGGTGCTTACCCTTAACGTGCACAAGGGCTTCACCCTGTTCAACCGCCGTTTCATCCTGCCCGAGCTGCGCGAGGCGGTGCGTGCCACCGGCGCCGACCTGGTGTTCCTGCAGGAGGTGCACGGCAGCCATCAGCGCCATGCCGAGCGCCATCCGACCTGGCCGCAGACTCCGCAGTACGAGTTCCTCGCCGACAGCATGTGGCCGCAGTTCGCCTACGGGCGCAATGCGGTCTATCCCCATGGCGACCATGGCAACGCGCTGCTCTCCAAGTTCCCCATCCGCGCCTACGACAACCTCGATGTGTCCATCCATGGCAACGAGGAGCGCGGCCTGTTGCACTGCCAGCTCGAAGTGCCCGGCCATGAGCAGGTGCATGCGATCTGTGTGCACCTGGGCCTGCGCGAGGAGCACCGCCAGCGTCAGGTCGACTTGTTGCTGGCCTTGCTCGAGCGCCTGCCGCCGGAGGAGCCGGTCATCGTCGCCGGTGACTTCAACGACTGGCGCCTGAAGGCCGATGCGCGGCTGTCGGTATCGCTGAGCGAAGCCTTCGGCACGCCGGCGCGCAGTTTTCCCGCGCGCCTGCCGCTGCTGCGCCTGGACCGCATCTACCTGCGCAATGCCCAGGCGTGCGAGGCACGGGTGTTGTCCAGATACCCATGGTCGCACCTCTCGGACCATGCTCCGCTGGTAGCGCAGGTGACGCTATGAAGCAGGCCTGGAGCGACGGCAACCACGTCGAACTGCTGATCAACGGCGAGCAGTACTACCCGCGTGTGTTCGAGGCGATAGCCCAAGCCCGGGAGGAGATCCTCCTGGAAACCTTCATCATCTACGACGACAAGGTCGGCCAGCCGCTGCGCCTGGCGCTGATCGACGCGGCGCGCCGTGGCGTGCGGGTGGAGGTGGCGGTTGATGGCTACGGCACCGCCGACCTGCCTGACGAGTTCATTGCCTCGATGACCGAGGCCGGGGTGCGCTTCCATGCATTCGACCCGCAACCGCGCCTGGCTGGCATGCGTACCAACCTGTTCCGGCGCCTGCACCGCAAGATCCTGGTGATCGATGGCCAGCGCGCGTTCATTGGCGGTATCAACTACAGCGCCGACCATCTCGGCGACTTCGGCCCGCAGGCCAAGCAGGACTACGCCGTGGAAGTCACAGGCCCGGTGCTGGCCCAGGTGCACGCTTCCAGCTGCCGCATGCTCGCCCCCGTGCTGGGCGGGCCAAGCGCAGTGGTGCCGGGCGTTGACGTCGCAGGTTCGATCAGCGCCGTGCTGGTGGAACGCGACAATCGTCGCCATCGCACCGACATCGAGGCGTGCTACCTGCAAGTCTTCCGTGAAGCCCGGCAACGCATCGTCGTGGCCAACGCCTATTTCTTCCCCGGCTACCGATTGCTGCGCGAGCTGCGCAACGCTGCCCGGCGTGGCGTGGCGGTGACCCTGATTCTCCAGGGGCAACCGGACATGCGCTGGGTACGCGCACTGTCGCGCCTGCTCTACAACTACCTGTTGCGCGACAATGTGCAGATCCATGAGTACTGCCAGCGTCCGTTGCACGGCAAGGTGGCGCTGGTGGACGACGAATGGTCCACCGTGGGATCGAGTAACCTCGACCCGCTGAGCTTGTCGTTCAACCTCGAAGCCAACCTGATGATCCGCGATCGTGCCTTCAACGAGGGGCTGTACCGGCATTTAAGCGAACTGAGTGCCGCGCACTGCAAGCGTGTGACCTTGGAGCGTATGGTGCGTGGCTACTGGTGGCGCGCGCCGTTGATCTTCCTGGGCTTCCACATCACCCGCTACTTCCCGCGCATCGCCGGCTGGTTCCCCGCGCACCGGCAGCGTCTGCAGTCGCTGCAGGCGGACAACCAAGCGCCGGTGGACTTCAACGGGGGCAAGACCTGATGGCCAAGTCACGCTGGAAGACCTGGGGCATGCGGCTGCTCACCCTGCTATTCCTGGTATTGATACCGGTGCTGCTGTTCACCCTGGCACGCAACCTGGACTGGAACGAAGTCCGCCAGTCGCTGCTGGCCTACCGGCCCTCTACCCTGGCCCTGGGGCTGTTGCTGGCCCTGTGCAGCTACCTGGTGTTTGCCAGCTACGATCTGCTCGCTCGCGCCTACACCGGCCACCGCTTGCCGGCCCGCCAGGTGCTGCCGGTGGCCTTCGTCTGCTATGCGTTCAACCTCAACTTCACCACCTGGGTCGGCGGCGTGGCCCTGCGCTACCGCCTGTATAGCCGGCTGGGGCTGGACACCGCGACCATCACCCGCATTCTCACCCTGGGGCTGTTGACCAACTGGATGGGCTATCTGCTGCTGGCCGGCACGGTGTTCGCCCTGGGCTTGGTCAAGCTGCCGGCAAGCTGGGCGGTGGGCGCCGGCGGCCTGCGCCTGATCGGTGTGCTGATGGTGGCGGTTGCAGCCGCCTACCTGCTCGCCTGTGCCTTCGCCAAGCGACGTACCTGGCATCTGCGCGGACATGAAGTGACCCTGCCGAGCCTGCGCCTGGCGTTGTGCCAGGTGGCGCTGGGCGCGAGCAACTGGGCGTTGATGGCGGCACTGATCCACCTGCTGCTGCCGCCGGAGCTGTTCTATCCGTCGGTACTGGGGGTGTTGCTGATCAGCTGCGTGGCAGGGGTGGTGGCGCATATTCCTGCCGGGCTGGGGGTGCTGGAGGCAGTGTTCCTTGCCCTGCTGCACGGGCAATTGGGCCAGGGCACGCTGGTGGCCGCATTGCTGGGGTATCGGACGCTGTACTACCTGATCCCGCTGTTGCTGGCGGTGATCACTTACCTGGTTCTGGAGAAGCGCGCCAAGGCCCTGCGCCGACAGGCCGGGCCAGCCCTGGACAAGCGTTGAGGGCCCTATCGGCCCGGGAGGTTCGTCATGCGGTTCATTCTGTGTGTGGCATTGCTGGGCAGCCTGCTCAGCGGGCAGGTGCTGGCCGAAGGTTGCGACGTGGTCACCCGCTCGTCCAGCGAGGCGGTCAAGCCGGTGCAGCAGCATACCTGCTACAGCTACGGCAACATGCCTGCCGAAGCGATTGCCTGGTCGTGCAGCAACGAGAGCAAGGAGATGCTCAACAGCCAGAAACGCAAGGTCGAGCGTTGCGCCGATGGCAGCGTGGGCAGCTGCATCGCCCCGCTGACCCAGGAGACCCTGGCCAATCCTGATGCCGCAGGGCGCGGCGAGCCCTCGACCCGGCCGGCCGTGCCCAAGGATGCGCGGATCATCACCTACTACTACGACACCCCAAGCCTGGGGCAGGCGCGCAGTGATTGCGAACGCAACAATGGGATCTGGCAGACGCATTGACGCGAACGCGTGGGGCCGTCGCCGTTGCCGTTGCCGTTGCCGTTGCCGTTGCCGTTGCCGTTGCCGTTGCCGATCAAGAGTCTACCCCCGAAGCCCGCGAGCGACAGCTGCGCCAGCCCAGGCGCCGCCCGTAACTTCGCGACTTCAGGAGGCCGAACGCAGGTCTTGCGGAGGGA
>NZ_JAOXMC010000159.1:0-275 GCF_026343815.1 Pseudomonas sp. BJa3 | reverse complement strand
CAAGCTTGCCAAGGATGGCGTCATTGAGCGTGAATTGGCCCTGGATGAATTCCCTGGCCCAGAGACGTTGTGGCAGTGGTGGGCCGAGCACCAAGGATTAAGCGCGCAGCAGCAGGCATTGGTTGCCCAGGACTACTACAGTGATGGCAGCAACAAAGCGCCTCGCTATTACCAGCTGCTCGCCATCAACAAGACTGTCGAGGCAATTGCCCAGGAGCAAAAGCGCATCCTGCTGGTGATGGCCACGGGTACGGGCAAGACCTATACCGCTTTCC
>NZ_JAOXMC010000158.1:0-276 GCF_026343815.1 Pseudomonas sp. BJa3 | reverse complement strand
GGTGTTGCTGGTGCCAAAATCGATGCCGATCGAGACGGCGGGCGAGGCGCTCGACATGAACCACTCTGACGGTTGGGTGGAAGGGGGCAGACCACTAACGGCTCCGCGCGCCGCTGCCAAGACCTTTGATTGTGCACCGCGTCAGTCAGACATCCCGGATTTGGCAGCATCGGGACGCGTTATGCCCAGATCGGGCCCCTTAACGCATCATTATGCTGCAATGCGAAGAGCTGCATGCTGCCATGCAATGGCATGCATGGACATTGGCATCTGGTA
>NZ_JAOXMC010000157.1:0-276 GCF_026343815.1 Pseudomonas sp. BJa3 | reverse complement strand
CGAACAGGCCGATGATCGGCGCGCCGGTCGTCAGGGCCATCTTCTGCAGCTTGACGATCTTGGCCGCATGGGCCCCCGACAGGCTGCCGCCGAAGACGGTGACGTCCTTGGAGAAGACATAGACCAGCCGTCCGCCGATGGTGCCGCGACCCGTCACCACCCCGTCGCCGGGGATGCGCTGGTCCTGCATGGCGAAGTCGTGGCTGCGGTGCTCGACGAACATGTCGGTCTCCTCGAAGGTGCCCTCGTCCAGCAGCACGTCGATGCGTTCGCGCG
>NZ_JAOXMC010000156.1:0-276 GCF_026343815.1 Pseudomonas sp. BJa3 | reverse complement strand
CCTATCCGGTCGCCAAGGTGATCGACACCACCGGCGCCGGCGACCAGTACGCCGCGGGCTTCCTGCTGGGCCTTGCGCGCGGCCTGACGCTGGAAGAGGCCGGCAAGCTGGGCTCGCTGGCCGCCTCCGAAGTCATCGCCCACTGGGGCCCTCGCCCGATGGTGAAGCTGGTCGACCTGGACAGAGAGAACGGGCTGAAGTTGTAAGAGCCAGGGTCTCCTCCCCACGCAGTGGGGAGGAGACGTTCGTCTTCAGCTTTTCCACCTCAGCGTCACA
>NZ_JAOXMC010000155.1:0-276 GCF_026343815.1 Pseudomonas sp. BJa3 | reverse complement strand
ACCGTTGGAATGGCACGGGCACAAGATAAAAATTCTGCCAATTCTCAATTCTTTATTTGTTTTGGTGATGCTCCTTTTTTAAACGGTCAGTATACTGTCGTTGGAGAGGTGATAAAGGGAATGGACGTTGTTGATACAATTAAAAAAGGCACCACAAGTAATAATGGATCTGTAAAAGATCCCGATGTTATTAATGCTGCTACTTTACAAGCTGATAGATGAGTCAAAGGAGTTTCTCTATATGTCCGAAGTTAAAGATTTAGAAAATACCTTAAT
>NZ_JAOXMC010000154.1:0-276 GCF_026343815.1 Pseudomonas sp. BJa3 | reverse complement strand
ATTGCATATGCGGTTGGGCGGGCTGGTGGCCCTGGACGCGGTGAAGCGGCGCCGGCTGCACAAGATGGGCGACAGGTCGGAGGCGTTCTGCCGGCTGGCGGTCGACGTGCTGACCAGCAATCCGCAGATCCTGCCCCCGACCTTCGATCTGGCCGCCCTGCAGCGCGATGTCGCGGCGCTGGATGCACTGCGGGCACGCACGGTGCAGCTGATGCGCCTGTACCAGCGGATGCTGGACACCGAAATGGCCTTAGGCAGCGACATCATGTCGAACAG
>NZ_JAOXMC010000153.1:0-276 GCF_026343815.1 Pseudomonas sp. BJa3 | reverse complement strand
AGTGCTGGACCCGCGGGTGCGGCTGGAGGCCTCGGCATGAGCGCTCCGAACACTCCCCAGGCAAATGCCATGCAAACCGCCGCCCCCGCGCTGAAGCGCGAATCGCCCTGGCGCCGCAACCTGCTGGAATTCCTGTCGTCCAAGACGGCGGTGTTCGGGCTGGTGATCGCCACCCTGCTGATCCTGGCCGCCATCCTGGCGCCGTGGATCTCGCCGCAGAACCCCTACGACCTGCTGCAGATCGACGTGCTGGACGCGCGCCTGGCGCCGGGCACG
>NZ_JAOXMC010000152.1:0-276 GCF_026343815.1 Pseudomonas sp. BJa3 | reverse complement strand
ACCGTCAGAATCCGCGCAGACAGTGTGTCCGGGTTCACCAAATACTCCTGATGGCTGAAAGAAATGCGAAGACGTGCAAGGTCTCCGCCTGCAATACAATCGCCGATAATACTTCCAGCCATATATGGAATACATACGGGGAGCTTTGCAATGTCTGAACGCGAGTCGATGGAATATGACGTGGTCGTGGTTGGCGGGGGTCCTGCCGGCCTGGCCACCGCTATCCGTCTGAAGCAGCTGGCCGCTGAAAAGAACCAGGAAATCGGCGTCTGCGTC
>NZ_JAOXMC010000151.1:0-276 GCF_026343815.1 Pseudomonas sp. BJa3 | reverse complement strand
AAAACGTGTATCATTATCATAATCAACAGATTGGCTTCTTAGTTTCTTTTCACACTCAATAAAGTAACGACGAGCTTGCCTACCTTTCTCATTTCTTTCAACCATTGAGAGCTCTTTCGCCATATCTAGAGTGATATAATATTCTGTACTTGGACGACCACTTTTAGATTTCGGTAAATTTTTACCGAAACTCACCAAGTCTTGTTTTTCTTGAGAGGTGTTAGGTTTTACTAAATTTTTAGTAAAACTCATAAAGTCTTTGTTTTCTAAGAAACC
>NZ_JAOXMC010000150.1:0-276 GCF_026343815.1 Pseudomonas sp. BJa3 | reverse complement strand
AAGCCAAGCAATTTGGCCTCGTTGATGATGTTATAGAATATAGAGCAGAAACTGAGAAAGATTAAGAATTTTTATAGAAAAAGGAATTACTTTCAAGAGAGATTTTTGTAAAAATAACGCGAAGATAAGAGGGAAATGCCCAGAAATATTATGATACGCAGTTTTTTATATGTCTTTATAATCTTCATTATAAAACACTGACTTTGAAAGATGAAGTATTCATATACCGTGGTGAAAGGAAAGAAAAATGAGCAAAATTGGCAATAGCGGGAGCGA
>NZ_JAOXMC010000014.1:0-186407 GCF_026343815.1 Pseudomonas sp. BJa3 | reverse complement strand
AATTTGTGTCGCCTGAACTATCGCGCACTTAGAAGCAAAAGCAGAACAAGAGCAAGAGCGGAAGGTTTTAGTGTGGATTAAGGCATGTGATTTAGTGGGCAGCAGCCCTGGCGTCGAATTAATTGGCGACAGGGCTTCTGTATAAAAGAATTATCAAGGCGAAATAGGATCACTCGCCGGGAAAGTTTCATCCAACGCGTTATCGACATTACTCTCCTTCGGCTGACTCACCTCCCCACATTTGCAATCACCCATGCGACAAGGCTCACCATTACGGTGTCCCGTCGCACACGCTTCGCAGCAGTAAGCCTTGCCATCCTGGACCATGGCATTGGCATCCACGGTGCAGGAACAGTGGTTGCAGGAACAACGTTGCTCGTTCATCAGCGTTCTCTCCGCTCGTCTTCAGGGGTGACCTCGTCGGTCCACGGCTCGCCGTCCAACGGCGCCGAGCGGGCCAGTTCGGCCTCGTCCAGGCCAATGCCGCCACCAATCTCGTGAGCCTCGACATGACGCAGGGTCTGGTCCGCCGGACCGCCCGCCATGCCCGGCTCATCCGGATCGCGGGCACCGGTCTCGTCCAGCAGCGTGTCAGGGCTCAGGTCATCGAGGGTGACATTGTCCTCGTGCAGGCTGTCACTCAGCGCCTCGCCACCGGTCATGCCACTTTCGGCAACGCGTCTCGGTGGATACTCCTCCTCCACCTCCCGCGCCGGTCGCTCGTCGCCAATACGGCCCCGGCGCTCATCGCGGCGTCCGCTGAAATCCAGCTCATGGACACTGCCCATGCGGTCTTGCGTGTCGTCGATCTCGACCGTCGGCTTGGGGTCTTCGGGGATGGGCATGATCGCTCTCCGATTTGTGGGCTCATCCAGTCGACTGCCCCGGCCAGCCAATGATTCAGAGTTTCTGCAGATAGCACCTGCCAAAGCTTTTTTTGAACTCCGCCCACCCCCCTCGCCTCCCACATTAGAGACCCCGCGAACCGTCCGGAGCCCGCCATGCCCAAGCCCCTGCAGGAGTACCAGCGCAAGCGCGACTTCAACGCCACGCCCGAACCTGCAGGCAAACGCGGCCGCACGGGCAAAGCCCATGCCTTGCAGTTCTGCATCCAGAAACACGACGCCAGCCACCTGCACTACGACTTTCGCCTGGAACTCGATGGCACCTTGAAAAGCTGGGCCATCCCCAAGGGCCCCTCGCTCGATCCCAAGGTTCGCCGCCTGGCAGTGCATGTGGAGGATCACCCGCTGGACTACGCCGATTTCGAAGGCAATATCCCCGAAGGCCACTACGGCGCCGGTGACGTGATCGTCTGGGATCGTGGTATCTGGGAGCCCGAGGGCGACCCGCGCGTGGCTTACGCCAAGGGCAAGCTGCGTTTTCGCCTGCAGGGCGAGAAGCTGTCAGGTGTCTGGAACCTGTTCCGCACTCACCTGGCCGGCAAGAAGGAGCAGTGGATGCTGGTCAAGTCCCACGACGCGCAGGCCCGCAGCGAAACCGACTACAGCATCGTCGAAGCCTTGCCGAACAGCGTGCTTAGCGACCGTACCCTGCTGCCGCGCCAGCCTGCGAAAACAGCAACTGCCAACAAACGCAAGGCCAAGGCCAGCCCCTCCGCCCTGCCGGACAAGCTCCAGCCGCAACTGGCCACCCTGGTCGATTCGCCGCCCGGTGGTGATTGGCACTACGAGGTCAAGTTCGACGGCTACCGCATCCTCGCCCGCATCGAAGGCGCGGATGTGCGGCTGTTCACCCGCAATGGCCACGACTGGAGTGCGAAGATGCCGCGTCAGGTCGAGGCCTTGAAAGCGCTGGAGCTTGATTCGGCGTGGCTTGACGGCGAGATGGTGGTGGTCGACGACCAGGGTGTGGCTGACTTCCAGGCCTTGCAGAACGCCTTCGACACCGAGCACGACGAACGCATCACCTATTACCTGTTCGACCTGCCCTACCTGGGTGGCGAGGATCTGCGCCAGCTACCGCTGCAGGCGCGACGTGCCACCCTGGCCCGGCTGCTGGAAAACACGCCCTCGGACCTCCTCAAGTTCTCCGCCGACTTCAACGAGCCGGTCGACTCGCTGCTCGACAGCGCCTGCCGCCTGAAGCTCGAAGGCCTGATCGGCAAGCGCGCCGACAGCCCCTACGTGGGCCGGCGCAGCAGTGACTGGATCAAGCTCAAGTGCAAGCAGCGCCAGGAGTTCGTGATCGTCGGTTACACCGACCCGAAAGGCAGCCGCAATGCCTTCGGCGCCCTGCTGCTGGCCCTGCACGACACCGACAGCGGCCAGCTGCGCTATGCCGGCAAGGTCGGCACCGGTTTCAGCGCCACCACGCTGGACAGCCTGCATGCGCGCCTCAAGCCCCTGGAAGTCGACAAGCCGGCCTTGCCCAAGCCGCCCCGTGGCGCCGAGGCCCGTGGCGTGCACTGGCTCAAGCCGCAACTGCTGGCCGAAGTCGCCTACGCCCAGATGACCCGCGAAGGCATCGTGCGCCACTCGGTGTTCCACGGCCTGCGCGACGACAAACCCGCCACCGCCATCGACCTGGAGCGTGCCATGCCCGCCAAGCGCGCCGCGCAGACACCCGCCGAGCCCCTCGGCAGCCTGCGCCTGACCCACCCCGACCGCGTGGTCGACGCCAGCACCGGCAGCACCAAGCGCCAGGTCGCCGAGTACTACGCCCAGGTCGCCGACTGGTTGCTGCCGCAACTCAAGGACCGCCCCGTGGCGCTGGTACGCGCACCGGACGGACTGGGTGGCGAGCTGTTCTTCCAGAAGAACGCCGGCCAGCTGCACATCCCCGCGGTGCGCAGCTACAGCAAGGCGCAAGCCGGCCAGGCGGCGATGGTGCTCAACCGCGCTGACAGCCTGCTGGGCGCGGTGCAGATGAACATGCTCGAACTGCACACCTGGAATGCCACCGACAAGGATTTCGACAAGCCCGACCGCTTCGTCCTCGACCTCGACCCAGATCCGGCACTGCCCTGGAAAGCCATGCTCGAAGCGACCCAACTGACCCTCACCCTGCTCGATGAACTGGGCCTGAAGGTGTTTCTCAAGACCAGCGGCGGCAAGGGCATGCACCTGGTGGTGCCACTGACCCGTCGCGCCGGTTGGGATGAAGTGAAAGACTTCAGTCATGCCCTCGTCGAGCATATGGCGGGCCTGTTCCCGGATCGGCTCAGTGCCGTCTCCGGGCCCAGGAACCGGGTCGGGCGGATCTTCATCGACTACCTGCGCAACGGCAAGGGCGCGACCACGGTCGCGGCGTATTCGCTGCGTGCCCGTGAAGGCCTGCCGGTTTCGGTGCCGATCTGGCGCGAAGAGCTGACCCAGCTCAAGGGCGCCAACCAGTGGCACATCGGTAACCTGCAGGCGCGGCTGGCCGAGGTGGACGACCCTTGGGCGGACATGGCCAAGACCCGGCAGTCCATCACCGTGCGCATGCGCAAGCAGCTGGGAATCGCCTGATGGAGCGCGTGCTCGACCTGTTGCAATGGCCCGCCATGCTGCTGACCGTGGTGGCAGCCTGGTGCATCGGCTCGCAACGCCCGCGCCGGCGCCGCATCGGCTTCTGCTGCTTCATCGCCAGCAACCTGCTGTGGACGCTGTGGGGTTGGTACATCCAGGCGTGGGCGCTGATCGTCCTGCAATTCTGCCTTTGCGCCATGAACCTGCGTGGCTGGAAGAAAAACCTCCAAGGGGAGCCAAGTTGATGAGCATCGTCCAGGACTTCGACCTGACCAATCTCGACCGCCTGCTGCGCCGCTTCGGCGCCCGCCCGCAGGCCATCGACCTCGACACCTTGCTGCCGGAGCTGCTGCAGGCCATGCAGGCCGACCACCTCGACCTGTTGCCCCTGCCCGGCCAGGGCCAGACCCTCAAGCGCTGGCAGACGCTCGCGCGGGTCGCCGGTTGCGACCTGACCCTGGCCAAGCTCTATGAAGGCCATACCGATGCCTTGGCGATCCTCGCCGAATGCGGCGCCGCCCATCATGCCCAGGAGGGGATCTGGGGCGTGTGGGCCGCCGAGCCGCCGGATGCCCGTGCCCGCATCGTCGAGCGGCACGACGGGCAGGTGCGCCTGCAAGGGCGCAAGGCCTGGTGCTCGGGTGCGCTGCAGATCGACCGGGCACTGATCACTGCCTGGGAGAATGACCAGCCGCAGCTGGTGGCCATCGAGTTGTCGCACCCCAGCCAGCGCATCCAGGCCGACCAGTGGCAGGCGGTGGGCATGGCCACCACCACCAGCGTCAGCATCGAATTCGACGACACGCCCGGGCTGGCCATCGGACTGCCCGGCCAGTACCTCGCTCGTCCCGGATTCTGGCATGGCGGCGCCGGTATAGCCGCCTGCTGGTATGGCGCGGCCGAGGCCCTGGCCGACTACCTGCGCGAGCATTGCCGCATGCCTCGGCCCGACCCACACGCCGATGCCCATCTGGGGGCGGTGGACGCCGCCTTGTACGGCGCCCGCGCCGCCCTTCGCGAATGCGCCGCCTGGATCGACCAGCAGCCCCATGCCGACGCCAGCTTCGAAGTGCGCCGTGCCCGCGCCCAGGTCGAACAGGCCGTCGAGCAGGTGATCCGCCATGTCGGCAGGGCGCTGGGTGCCACGCCCTTCTGCCGCAGCAGCCATTTCGCCCGGCTCAGCGCCGACTTGCCGGTGTACCTGCGACAGAGCCATGCCGAACGCGACCTGGCCGAACTCGGCAGGCAGGTGACCGGCATGCCGGCGGGAGCCTGGCAGCTATGAGCGAGAACCGTATCCAGGCGGCTGCCGGCACCCCTTGGCGCGACTGGCAACAATCCGCGCACCTGGCCCGCGCCAGGTGGCTCAAGCCCGAACAGCTCTGTCCCCCCGGCCGGCGCCTGGTATTGCTGGCTCCCCACCCGGACGATGAAATCCTCATGGCCGGCGGACTGCTGGCCGGTTTCCATGGGCGCGAGCAGGACCTGCTGCTGATTTCCGCCACCAACGGCGAAGGCAGCCATCCCCATTCCGCCCACTGGACCGAGCACCGCCTGCGCCACCAGCGCCCCCAGGAAAGCCGGCACGCCCTGCAACAGCTGGATCTGGACCTCAACCGCCTGGACTGGCGGCGCCTGAACCTCAAGGACGGCGCCCTGCCCCGCGACGAAGCGTTTTTGGCCAACTACCTGGAGCAACTGCTTGAACCGGACGACCTATTGCTGACTACCTGGCGCGGTGACGGCCACTGCGACCACGAAGCGGCCGGCCGCGCCGCTGCCCAGGCGGCTCAGGCCCGCCGGGTGCAACTGGCCGAGGCGCCGGTGTGGGCGTGGCATTGGGCGACGCCCGATGACCCGCGCCTGCCCTGGCCCCAGGCCCATCGGGTACAGCTCGACGACACCCGCCTGGCGCGCAAACGCCAGGCCCTGGCCGCCCACGCCAGCCAGTTGCAGCCAGACGGCGAGCACCCTCCGGTGCTGCCCGTCACCCTGCAGACCTGCCTGTTGCAGCCTTTCGAACTGATCTTCCTGTAATGGAGTTGCCATGAGCCTCGACGCGCAGTATTTCGCCGACCTGTATGCCGGCAACGACGATCCATGGGCCTTTCGCACCCGCTGGTACGAACGCCGCAAGCGCGACCTGGTGATGGCCAGCCTGCCCAGCCAGTGCTACGGCCGGGTGTTCGAGCCGGCCTGCGCCAATGGCGAACTGAGCGTGCTGCTGGCCGAGCGCTGCGCCAGCCTGCTGTGCCAGGACATCGACGCCACTGCCGTGAGGCTGGCCCGACAACGCCTGGCGGGGGTCGACCATGCCCGCGTCGAACAGGGGCACCTGCCGGGCGATTGGCCGGGCGGGCAGTTCGACCTGATCGTGCTCAGCGAGATCGGCTACTACCTAGACCCCACCGACTGGTTGCAGGTGATCGAACAGTCCGTGGCCTGCCTGGCCAGCGACGGCGGACTGCTGGCCTGTCACTGGCGCCATCCGATTGCCGGTTGCCCGCAGGACGGCGGCCAAGTGCACGCCCTGCTGGCCAGGCACCTGCCGCTGTATCCGCAGTTGCGCCATGAGGAGGCGGACTTCCTGCTCGAGTACTGGTCGTGCCAGCCCCGGGTGGTCGACCTGGACGAGACCTGCCCATGATCGCGGTGATCATTCCCGCCCATAACGAGGCCCGGCGCCTCGGGCACTGCCTGAAGGCCGTGCGGGTGGCAGCTGCGCGGGCCGAAGCCGCGGGCCTGGAGGTCGAAGTGCTGGTGGTGCTCGATCGCTGTACCGACGCCAGCGCGCGCATCGCCAGGCGCCATGGCGTGCACACGCTGGCGCTGGAAGCCGGCAATGTCGGCATTGCCCGCCGCCTGGGGGCGGCCTGGATGATCGAGCGCGGCGCCCAGTGGCTGGCGTTCACCGACGCCGACAGCCGCGTGCCTGGCCACTGGCTGCTGTCGCAGTTGCAATGGCATGCCGACGCGGTGTGCGGCACGGTGCATATCGAGCGCTGGCAACCCTGGCAGGGTGCCGCCTTGCGTCAGCTATACCACAGCCGCTACCAGGCAACGGAAGGCCATCGGCATATCCACGGCGCCAACCTTGGGGTGTGCGCCAAGGCCTATGCCAAGGTCGGCGGTTTTCAGCCGCTGCCGGCCCACGAGGATGTGCAACTGGTGCTGGCGCTGGAAGCCATCGGCGCGCAGATCGTCTGGACCGCCAGGCACAGCGTGGCGACCAGCAGCCGCAGGGACAGCCGGGCGCGGCAGGGATTCGGGGATTACCTCAGTGGCCTGGAAGGCCAGATCCCATAGAGACCTGGACACTCCGCAGGATCACGACGCCTTGCGTGGGCGTTTCGGTGCAGGCTTTTTCGCCTTGCTCTTGCCACCGCCACCCAGGCTGCGCTTGAGCAGCTCGGTAAGGTCGATGATGTCCGCGCCCTTCTCCGTCGTGGCGCCCTCGCCTTTTTCCACGGTCTCGATCTTGCCCTTGCTGGCCTTCTCCTCGACCAGATCAAGGATGGTCTGGCGGAACGCGTCGTGGTAGTCATCGGGCTTCCACGGCCCGCTCATGTCCTCGACCAGGCGCTTGGCCATGTCCAGCTCGCGCTTGTCGACCTTGCTGTCGGTCACGCTCTTGTCCAGCTCCAAGGTCTCCAGCCCTCGCACCTCCTCCGGCCAGCGCAGGGTGATCATCACCAGCGCTTCGTCGAGCGGGCGCAGCAGCGCAAGGTGCTGGCGGGTGTGCAGCACCACCGTGGCCAGGGCCACCTTGCCGGTGCTGGCCAGGGTTTCGCGCAGCAAGGCGTAGACCTTGCCGCCCCGGCGGTCCGGGCTCAGGTAATACGGCGTGTCGAACTGTTGCAGGGGGATTTCCCCGGCTTCGACGAACGAGAAGATATCGATTGTCTGGGTCGCCTCGGGCCGGGCCTTGCGGATTTCCTCCTCGCTGATCACCACGTAGCGGCCCTTCTCGTACTCCACGCCCTTGACGATGTTTTCCTTGTCGATTTCCTTGCCGGTGACCTTGTTCACCCGCTTGTAGCCGACCGGCTCCATGCTGCGCTTGTCCAGCCAGTCGAAATCCACTCGCTCACTGCGCACGGCGGTGTTGAGGGACACCGGGATGTGTACGAGCCCGAAACTGATAGCGCCTTTCCAGATAGCCCTGGCCATGGCTGGCTCCTATGCGTTCGAGGACAGGCCGGGCTGGCTGTAGCGCAACGCGCCACAGCGTTGGCAGCACTGGCATTGCAGACCGGCGACTTCACGGATCAACTGGCTGCGCCATTGGCAGCCACGCAGCAGGCAGACGAGTTTCATCAGCCACCTCCCTGGCCCACTTCGACGGGGCGCTTACTAGAACTGACTGCGCGGCGCGCGGAAGGTTTATTCGGCTTTGCCCTACGGCAGCGGATTGCCCCCGGTGACGCCAAAAATCTCGCCGGTGATGTAGCTCGACTCCTGGCTGGCCAACAGCACGTACAACGGCGCGCACTCGGCGGGCTGGCCCGGGCGCTTCATCGGCGTGTGCCCGCCGAAGTCGGGGATCTTCTCCGGTGGCTGGCCGCCACTGGGCTGCAGCACGGTCCAGATCGGCCCGGGGGCCACCGCGTTGACCCGGATACCGCGCTCGATCACCTGCTTGGCCAGGGCCTTGGTGAAGGCGACGATGGCGGCCTTGGTGGTGGCGTAGTCGAGCAGCGTGGCCGATGGCTGATAGGACTGGATCGACGCGGTATTGATGATGGTCGCCCCGGCCGGCATCAACGGCACGGCGGCCTGGCAAAGCCAGAACAACGCGTAGACGTTGGTCTTGAGCGTATGGTCGAATTGCTCGTGGCTGATCTGCCCGATGTCCTTGCGCGCTTCCTGCTTGCCGGCGACGTTGACCAGGATGTCGAGTCCGCCGAGCCGTTCATGGGCCTGGTCGACCAGCTGGCTGCAGAAGCGCGGATCCTTCAGGTCGCCGGGCAACGCCACGGCTTTGCGCCCTTCGGCCTCGATAAGCTGCACCACTTCGCGGGCATCACGCTCCTCGGTCGGCAAATAATTGAGGACGATGTCGGCGCCCTCCCGGGCGAAGGCAATGGCCACGGCCCGGCCGATGCCCGAATCGGCGCCGGTGATCAGTGCGCGCCGGCCAGCCAGACGGCCAAAGCCCTTGTAGGTGGTTTCGCCGTGGTCGGGCTTGGGTTGCATGTGTGCATCCAGGCCTGGAGCGGGTTGATGCTGGGCGGGGAAAGGCGGATGCGGGTACTGGGTCAGCGGGTTCTGCAAGGTGAACTGGTCCTGGGGCTTGCTGGGCATCGGCTGGACTCCTTCGGGTAATGGCTGGGTAAGGTCTGGCGCGGGCAAGCCCGCATACAGGTCCTGTTCGTCACATGGCAGCGGTCTGGCACCGCACGAGGACCACACAAGTTTCGAGGCAACCGGCTGATGGATTGTTTGCTCAAGCTGGGCCCGTTGCCGACAGAAGGTCGTCCATCACCTGCCGGACCACGCTGCGCTTTGCCAAACGCTCATCCAGGCCTTGCTCGCGGGCCAACCCATAGGCTTGGCGTTGGCGATCGGCACTGCTGCCGTCGCGCAGGATGCGCCGGGCGTGCAGGAAAGAGCGCTCGGCATCGGCAGTGTCGGCCGGGCATTGCGCCTGCAACTGGGTCAGCCAGACTTCGGCATTCACCGGTTGCTGGTCATGAACGCCGATGAAGGTGGCAAGGCGGCCATGACGCATGGCGCGCCAGTAGTTCTCCTGGGTGATCCAGCGCATTTCCCGGCTGGCGGCGCCAGCGTGCCGCCCCAGCGCATGCTCGACGAGATGGCGAAACAGGCCGGCGATGGCCAAGGCATCCTCCAGCCGCGGGCAGCCGTCGCAGATGCGCAGTTCGACGGTCGGAAAGCGCCGCGAAGGTCTGATCGCCCACCAGAAGTCGCCGTCCTCGGCCAATGTGCCGGTGCGTTGCAACAGCGCCCGATAACGCTCATAGGCGCTCCAGTCCGGCAGCGGTTCCGGCAGGCCCATATGCGGCCATTCCCCGCACACCACGCGGCGGTAGCTCATGTAGCCGGTGTCCTGGCCACCCCAGTAGGGCGACGAAGTGCTGAGCGACAACAGCAAGGGCAACCAGTACAGCACTCGGTTGATCACCTGCATGCGATCCAGGCCCGGTGGCACCCCGACATGCACGTGCAGACCGTTCAACAAGCTGCGCCGGGCCACTAGCCGGTAGTCGTCGAACAACTGGCGAAAGTGCGGCGTATCGCGTGGATGCTGGCGCAACCACTGGGCGCAGGGGGGGCTTGCTGCGCAATACAGGCCCGCTCCCTCGGCGGCCAGTGCCTGACTCAGGCGCTGGCGTTGCTCGTTGAGGAAAGCGCGGGCTTGGTGCAGCGTCTCGAATACCGGCGAGGCCAGCTCGATCTGGCTGCGGAACATCTCTTCGGCGAAACCCGCCCCCAGCACCTTACGGCACAGACGGGTCAGTGCCGCCGACGGCGAGGACAGCACCCGCCCGCTGTCCAGCGCCACCAGCAGGTATTCTTCCTCGATGCCGAACGTGCAGGGCCGCCCCATGCGCTCATCCGCCGCGGCGGGTGACGGTCAGGGCCACGGCGGCAATGCGCTCGACCTGTTCATAGCCGGGCTCGAGCAACTGCTCGCCGAACACATCCGGGTCCAGCTCCCGGTAGTGCCAGCTCAAGTGAGGGCCGGCCAGGCGCAGGCGGACCGCTTCGAGCAACGCATCGCGCCCTTCGACGATCGCCACCCCGGTGTACAGCAGCAATGTGCCGCCCGGTGTCAGGCGCTCACAGGCCTGCTCGACGATTCGCAGCGACAAGTCGGCGCCGAGCGTCCCGCCGCCGTGGCGGTAGACGCGCTGGCAGGCATCGAGCATGTAGGGCGGGTTGGCGACGATCAGGTCGAAGGTGCCGGTGATGCCCGTGAGCAGGTCGCTGGGCTCGACCGACAGATTGGCCAGCCCGGCCAGGGCGGCGTTGACGGCGGTGTAGCGCAGCGCCAGCGGATTTATGTCCAGCGCGCTGACCTGGGCATGGCGCGCGGCGCGGGCAATCAGCAAAGCGCCGATGCCGCTGCCGCAGCCAATATCGACAGCGTGCTGCACGCGCCGAGGGCTGAGCCGCAGGTGATCCTCGATCAGCTGGGCGAAGCGGTAGCTGTCCGGCCCGAAGAATACCGCGTCGCTGCTGTCCGTCGGCCAGGCCGAATGCACCAGCAACAGGTCACCCAGGCTCGACCAACGCACCCGGCTGCGCCACAGCTCGCCGTGCGCCTCCAGCACGTCGGCCGCGCCCAGTTGTTCCAGCTCGTCGGCACTGATCAGCGAAGCCGGGAACGGCCGGCTCCAGCCGAACACATCCCGCAGCGTGCACGCGCGCCGGGCCTGAGGTCGGGCATTGACCCGCGCCTGGGTCGCCGGGGTGACGCAGGTGAAACGGTAGCCGTCGGCATGCAGCCTGCGGCCGAGTTGCAACAAAGCCTCGTCGGCACGGGTCTGCTTCTGGTCGAGTTGCATCATCGCGGCCCTCCCTGAAACAGCCCGGTGGCAGCGATGTAGTCGCGTGTGGCACGCAGGCCCGTGGGTTCGGCGTGCCGGTTACCGGCCATGGCCTCGATCAACGTGGCGATCTCCGAGGCCTGAGCCCGGCCGGGCGCCTCCGCCTGCAGGGCCAACGCCTGTTCCCATTGCCCGGGCGGCACGCGGCGAGGCAGAGGCCCTTGCCAGGTTCCGGCGATCCAATCGTGCCAAAGCTGTTTCTCGTAGGCGCTGAACACGCCGAACATTGCCGCGCCGGGGCCGTCGATCAGTGTCCAGAAACGGCTCTGCGCCGGGTCACTGTCACGCTTGATCCACCCCTGGGTCTGCAGGGCCTCGAGGAACCCGGCCATCGCTCCCGGCTCGGCAAGCCATTGGTTGATGGTGCGTCCTTGCAAACGGCAGCGATCGGAGTGCATGCACTGCCCGAACACGCGCTTGCGCTCCAGCGCGCAGAGCAGTTCGCCCTGCAGGTCGAAGCTGGCGATCAGCGAAGGCGTGTCCATGCCCAGGTCGTTAAGCCGGTAGCCGTGCCTGACACGCGCATAGAAATCTTCATCCCCTGCCGGCGCCAACAGCCGCAGGCTTTCCAGCGAACGCCGGGCATGGCCGCTGGCGGCGTTGTCGATGGTCACGTGCAACTGGAAGTAATGGGCGTCGATACCCAGTTCGGCCAGCTCATGGGTAGTGATCAGCAGGTGCAGCGGCGGCTGCTCATATCCCAGGTTGTAACCGATTACCTCGGGCAGGAAGCGCTCGCAGTGCTGACCGAGAGCCAATTGCACCGAGCCCTGCACGAAACGCGAGGGCTCCAATGGCAGCCCTTGCAGGCACCCCAGGCGGCTGAGCAGGCGCTGGTAGATCAGCACATGGTTGCAGCGTGGGTCACCGTCACCCAGTTCTTCGAGAAAGGTGCGGATCAACCCGTGGTAACGCGGGTCGCGCCAGTGCCGCAAGGTCCCGTGCAACCAGGCGCCGTCGACCACTTTGGTCGGCGCGACCTGTTGCAGGAACCACAACGCCTGGGCGCGAGTGGCGAAGTAGCGCCGGGGCGCGCCCTCGCGCCGCTGACGCAGGTAATGCGCATGGTCGTCAGCGACCTCTGCCGCATGGTGTTCAGCCCATTGGGATAACAGGTCAGGGTCTTCCGGAAGGTCATCCTCGCGGTCGCGCACGCGGCTTAGTTGCGCCTCCAACCAATCCTCGGCGGTGGCATCGTGTCCCGCCAGCAACGCCTGGTAGCGACGCGTCGCATCATCAGTCATGTCGTGTTTGGTTTGCGAACGCACGCTGTCGCGGATCATCGCCACCATGCCGGTTACCTCGCGCTAGGGATTCTGTGGCTTGGTTTCTGGGGTCGGGTTGGCAGTCGGTGGATTACGTTGCTGCATCTGCAGCGAGGGCTTGCTGGGGTCGGCGTCTTTAGCCGGATGGTCGTTGTCGCGGTCGAAGCAGCCGGCCAGCAGGCCCAGGCTACCCAACAGGCAAATCAGCGGTGCGATACGCATGGAAACCTCCTGGTGGGGTGTGCGCGGTGCCAGGCGACCCCGGCACCGCGTGCCCTCACTTACGAGCGGCCGCCCTTATGGCCGGACTCGCTCTGGCGATTGCCGCCGCCGGAGCTCTGCCCGCCCTTGCGACCGGCTTCGGACGCTTTTTCGCGGTCATTGGCGAAATTGCCTGGGTTCTTCGTTCCACCCTGGCTGCCGGTCTTGTTGGCGTCCTGCTTGTTGGTGTCCTGGCGACCGGTCATGTTGCTGTCTTTGTTGGCCATGGTTGCAAAAACCTCGTGTGGCTAAGGGTTGCACGGCGAGGTGCCGTACATGGATTGGGAGTGCGGCGATAAAGAGGGATTCGGATTATTCCGAGCGGATCGGACCGGTGGCGCTAAACAAGCGGCGACGGTGTATTTGGGGCGCAAGCGGATCCCCGCTGGGCAGACTTTGCGTTGACCCCCTGCGGATATCTGGCATACTTCGCCGACCTACCGGTCGGTAGGTTATTATTTTGCTCGCACGGACTTTCGCTCATGCCCGCTTCACATTTGCGCTTCGCCGCCTCCCTCGCCCTGATCGGCGCCCTTGGCCCGTCTGCCATCGACATGTACCTGGCCAGCCTGCCGCAGATGGCCCGCGACTTCGCCACCGGCTATACCCAGGTTCAGCTGACGCTGACCGTGTTCCTAATGGCCATGGGCGCCGGGCAGCTGCTGTTCGGGCCACTGGTGGATGCCTTGGGTCGGCGTCGCCCGCTGCTCGCCGGCCTGCTGGTGTTCTGCATCGCCTCCCTGGCCGCTGCGGGCGCACCGTCGCTGGACACGCTGCTGCTGGCGCGCCTGGTGCAGGGCCTGGCCAGCGCGCTGACGCTGGTGGTGATCATGAGCATGGTCCGCGACAGCGCCGATGGCGCACGGGCTGCGCAGATCTTCGCCCTGCTGATGACCATCGAGGGCCTGGCGCCGATCCTCGCCCCGGCCCTGGGCGGGGTAATCGACGCCGCGTACGGCTGGCGGGCGATCATGCTGGTGCTGGCCGGCCTCGGCCTGCTGACCCTGGTCAATTCGGCCATGACCCTCGGTGAGACCCTGCCGCCAGCGCATCGGGTGCGCCTGGCACCGGCCACGGTATGGCGTACCTACGGCCGTATCGCCGCCGACGGCGCGTTCCTGCGCCCGGCCCTGGCCCTGTCGGCGGTGTTCTTCTTCCTGTTCGCCTACATCGCCGGCTCGGCTTATGTGTACCAGCAGCACTTCGGCCTCTCCAGCACGCACTTTGGCCTGCTGTTCGGCGGCTGCGGCGTTGCCATCCTGCTCGGCGCGGCGCTTTCCGGCTATTGCGTCAGCCGGCACGGCGTGGCCCAGGTGGCCTGGTGGGGGGCGCTGTGCATGGGTGCCGGTGCAGCACTGGCGGTGATTGCCGGCCTGTCTGGCGCAGGCCTGCCGCTGCTGCTGGCGGGCGTGGTACTGGCGCTGTTCGGCCTGGGGGTTTGCGAGGCCACCTTGATGGCCCTGGCGATGTCATCGCAGCAGCGCGATGTCGGCTCGACGGCGGCCCTGCTCGGCGCGCTGCAACTGGTGATCTCGTCCAGCGCCACGCCCCTGGCCGGGCACCTGGCCACCCTGGGCCCGCTGGCCTGGGCCTGGTTGCTGGCGGCGGCGGCCGTGGTCATCGTCGGTTTGACCCGCGCCGCCATGGCAAAGACAATCAGCGCCTCGTCCTGCAGCGTCAACCCGGAGTGACCGCCTTGAAAGCCCTGACCCCATCCGCCGCGCGCATCTGCGAGCATGCCGTGGAGCATTTCGCCGAGCACGGCTACGACGGCTCGTCGCTGAGCGAGATCGCCGCCCTGGCGGGCATGCGCAAGGCCTCGCTGTACGCGCACTTCGCCAACAAGGACGCGTTGTTCGTCTGCGCCTTCGAACGGGCCCTGGCCGACGAGACCGCCTACGTCGAGGCGGGCTTCGGCCATGAAGCAGCGGGCCGTGAGGCGCCGGGGCACTGGCATCCGCTGCACCTGGCCGAGCGCTACGCGGCCTCGGCCAATCTGCGCTTCGTACTGCGCAGTGCCTTCCTGCCGCCGGTGCCGATCCGCTCGATCGTCACCAGCGGCTTCGAGGCGTACCTGGAGCGGATCCGCCTGGGCTTCTGCCAGGCCCTGGGCGACCGGCATGCCTGGGCCCGCAGTGATGGCAACAAGCTGGAGCTGTATGGCGATGCCTACCTGGGGATCATCGACAGCCTGCATGTGGAGCTGCTGTACGCGCCCCCGGCGGTGTATGCGCGGCGGGCAGCGTCGTTGCTGAAGATTCTCGATGATTCGCTGCAGTTGGCCGGACAGTAGACCATGGGGGCCGCTGTGCGGCCCCATTGATTTCAGGGCCTGACCTTCTTCAGCTCGTTCAACAACCCCATCAACTGCTCCAGCTTGTCCGCGCCGAACTGGCGCTGAATCTCCTGGTAGTTGCGCTCCATCTCCTCGCTCATCGCCAGAAACGCCTGCTGCCCACGCACGGTCAGGCTGATGAAGATGCGCCGCTGGTCTTCCGGCGACTTGCGCCGCGCCACCAGGCCGTCGCGCTCCAGGCGCTTGAGCACGCCGCTCATGCTCGGTTTGAGGATGCAGGCCTGGTCGGCCAACTGGTGGCTTTCCAGCTCGCCCTGCTGGCGCAGGATACGGATCACCCGCCATTGCTGCTCGGTCAGGTCGTGGGCATTCAGGGCCGGGCGAAAGAACGCCATGGTCGCTTCGCGGGCCTGCAGCAGGGTCAAGGTCAGGGAGGGTCTTGGTTGGGTCATCAGGATCAAGGGCTGTTTTATTAAGATATTAATAAAGTGAAATACATTTTCACCCGGGCTGTCCAGCCCTGTGAAAAGTACCAGCGCTCCTGGCAATCACCCATTCCCGCGTCACCTTCCCCATAGCACGATCTGCCGACGGCCAGCCGCCCGGAGCCCGTCGCCGCATGTCAACGCAACCCCGCCTGGCGCTGGCGATACTCACCCGGCGTCATCTGCGCATGGCGCTGGAAGAAGCGGCTGAAGTACGCCGGGTCCTTGAACCCCAGGCGGTAGCAGATCTCGTTGGCCGAGCCGCCGGTGTACAGCAGCAAGCGCCGCGCCTCCTGCATCAGCCGCTCGAACACCAGGCGCTTGGACGGCAGGTCGGCCATGCGCCGGCATACATCGTTCAGGCGCGCCTCAGTCACGCCCAAGGCTGCCGCGTAGGCCGGCAGGGTCCAGTGGTCGAGGTAGTGACGCTCGATCAATTCGTTGAAACGGTGAAACAGCTGCAGGTCCTCGTGCCGCGCGGGCGTCGCCTCCAGCGAATTGGCGCACAGGCGCAGCAGGCTGATCATCACCAGGCGCGCCAGATCCTGCACCGCAGTGCCCTGCCCGGCCTGGCCATGGCCCAGTTCACCGCCCAGCAAGTCGAACAGCTGCTCCAGGCGCCGCACCTCTTCGGCCGCCGCTCCCTGCAGATGACCGAGCGCGACACACGCCGGCTGCAGGCGCGGCGTGAGCGCCAGCCCAGGCTCGGCCTGCAGCAGTTGCCAGACCAGTTGCTGGCGCACGGTCAGCACATGGCCGTCGGCGTCAGGCTCGGTGACGAAGGCATGGGGAATGGTCGGCGGGGTAAGGAAGAACATCGGCCCCGACTCGTGGTAACGCTGCTCGTCCAGATACACCCGCACGCTGCCGGTCTTCACATAGTGCACCTGGAAGAAGCGGTCGTGGCGGTGCACCGGCATGTTGCGGCCGAAGAAACCGGCCAGGTTGCCCAATCGGTCGTAATGCACCTCGCTGTCGCTGTAGCGCTGGTCGTAGACCTGACCGATGTTGATGTTGGGGATCGGCTGTCGTTCTTTCATTGTTGTTCTCGCAGCGGTGAAACGCGCCGGGGGAAATCATCCTAGCACCACCGGCCAGCGGCGAATGCCTTGACGATCGTTAACATATTAAATATAACGTTAACACATTAACAAAAACACCCCGAAGCGCCCCGCTCGCTTCGCCCACCGCAGGAGAAATGCATGAGCCGTGCCTTGCACGAGGTCGCCAGCGGCAGCCTGTTCGGCGTCGCCCTGAACTACCAGGGCCTGCTGCAACAGCATCTGGCGTCTTTCCACGAAGCGCCGTACCAGCAGCCGCCGGTCAAACCGGTGTTGTTTATCAAGACGCCCAATACCCGCAATGGGCACGCCCAGCCGGTGACCTACCCATCGGCAGTCCAACGCCTGCAAGCGGGCCCTGCCCTGGGCGTGGTCATTGGTAAAGACGCCAGCCGCGTCAGCCTGGACAACGCGCTGGAGCACGTGGCGGGCTACACCATCGTCAACGAGTTCAGCCTGCCCGAAGACAGCTACTACCGTCCGGCGGTCAAGGCCAAGTGCCGCGACGGCTTCTGCCCGTTCGGCCCGCATCTGGTACCGGCCGCGCAGGTCGGCAACCCCGACGCGCTGGGCATTCGCCTGTGGGTCAACGGTGAGCTGCGCCAGCACAACAACACCGCCAACTGCGTGCGCGGCGTAGCACGGCTGATCGCCGAGATCAGCGAGTTCATGACCCTGCATGCCGGCGACGTGCTGATCACCGGCACCCCGGAAGGCCGAGTCGATGTGCTGCCCGGCGACCAGGTGACGGTCGAGATCGACGGCCTCGGCCAGCTGACCAACCCCATTGTCGCTGAACAAGGACTCGTCCCATGAAGCACGCCCGTATCCAGTTCGACGGCCAGGTCCACACCGTCACCGTCGAAAACGACCAGCGACTGCGCCTGGCCGATGGCCGTGTAGTCGACGCCGACCAGGTCACCTGGCTGCCGCCAGCTACCGGCAGCATGTTCGCCCTGGGCCTGAACTACGCCGACCATGCCGCCGAGCTGGCCTTCACCCCGCCCACCGAGCCGCTGGCCTTCGTCAAGTCGCCCGGCACCTACACCGGGCACAACCAGGTCAGCTGGCGCCCGGACAACGTCAAGTACATGCACTACGAGTGCGAACTGGTGGCGGTGATCGGCAAGCTGGCGCGCAACGTCAAGCGCGAGGACGCCCTCGACTACCTGGCCGGCTACACGGTGTGCAACGACTACGCCATCCGCGACTACCTGGAGAACTACTACCGCCCCAACCTGCGGGTGAAAAACCGTGACGCCACCACCCCGGTAGGCCCGTGGATCGTCGACGCCGCCGATGTGCCGGATCCGTCGAACCTGACACTGCGTACGTGGATCAACGGCGAGCTGAAACAGCAAGGCACCACGGCCGACATGATCTTCGATATCCCCTACCTGATCGAATACTTCTCCAGCTTCATGACCCTGCAACCCGGCGACATGATCGCCACCGGCACCCCGGAAGGCCTGGCCGACGTGGTCCCGGGCGACGAGGTGGTGGTGGAAGTGGAAGGCGTCGGCCGCCTGGTCAACCGGATCGTCAGCGAAGCCGAGTTCTTCGCCCGCAACGCACAAGAGGCAACAGCATGATCAAGCACTGGATCGATGGCCGCGAAGTCGAGAGCCGCGACACCTTCGTCAACTACAACCCGGCCACCGGCGAGGCCATCTGCGAAGTCGCCAGCGGCGGCGCCGAGGAAGTCGCCCTGGCCGTGGCCGCGGCCAAGCAAGCCTTCCCGAAATGGGCCAATACACCGGCGAAGGAACGCGCGCGCCTGATGCGCCGCCTGGGTGAGCTGATCGAGCAGAACGTGCCGCAGCTGGCCGAGCTGGAAACCCTGGACACCGGCCTGCCGATCCACCAGACGCGCAATGTGCTGATTCCCCGCGCTTCGCACAATTTCGACTTCTTCGCCGAGGTGTGCACGCGCATGGACGGCCACAGCTACCCGGTGGACGACCAGATGCTCAACTACACCTTGTACCAGCCGGTAGGCGTGTGCGCACTGGTGTCGCCGTGGAACGTACCGTTCATGACCGCCACCTGGAAGACCGCGCCGTGCCTGGCCCTGGGCAATACCGCGGTGCTGAAGATGAGCGAGCTGTCGCCGCTGACCGCCAATGAGCTGGGGCGCCTGGCGGTCGAGGCCGGCATCCCCAATGGCGTACTCAATGTCATCCAGGGCTACGGCGCCACAGCCGGCGATGCCCTGGTGCGTCACCCGGACGTGCGCGCCATCTCCTTCACCGGTGGCACCGCCACCGGCAGGAAGATCATGCAGACGGCAGGCCTGAAGAAGTACTCGATGGAGCTGGGCGGCAAGTCGCCGGTACTGATCTTCGAGGACGCCGACCTCGAGCGTGCGTTGGATGCCGCCTTGTTCACCATCTTCTCGCTCAACGGCGAGCGCTGCACCGCCGGCAGCCGCATCTTCATCCAGGAGGGCGTGTACCCGCAGTTCGTCGCCGAGTTCGCCGCCCGCGCCAAACGCCTGATCGTCGGTGACCCCACCGACCCGAAGACCCAGGTCGGCTCGATGATCACCCAGCAGCACTACGACAAGGTCACCGGCTATATCCGCATCGGCCTGGAAGAAGGCGCGCGCCTGCTGGCCGGTGGCCTGGAGCGCCCGGTTGGATTGCCGGAGCACCTGGCCAAGGGGCAGTTCATCCAGCCGACGGTGTTCGCCGATGTGAACAACAAGATGCGCATCGCCCAGGAAGAGATCTTCGGCCCGGTGGTGTGCCTGATCCCGTTCAAGGACGAGGCCGAGGCGCTGCAACTGGCCAACGACACCGAGTACGGCCTGGCTTCTTACATCTGGACCCAGGACATCGGCAAGGCCCATCGCCTGGCCCGTGGCATCGAGGCCGGGATGGTGTTCATCAACAGCCAGAACGTGCGCGACCTGCGCCAACCGTTCGGCGGCGTCAAGGGCTCGGGCACCGGCCGCGAAGGCGGGCAATACAGCTTCGAGGTCTTCGCCGAGATCAAGAACGTGTGTATATCCATGGGTAGCCATCACATTCCGCGCTGGGGGGTGTAACGCGGGGCTGCTGGGCAGCCCATCGCCGGCAAGCCGGCTCCCACAGGGATCACCGCACACTGTGGGAGCCGGCTTGCCGGCGAAACGAGGGCGAAGCCCTCGCCATGGATACATAACAACAACCCGTTACCGGAGACTCCCATGGGCACACTCGCTCTCGCCGCCAAGATCACCCACGTGCCGTCGATGTACCTGTCCGAACTGCCCGGCCCGCGCCAGGGCTTTCGCCAGGCGGCCATCGACGGCCACCTCGAGATTGGCCGGCGCTGCCGCGAACTGGGCGTCGACACCCTCGTCGTGTTCGACACCCACTGGCTGGTCAACGCCAACTACCACATCAACTGCGCCGCGCACTTCGAAGGCCTGTACACCAGCAACGAATTGCCGCACTTCATCGCCAACATGAACTACGGCTTCCCCGGCAACCCCGAGCTGGGACGCATCCTCGCGCAAGAATGCAATCGCCTGGGCGTGGAAACCATGGCCCACGACGCCACCACGCTGGCGCCTGAATACGGCACCCTGGTGCCGATGCGCTACATGAACACCGACCAGCACTTCAAGGTGATCTCGGTCTCGGCGCTGTGCACCTCGCACTACCTCAACGACAGCGCCCGTCTGGGCTGGGCCATGCGCAAGGCGGTCGAGGAGCACTACGACGGCAGCGTGGCGTTCCTGGCCAGCGGCTCGCTGTCCCACCGTTTCGCCCAGAACGGCCAGGCCCCGGAGTTTGCCACCAAGGTCTGGAGCCCGTTCCTGGAGACCCTCGACCACCGCGTGGTGCGCATGTGGCAGGACGGCGACTGGGCCGACTTCTGCGCGATGCTGCCCGAGTACGCGGTCAAGGGCCATGGCGAAGGCTTCATGCACGACACCGCCATGTTGCTCGGCGCGCTTGGCTGGTCGCGATACGACGGCAAGGCCGAGGTGGTGACGCCTTATTTCGGTTCCTCCGGCACCGGCCAGATCAACGCGATCTTCCCGGTCACCCCGCAGGAGGGCAGCACGATCCCCGCCGCCCAGGCCTCGAACCCGGCCGGGGTCACCTCCACAAGCCGCCTGTAAGGAGCACCACCATGCCCCATCTGGTCCTGCTCTACAGCCCGGATATCGAAGCCGACGCCGATATGCCCGGCCTGTGCCGCGCCCTGGCCGACTGCATGCTCGCCCAGCACGACGAACACCATCGCCAGGTGTTCCCCACCGGCGGCACCCGTGTGCTGGCCTACCCCGCAGCCCATGCGGCAATCGCCGATGGCCGCGGCGCCTACGGTTTCGTCTACGCCAACCTGCGCATGGGCGGCGGACGCAGCGCCGCGGTGCACCAGCAGGTCGGTGACGCGCTGCTGGCGGTGTTGCGCCGGCACCTGGATATGCTGCTGGAACGTCGCCCGGTGGGCGTGACCCTGCAGATCGACGAAAGCCAGGCCCAGGTGTACGACGCCAAGCACAGCAGCCTGCACCCTCTGTTCACCCGCCAGCCCTGAGGTCTCCATGCTCGACGCCCGCATCATCCAGCAAGCCGCCGCCCGCCTCGACCAGGCCGAGCGGACCCGCGAACAGGTCGGCCAGTTTTCCCTGGAACACCCCTCGATCGGTATCGAGGACGCATACGCCATCCAGCGTGCCTGGGTGGCACAGAAGATCGAGGACGGCCGCCAACTGGTCGGCCACAAGATCGGCCTGACCTCCCGGGCCATGCAGGTCTCGTCGAACATCAGCGAGCCGGACTACGGCGCACTGCTCGACGACATGCTGTTCGACGAGGGCAGCGACATCCCCTTCGAGCGTTTCATCGTGCCGCGGGTCGAGGTGGAACTGGCGTTCATCCTCGGCAAGCCGCTCAAGGGGCCGAACGTGACCCTGTTCGACGTGCTCGACGCCACCGAGTGGGTGATCCCGGCGCTGGAAATCATCGATGCACGCATCCAACAGGTCGACCCGCTCAGCGGTGCTACCCGCAAGGTGTTCGACACCATCTCCGACAACGCCGCCAACGCTGGCGTGGTAATGGGCGGGCGTGCTGTGCGCCCGGGCGACATCGACCTGCGCAAGGTGCCGGCGGTGCTGTACCGCAACGGTGTGATCGAGGAGTCCGGGGTGTCGGCCGCAGTGCTCAATCACCCGGCCAAAGGTGTGGCCTGGCTGGCCAACAAGCTGGCCGCGCATGACGTGAGCCTGCTGGCCGGGCAGATCATTCTCGGCGGCTCGTTCACCCGCCCGGTGGCAGCTCGCCGCGGCGACACCTTCCACGTCGACTACGATCAACTGGGCTCGATCGCCTGCCGTTTCGTCTGAGGAGCGCCCATGGACATGCCCATCAACACCTTCAAGCAACGCCTGCGCAGCGGCCAGGCGCAGATCGGCCTGTGGCTTGGCCTGGCCGACCCGTATTGCGCGGAGCTGGCGGCCAACGCCGGCTTCGACTGGCTGCTGCTCGACGGCGAGCACGCGCCCAACGACCTGCGCAGCCTGCTCGCCCAGTTGCAGGCCGTGGCCCCCTACCCGGCCCAGCCCATCGTGCGCCCGGTGATCGGCGATACCGCGCTGATCAAGCAGTTGCTCGATATCGGCGCACAGACCCTGCTGGTACCCATGGTCGAAAGCGCCGAGCAGGCGCGCCAGCTGGTGCGGGCGATGCGCTACCCGCCCCACGGCGTGCGCGGTGTTGGCAGCGCTTTGGCGCGGGCATCGCGCTGGAACAGCATCCCCGACTACCTGGACCAGGCCGACGACCAGATGTGCCTGCTGGTGCAGGTGGAGAACTGCGAAGGCCTGGCCAACCTCGATGCAATCTGCGCCGTCGAAGGCGTCGATGGCGTGTTCATAGGCCCCGCCGACCTCAGCGCCGCCATGGGCCAACGCGGCAATCCGGGGCATCCCGAGGTGCAGGCGGCCATCGAGGAGGCCATCGTGCGCATCACCCGCGCCGGCAAGGCAGCGGGCATCCTCAGCGCCGATGAGACGCTGGCACGACGCTATATCGAACTGGGCGCGGCGTTCGTCGCGGTCGGCGTCGACACCACCGTGTTGATGCGCGGCTTGCAGGTCCTGGCGGGCACCTTCAAGGAACGGATCGCCGCCATTGCCCAGGGCGGTGTCTACTAGACTGACCTTGTAGCGCTTAAGCTCGATGTTGAGGCGATCAAAGCATTGCTGGCCGGCTCGGCAGCACCATGCTAGCCTCCGCGCGCCCCGCCCTGCGGGGTCGCGACTACGTCGAATCAAGGAGTCAGGCAATGGACCTGCAGTTTCTGGGCACCTCTTCCGGGGTGCCCACCAAGGCCCGCAACGTCAGCGCGACCGCGGTCATTGAAGCCACCGGCAACGGGTGGTACCTGGTCGATTGCGGCGAAGGCACCCAGCACCAGCTGCTGCGCAGCCCGCTGTCAGTGCGCGATCTGCGCGCCATCTTCATCACCCATGTGCACGGCGATCACTGCTTCGGCCTGCCGGGGCTGCTGGCCAGCGCCGGCATGTCCGGACGCAAGGAGCCGTTGCAGCTGGTCATGCCGGCCGACCTGCATCCCTGGGTGCGGCAGAGCCTGATGGTGAGCGACACCTACCTGCCCTTCGAGTTGCAGATGCAGGCGCTGGAGACCTTCGGTGGCTTGGACCACGGCAATATCCAGGTCGGCGTGGTCGAGCTGTCGCACCGGGTACCCTCCTACGGCTTCGTGTTCGAGGAACGCGATCCGCAACCGCACCTGGACACCGAGCGCCTGCGCGCCGACGGCATCCCGGCCGGGCCGCTGTGGGGGCAGATCGCCCGTGGCCGGACGGTCGAGCACGAAGGTCGCCAGATCGACCCCCAGGCCTATCTGCAACCGACGCGTCCGGCGCAAAGGATCATCGTCTGCGGTGACAACGACCGTCCTGAGCTGTTGAGCGAGCTGGCCGCCAATGTGGACGTGCTGGTCCACGAAGCCACCTTCACCCAACCGGTGGTCGAACGCACCCAGGCCAGCTTCGGTCACAGCACCGCCGCTGCGGTGGCGCGCTTCGCCGAGATGGCGGCGGTGAAGAACCTGGTACTGACGCACTTCAGCGCCCGCTACCAGTCAGGCGGTGGGCGCGGCGGTTCCATCGAGGAGGTACGCGAAGAGGCACTGGCACACTACAAGGGGCACCTGACCCTGGCCCGGGACCTGGCGCGCTTTCGAATTAGCCGTGACGGAGTGCTGGTCGAGGTGGAGTAACGTCGCACCTTGCTGGCATGACAGCCCTCGAGCGATGCCTTCAATGCGCCGGATGCTGCTCCACACTGGCCGCCAGGCAGTAGCGATCGCGCCCCTGCCGCTTGGCCTGGTAGAGCGCCGCGTCCGCCGCCGCCATCAGGTTCTCCGGAGTGACCGTCGCCAACTTCGGCGCACCCACAGCGATGCCGGCGCTGGCCGTGACATGGCCGAACGGACTGCCACCGTGCTCGATGGCCTGCCGGCGCAGCAACTGCAGGATCTCCTGCACGATCTGGCTGGCCCCTGCGGCATCGGTGTCGGGCAGCAACAAGGTGAACTCCTCGCCACCATAACGCACCGCCAGGTCGCCCGGGCGTTTCAGCGCCTGGCGCAACAGCTCGCCGAAGCGGCGCAGGCACTGGTCGCCGGCTGGATGCCCGTAGCGGTCGTTGTAGGCCTTGAAACAGTCCAGGTCGAGCATCACCAGCGCCATGAAACTGAGCATCAGGCGGAACAGCGACACTGCGCGGCCTTCTCCGGTCACCGGGAAAAGGCCGTCCTCGGTCTGCTTCCTGACTACGCGCATTGAAATCCCTTGTCATCGAGCCTTGGCCGCCAATGACTATAGTTCAGCGCCGCTTGCGTGTGCCGAGACTGATCCACACTGGCGCATGGTCGCTGGCGTGGGCCTCGTTGCGCACCCAGGCGTCGACCCCTGCGTCCTTCAGGTAAGGCGCCAGGGCCGGGTTGAGCAGCAGGTGGTCGATGCGCAGCCCGGCGTTGCGCGGCCAGTGGTTACGGAAATAGTCCCAGAAGGTGTAGACCCGCTCGTGCGGGTACAACTGCCGCAACGCATCGCTCCAGCCCTGCTCCAGCAAACGCTGGTAGCAGGCGCGTGACTCGGGCTGCAGCAGCGCGTCCTTGAGCCACGACTTCGGGTTGTAGATGTCCTGGTCGGTGGGCACCACATTGAAGTCCCCCGCCAGCAACACTGGGTGATCGGCGCCGCGCAGGGTGTCGGCATGGGCGATCAGGCTTTCGAACCAGCGCAGCTTGTAGGCGAACTTCGGGCCCGGTTGCGGGTTGCCATTGGGCAGGTACAGGCAGGCCACCTGAACGCCGTGCACCGCCGCCTCGACATAGCGGCTCTGGCTGTCGTCCTCCATGCCCGGCAAGCCACGGCGCACCTCCAGGGGCTGACTGTCGCGGGCGAGGATGGCGACACCGTTCCATGACGCCTGGCCGAAATGCAGACAGCCGTAGCCGGCAGCCTCGATGGCCTCGCGGGGGAACTGCGCGTCGCTGGCCTTGAGTTCCTGCAGGCAGACGATGTCGGGTTGCTCGCGCGCCAGCCAGGCCAGCAGGTTGTCGAGGCGACTGCGGATGCCGTTGACATTGAACGTGGTGATCTTCAGCGCTTTCATGCGTCGGGGTCGTCCACGCGGGCCTGCACCGCGTCTTGCAGTGCCCCCAGGTGGGCCTGGTCTGCCAGTTCCTTGAGCCTGAGCCAGTCGTCCCAGTCGATCGCGCCATCATCGCGCAGCGCCTCGGCCGTGCGCAGCAGCTCATGGTGATAAGCGTCGGGCGATTCGCGGCGATAGCTGGCATCGTCGTACTGGGCGTACCAGGCCTCGAGTTCGGGAATGCTGCGTTCGATGCTCATGGTCGGGTTCCTCTGCACCTTTGAAGGTGTGAGCCTTGGTGGTCAGCATCGGTTCAAAACGCGCAGAAAAATTAAACCTTTGCCCGCCGCCTGCTCTCAACCGTACGCGACACTGACGTCGCGCCAACGGATAAGGAGTCACACATGAGCAATCTGTTCCTCAAGCGGGTCGGGTTTTCCATGGTGCTGGGCATGGCCTCGCTACAGGCCCTGGCCGCCTCGTCGGATGACTTCGTCGACGCCGCCACCGAAGCCGGCATCGCCGAAGTGGTGACCGGCAAGCTGGCGCTGGACAAGAGCAAGGACCCGCAAATCAAGACCTTCGCCCAGCAGATGGTCACCGACCACACCCAGGCCAACCAGAAGCTCGGCGACATCGCCCGCAAACTGGACATCAGCGTGCCCGATGAAGCGGCGCTGACCGACAAGGTCAAGAAGATGATCCTGGAATGGCGCGACGAGTCGTTCGACCGCTCCTACGTCAACAACCAGGTCGAGGCCCACGAGAAAGCCGTGGAACTGTTCAGGAAAGAGGCCGCCTCGTCCGACAAGGCCGAACTCAAGGCCTTCGCCGGCGAGACCTTGCCCAAGCTCGAAGAGCACCTGAAGCATGCCAAGGAACTGCAGGCCAAGCACGGCCAGTAACCCGCCCCACTGACAAAGCGAGGCTCCCATGAGCAATGATGCACTGCGTTCGGAAGTCCTGACCCGCCTGTTGCACGCCCACCCGCAAGGGTTGGGCAAGGAAGTGCTGGACAACTACCGCGGCGAGAAAGCCGTGGCCGGCATGCTCAAGACCCTGCAGGAGCAAGGCTTGATCCACGATGGCAGCGTGAATGTCGAAGCCGGCCACACGCTCAGCGTCAACTACCCGATCAAGCTGTCGTCCGCCGGTGTCGAGGCCGCCAGACAAGCCGAAAGCTGATACCGCTCCGCCCTGTGGCAATGGCTCGGCCAGCTGCCACGGGGCGCACTAGCGCAGGCCTTCGATGATCGCCTCCATCAACGCCCTTACCCGCCGTGGCTGCACCCGCGTCGGCGGGTAGACGATCTGCAGGGCCACCTGGCCGGCGCTGAAGTCTGCCAGCACTTCGACCAACCGGCCGTTGTCGAGGTCGTCGCGCACATCGCGAAGCGATTTCAGGCACAGCCCGTGCCCGTCCAACGCCCAGCGGCGCACCTGCTCGCCGTTGTTGGCAATCCGCCGTCCGCGCACGCTCACCGGGTAGGCCACGCCGTCCAGGCGAAATGGCCAGACCCGTTCGGCGTGGATGCCGAAGCGCATGACGATGCAATCGTGGCGCGCCAGATCGTCCGGGTGCAGTGGCGTGCCGTGGCGGCGCAGGTAGTCGGGCGCGGCGCACACCACCCGGCGGTTGTCGCCCAGGGACCGTGCGCGCAGGGAACTGTCGGCCAAGGTGCCGTAGCGAATGGCGAAATCGATGCCCTGCCCCACCAGGTCGACGTAGCCATCGGTCAGGTCCAGGTCGATCGAGACTTGCGGATGTTCGGCCAGGAAGCGGTCGAGCAGCGGCACGATGCGGTGCTGGCCGAGGTCCACCGGCGCGCTCAGGCGCACCAGTCCGGAGATCTTCTGCTGGCCGTCCCTGAGACGGCTTTCCAGCTCGTTGGCCTCGGCCAGCAGGCGCCGTGCGCCCTCGGCGAGTTGCCGGCCGGCGTCGGTGAGGCTCAGCGAACGGGTGCTGCGGGTCAGCAGCGCCACCCCGTAGTGCGCCTCCAGCGCCGCCAGGCGCTCGGACACCGTGGCCGGTGACAAGCGGCGCTCGCGGCCCGCCGCCGACAGGCTGCCTTTTTCGATGATGGTCAGGAACAACGCCAGGTTATCCAGCATACTTTTCGATTTTTCCGAAATATGATTTTGGATTTCGCCCGATTATTGGTGATTTCCTCGCTAATTACACTGCCCGGCATCGACACCCGCACAGGAACAACCCGATGACCAGCAGAAGAGATTTCATGAAAGGCACCCTCGCCGGCGGCATTGCCGTCGCGGCGGGCGCGGTACTGGCGCAAGAGCCGGGCAACAGCACCGGGACGCCGCCCGATAGCGCCGGTGGCAAAGGGTTCTGGCCCAATGGCGCGCAACTGGTGATTTCCGTGTCGTTGCAATTCGAGTCCGGTGGCCAGCCGGAACACGCCGAAAGCCCGTTCCCGCCTCTGGATTCACGCTACCCCGACACCATCGCCCCCAGCTGGTACCGCTACGGCCCGCTGGAAGGCGTGCCGCGCCTGCTCGCGCTGTTCGACCGGCACGGCATCAAGGTCACCTCGCACATGGTCGGCAAGGCTGTGGAGGCTTACCCGGAGCTGGCGGCCGAGGTGGTCAGGCGCGGCCACGAAGCCGCCGGCCATGGCCTGCACTGGGCGCCGCAGTACAGCTTGACGCCTGCAGAGGAGCGTCGCCAGTACGAGCAGGCCAGCGCCATCATCGAACGCGTCACCGGCCAACGCCCGGTAGGTTTCAACGCGTTCTGGATGCGTCATTCCCGCGAGACCCTGAACATCCTCCAGGACCTCGGCTTTCTCTACCACATCGACGACCTGGCCCGCGACGAACCCTCGATCACCCCGGTGCGCGGCAAGCCGTTCGCGGTGGTGCCCTACACCCTGCGCAACAACGACATCGGCCGCATCGCCGGGTCCACGGCGATGACCGGCGCCGCGCTGTTGCAGGAGCTCAAGGACGAGTTCGACGTGCTCTATGCCGAAGGCCGCCAACGGCGCCGGTTGATGTCGCTGTCGGCGCATGACCGCATCGGCGGCACGCCTACCGTCGTGCGCGCGCTGGATCAGTTCTTCGCCTATGCCCGCGGCCATGCCGGCGTATCGTTCATGCGCAAGGACGAGATTGCCCGTTGGGCCCTGGCCCAGGCCGATACACCTGTCAATCCGCCACGTGTGTTCGATTGACCGAACGGGGACGCTTCGCGCCCTTTCGCCGGCAAGCCGGCGATGAGGCCAGTCCTGGTAACCCTGGATCAAGACCAGCCCGTGTGTTCAGCGCCCCACCAACCCCGCCTGGCGCATGAACGCAAGGTTGTCCTCCAGATGCCAGTCCTCGACGATCCGGCCTTCGGCGACACGGTAGATATCCATGGCGATGAAATCGATGGCCTGGCCCTGCCCCTGGTGCTCGCCCAGCTTGCCGCTGAAGTGCCCGGTGAAACGCAGCGCCGCGGTGACCCGGTCGCCTGCGACGATCATCTGCAGGACCTCGCAGCGCAGGTCCGGCACCGCTGCGCGGAATGCCCTGGAAGCGCTCAATGGCCCTTCCACGCCCTGTGGTCGTCCCGGCGGCAGGGTGTTGTCGCGAAAGTCGCTGGCCAGCGCGGCGCGGGCCATGGCCTCGTCGCCGGTGTTCCAGAAGGTGTCGTAGCGGCGGGCGGCGAGGATCTGCTGCTCCAGCTGGGCCTTGGGCAGGCTCTGGTCCACGACCAGGGTGGCCGGAGCCACCAGCTCGCCGGCATTGCCCGGATTGGCCGCCGCGCTCAGCAGCAGCAGGGTGATCCAGCGGCCAGCACGCAGCGCCGAAGCCTTGGGTTCGGTGTTCATCTCAATTTCCTTCAGTGCATTCAACGGGAGGGTATGGCGCGGCCGCGAACCATGGATAAAAGCCTAACCAGTCCCGCCCAGGCGCTCAAGAAGGCACTTTTCACTCACCTGATTACCTCGGAGTAACCCATGGCCCATTACCGCGAATGCCCCGCCTACGACGTATTCGCCCCGAACTGCCCGGCCCGCCTGGTGCTCGAGCGCCTCGCCGACAAGTGGGTGCTGTTGCTCATCGACCGCCTCAGCGCCGGTGAGCGGGTGCGTTTCAACCAACTGCGCCGGGATATGGCCGGCGTCTCGCAGAAGGTGCTGTCGCAAACCCTGAAGCGGCTCGAACGCGACGGCCTGGTGGAGCGCCAGGTGTATCCGACCGTGCCGCCCACAGTCGAATACGCCCTCACCGAGCTGGGCGCGACACTGGGCGGCACGGTGGAGCGTCTGGCGCAGTGGGCGGAGTCGAACATGCCGGCAATTCTTCTGGCGCGCCAGCTGTACGACCAATGCGGCGAATGATTCAGCCCTCTTTTTCGACATCCCTCGGTGGCTTTGCCGGCCCCTGGGGATCAACCTGCGGGTCATCGACATCCGGCGAGTCCGGGTCGAAGCCGAGGTCATCGGGTTCGGTGGCCTGCTCGGATGAGTGCGGGCCCTGCTTGGCCGGCGAATGGCGTGGATCTGACATGGTGATTTCTCCTGGTTGTGTTAATGGGAGATACCGCCACGGCTGCAAAGTTTGATTTGCTTTGAATGCCGACTGCAGGGAGCATCCGCGGACCATATGCCCCCGTAGGTCGCTACTGCTGCTGGTACTGACTCAGGTACTTGTCCAACACCGCCTTGTCCCCCACTCCATCCCCGGCCACCTGCCACAGCCGCCGCTCGATGCCCTGCGCCAGCAGGTGGCCCACCGCGGCTTCGATGGCCGACAGCACGCACAGTTGCGCCGGTTCGTTGGTGGTGTAGCCGACCTCGGCCTCGAGCAGCTTCTTGAACTCGATGAACTTGAACACCCCGGCGTTCTGCCCGACCGAGTAGATGGTCTTGCTGGTCATCACGTTGGCCAGCACCTGCCCGGTGCGTACGTCCACCGCCCGCAGGTTGACCGTGACCTGGTCGACCCGGTACTCGCGGGACAGGCCGATGCCCAGGTAGCGGGCGCCCTCGCCGCCGCTGCGCACGTTGGTGTCGTAGGCGATGATGCCACCTTCGAGCATCAGGTTGGCCGCCTGCAACGGCGGCAGTTCGCCCTGGATGTTCTCGGCGACGTCAGGCTTCTTCTGGGAGGCGCGGATGATCTTGCGCTCGGTCAGCAGGTTCTGCAGCCCTTCGCGCTCGAGCACCACGAACCAGCCACTGGCGCTGAGGGCGTCCATCAGCATGCTCGCCGCCCCCTGGGTGACGCTGGTTGAGAACGAGCTGGCCGGGGTCGGCTTGTACTGCCCGGTCTGGTCGCGGAAGCCGTATACCACCGCCATCAGCCGACCACGTGGCCGCGGCATGTTGACCAGGTCGTAGTAGGTCGAGGCCCGCGGCGTCAGCGTCGGGGTCTCGGAGTCTTGCTCCGCGGGCATCGGCTCGCGCAGGCCGCAGCCTTGCAGGCCAGCCAGGGCGGTGAGGATCAGCAGTGTGCTCAGCAGGCGTTTCATGGCGTTCTCTCCCCAGTAAAGACCCGTCCCTCTCAGGGGTTCAGGCCGCTGACCTCGATGATCGAGACTTCCCCGGTCGCCCGGTCGGTGACCTTGATGCTCAGCGCCCCGGAATCGTCGATCACGTCGATCAGGAAGGCGTCGGTGGACATGCTGCCGGTGTTGCCGTTGCTGATTTTGTCCAGCAACTGCCCGAGCAGGCGCGACTCAAGCTGGTTGCTGAAGCGCTCCAGGGCCGAGGTGCCGGCGAATGCCGAACTGCGGTCCTTGAGGTCGGGGTCGTCGTAGTCGTTCTGCGCCTGAGCGTTGTTCAGCAGCCAGGCGCCATTGATCGGGTTGCCGCCGAAGGACGGGTTGACCGGGGTGTACACCAGCTCCGTGGCCAGGGCCTGGCCACCGAGGCCGGCGGCCAGCAGGCAGGCGGCGATGCGTCGTGCAAGGTGGTTGCTCATAGCTCGTCCCTCTCCAGATCGGTTGTGTCCTGCAGCAGCCGTTGCAATTTGCGCTGGATGATCTGCTGGCGGACCAGGTCGGCGGCCGCGATGGCCTCGTCGTTGAGTTGCGTGGTGTTGGGCGGCAGGAAGCGCCGGTACAGCACCTCGCGTTCGTACTCCACCGTCACCAGGCTGCCCCAGCGGGCATCCGGGCGTTCGCGCACCACCAGGTTGAAATCCAGCCGGCTGGTGGCGCGCAGCCGGTCGCTGAAGGCGTGATAGAAGTCGTGGCCGATGTGCGAGATGGTGTTGTCGACGATGAAGCCCATCATCTCGTCCTCGGCCCCGGCCTGCGCCTGGCCATGCAACAGGGCCAGGCACAGGCACACCCACGCGGCCAAGCGTTTCATGGCGCCTCTCCCAGGCCGGCGTGTGGACGGGCGCCTGCGGCGCTTTCGGCGAAGGCCTGCTCGGCGACGAACTGCCAGTCGCTGTAGTGCTCCAGCCCCTCGAAGGCACTCCACTGAGCGTCGAAACCGCTGCGTTTGAGCGGCGCGGCGTCGGAGCGGCTGTACACCCCTGTGATGCGGCCATCGACCGCGCGCAGCAGGCCCCATTCCTCGCCGCCACCGACAGGGTCCGGGTAGAGCCGGCGCAGGTGGCGCTGCGGCGACGGGAAACGGTTGTCTTCCACCAGCTCCGCAAGGTCCTGCGGGTACTGGGCCAGGCCCGGCGAGGCGCGGTAGTAGCTGCGCAGGGCCTGGGCGTACTGGCCGCCCACCCACAGCAGCTGGCGCTCGTGCTCGCGCTGCAGGCTGGTGGCCCACAGGGTGCCGGTGGCCGCCAGGGCCACGCTGCTGACGGCGATCAGCAGCAGCACGCCCAGGTAGGTGAAGCCGGCTTCACCATTCGGCATAGAGGCTGCCATCGCGCGCCCTCCCGGTTGCTCCGCTCTTGATATCGGCCACCGCGCCGGCCACGCCCTCGGGCGGCGGCACCAGCTGCCAGGCATCGCGCCGCTCGGTGATCGGATCGACCGGGGTATTGCGCAGGTAGCGCTGCTCCACCAGCTGGTCGATCGAATCGGGGTAGTGCCCGGTGTCGCCGTAGTAGTGATCCAGCGCCTCGCGCAGCACCGCCAGGCTCTGGCGCAGGGTGGCCTCGCGGGAGGCCTCCAGGCTGTTGAAGTAGCGCGGCATGGCGATGGTCATCAGGGTGGCGATGATCGCCATCACTACCAGCAGTTCGATGAGGGTGAAGCCTCTGCTCGCTTTCATCGCCGTCACCATTGCCCGTAGGGCACGTTGTTCAGGCCCTTGCCGCTGGCCTTGGAATACACATCGAACACGTCCTCGCCTTCGCGTGGGCTGTCGGCCGCGCTGTCGTATGCGCGCAGGCCCCAGCCACCCTGGTCGTCGTCCTTGGCGGTGCGCAGCGGGTCGTGGGGGATGCGCCGCAGGAAGTAGAACTTCGCGCCCTTGGCGCTGCGTACATCGCGCACGCCGTCCACCAGCACCTGCAGGCTCGGCGGATAACCGCTGGCGTTCAGGCGCTTCTCGATGTAGCCGGCGTCGAAGGCGCGCTTGTAGGCGTCGATGGCGTCGCGGATCTGGTACAGCGCCTCGCGCAACTGCTGCTCCTTGCCCCGGCGCACCACGGTCTCGGTCAGGGGCGCGGCCATGCTGGCGAGCAAGCCGAGCAGTGCCAGGGTCAGCACCACCTCGATCAGGCTGAAACCCTGCTGGCGGCGTGTCATGGCCGTGGCCTCGCGGCTGCAGGCACCACGGCCATCTGCCCCTCGACCAGCGGTGCGGCGGCCGGCTCGTCAGCCGGGGCGTCGGCGGGCAGCGCGCTGGCCGGTGCCGGTTGAGCCAGCTGGCGCACCTGCAGGGCCGATTCGGTGCCGGTGGCGAACTCCATGTCCGACGGGCTCTGGTACGGCAGGTTGCGCACGATGCGCGGGGTGATCGCCAGCACCAGTTCGGACTTGCTCATGTCGTCCTTGTTGCTGCCGAACAGCCTGCCCAGGCCGGGAATGTCGCCCAGCCCCGGGATCTTGTTGCCGCTGGCGTTGTGATCGTTGCGCACCAGGCCGGCCAGTACCTGGGTCTCGCCATCGTGCAGGCGCAGGCTGGTCTGGGCGTTGCGGGTGTCGACCTGGACCGGGATGGTGCCCTGGCGGGTGGCCTCCAGGGGCGTTGCGTTGCTCACTTCCAGGGCCACCTTGATCGCCACCTCGTTGTTCAGGTGCACGGTGGGCTGCACTTCGAGCTTGAGGCCGACATCCAGGTAGGTGACGCTTTCGGTGATCACCGGGCCTTGGGTCGAGGGTACCGAGGTGGCGCTGATGATCGGCACCCGCTGGCCGATGTGGATGCGCGCCTGTTCACGGTTGCTGACCCGGATCACCGGGCTTGCCAGGGTGTTGATGTCCTTGTCCTGGGCATTGATCTTGGCCTGCGGCGCGGGCGAGATGCTGATGCGGCTGGAGTCGATGCCACGCAACTGGTCGAGCACGCTGACTGACTTGCCGTCGCTGGTCAGCACGCCGAAGGTGTTGGGCCATTGCAGGCCGAGGTCGAGGATGCGCGAGGTGGCCACTTCCATCACTTCCACTTCCAGCACCACCTCGGGGTTGGACTGGTCCTGGGACTGCAGCAGCTTCTCGGCCATGCGCACGGCGTCGGGGGTGTCGCGCATGGTCAGGGTGTTGAGGCGCTCGTCGACGAACACGTCGCGGGTCTTGAGCATGGTCTTGACCATGTTCAGCGCGGTGTTGGCGTCGATGCTGGTCAGGTAGAAGGTGCGCATGACCAGTTCCTGGTAGTCCTTGGTCTTCTGCGGCGAGTCCGGGTAGAGCAGCAAGGTGTTGTCGTTGACGATCTTCTGGCGTAGCTGGTTCTGCTCCAGCAGCAGGGCCACGGCGTCCTCGATGCGCACCTCGCGCACGAAGATGGTGGCCTTCATGTCCGGGCGCAGGTCCTTGTCGAAGATGAAGTTGATCCCGGCGACCTGGGCCAGCACCTCGAAGATGGTCTTCAGGTCGGCATCGCGAAACTCCAGGGTAACCGGGCGCTCCAGCTTGCTGCGCAGTTGCGGGTACGGCGTGGCGGTACGGGCCTGGACGTTCTCGATGTCGCTGCGCAGCATCTGGCCCTTCTGGTTTTGCGGGTCGAGGCGCAGCACCTCGCGCATGTAGCGCTCGGCGCCGAACAGGTCGCCCTGGCGCAGTGCCGCCTGGCCAAGGGCGACACGGTCGTCGAGGGTGCGGATCAGCTCCAGCTGGCGGATGCCCTCCTGGGCGCGGCGGTTGTTCGCCTCGATGGTCAGCACCCGGCCGTAGCCCATGCGCGCGCCGGCGAAGTCATGGCGCACGCGGTCGCTGTCGGCCTGGGTCAGCAGCGCCTCGACCGCGCCCTGGCGGCCGTGGGCCAGGGCGATGTTCAGCTCGGTGTCGCGCGGATCTTCGCGCAGGGCTTCTTCCAGGCGAGCGATGCCGGCCTCGTACTGACCCTCTTTGATCAGTTCCTGGCTGTCCTTGCGCACGGCGCTGGTGCCGCATCCGGCGATGGCCACGCACAGGGCCAGGAGCACGAACGGCGCAGGCTTGCACAACTTCGACGGTTTCATGGTGCGCTCCCGACAGACAGGGTCTGTGGCTGATGCAGTGGCAGGTAGACCAGGCTCAACTCGGTGGCCGAAACACGGTCCAGACGGTAGGTGTCGTCGATCACGTCACCCTGGCGCACGACGTAGAGCTTCTCGCCGCTCTGCAGGAAGATCTGCAGGTCGTCGCGCTCACCCATGCGACCGATGAAACGAAACGGCAGCGTCGGGGCGGCAGCTGCGGCGGGCTCCGGGGTGGTGACCACGGGTTGTTCGGTGACGGTGGCCAGGGCCTGGGGTGGGGTCCATTGCTGGCTGGGGAACAGGTCGCGTGAAAGGCTTTTGGCTTCATCGCGAGGCAAGCTCGCTGCCACGTTCGTGGGTGTCGGGTGTGGGCGGGTTTTCTCCGCGACAGGGCCTGCCAGCTCATCCTCCCCCACGCCGAACCAGTGCCCCGGCGCCCACGCCAGCGCCGCGCTCAACCCCAGGAAACCGGCCCACATCACCGCACGCTGAGTGTTCATCACGACCTCGACAGGTAAAGGGTCATGCGCACACGACCGGTCAGTTCCCGGTCACCGATCCGCTTGCGTTGCAGTTCCAGGTCTTCCAGCACCAGCGTCGGCAACTGGCCGAGCAGCGCCTTGAGGAAGCCACGGATCTGCGGGTAGCTGCCGCGCACCGGCAGGACGATCTGGTAGCGCGCCAGCTGGGTCTTCGGGTCCACGCCCAGGGCGTACTCGCCACGGGCCAAGCTGATGCGCTCGGCACTGGCCAGGTGGTACAGGCGCTCGATCAGCTCGCTGGCCTGGGGCTGGCCGGGCAGTTGTTGGCGCAGGTCGTCCAGCGCCTGCTGCTCGGGCTTGGCCCGCACCTTGAGCTCGCCACGCGCCAGGCGCTGCACCTGGGCACTGGCATCGGCTTCGTTGGCACGCAGTTCGCGGACCGCCTGCCACTGGGGCAGCACCCCGGCCAGGGCGACCGCCAGGGCCAGGCCGCCGACCAGCACCGCGGCCAGCCCTGCCCGGCCCAGGCGCCGCAGCGCTTCATGGACGATCAGGCTACGGACGCGCATGGCCGGTCTCCCAGGTAGCGGTGAGGTTGAAGCGCACCGGATGCTCGACCTGCCCGGCCACCACCTCGTGGTTGAGTAGCGACACGTCTGACAGCTCGGCGCTGCGCTCCAGGCGCTGGTGGTACTGCAGCATGGCCTCGAGGTTGCGCGCCTCGGCACTGATGCGTACCTGGCCCTTGCGGGCATCGGGGGTCAGGCTGAGCAGCGCCACGTCCTCCTGCGGCATCGCCTCGAGCATGGCGAACAGCTGCTGCCATGGCCGCTGCAACTGCTGCGAGACGCTGCGCATCTGCGCCAGGCGCTCGGCCTGCTCGCGGATCACCGCGCTGCTCTGCACCGCGGCGGTGGCCGGGCGCCGGCCGAGCTTGAGTTCGAGTTGGTGCACGCGGCTTTCCAGGTGCACCTGCTCGCTCACCAGTTGCTGCTGGGCCAGCACCAGCACAGCCAGCACGGCGCCGCCGAGGGCGAGCAACGACCAGGCCAGGGGGCTGCTGTGGCGGGGTTGGAATTCCAGGTCGAGGCGGCGCATGTCAGGCCACCGCTCGCCACATGGCGCACAACGGATCGGATTCGGCACTGGCGGCGCACAGCTGTACCGCGGCCATTTGCGAGGCCGCCGTGCGCCCCGGGGCATGCAGGTACACCCGAGGCAGCTGCTCGCCATACAGTTCGCAGGTACGCTCGATCAGCGCCTGCAGCGCCTGGTCGTTATCGGCGCAGCCCTGGGCCAGCACCTGCTGCCAGGCACCGCCTGAAGCCAGCAGCAGTACGCTGCGGCGCGGCTCGGCCAGCACGAAGAGGAAGTCGCCTTGGGTCAGTTGCGCCGAGCAGCGGTTGTAGGCGGCCATCAGGTACGGCTGCACCGAGCGCAGGCTCAGGCGATTTTCCCGCCCCAGGGCCTGCAGGCCTTGAAGCAAAGCTTCGGGCAGCGCGGTGGCGATGCGCGCAGCGCCCGCCGGCTCCGGCGAAAGCACAATGCGCCAGTCATCCAGAGGCTGCCCGTAGAGGTTCTCGAAGCAGGCCCGTGCATAGGCGTCGAGTTCGCTCGGTGTACCAATGGCATCACTCCAGGGCACCAGACAGAAGCGGCTGTAGCGGGCCGAGAGCAGCACGCGCAACTGCGCGCCGCGTGCCGGATGCTCACCCAGCAGCCCGGCCAGGGCCTGCAGTGCCGGGGCCCAGGCCGGCTGGGCGGCGTCGCAGGCAAACGCGCGACTGCCCAGCCATTGATGCTGCCGGCCGTGCCAATGGCCCAGGCCGACACCCTCGGCGCCCAGCACCGCGCAATACCGATCAGGCGATAAATGTGACACGGTTGATCTCCTCGAGTGTGGTACGGCCATCGCGGACCAGGTCCAGGGCCGAGGCGCGCAGCAGGCGCAGGCCACGTTGGCAGGCCAGCTGCTTGATCTGCGAGAGCGGGCGACGTTCGACGATCATCTGCCGCAGGTCGTCGTCCAGGTGCAGCAGTTCGGCAATCGCGCTGCGCCCGCGGTAGCCGCTGCCACGGCACTGGCCGCAACCCTGGGCACGCACGAAGCGCCAGCCGGCCACCGCGTCACGGGCCAGGCCCGAGGCGGCCAGCAAGTCGTCATCCGGCTCGCTGGCCTGCGCGCAGTGCGGGCAGGCCAGGCGCACCAGGCGTTGGGCCAGCACGGCATTGAGCGCCGAGACGAAGCTATAGGGATCGACCTGCATCTGGCTGAAGCGGCCGATCACGTCGAATACGTTGTTGGCGTGGATGGTGGTGAACACCAGGTGTCCGGTGAGCGCCGATTGCACGGCGATCTGGGCGGTGTCCGGGTCGCGGATCTCGCCGACCAGGATCTTGTCCGGGTCGTGGCGCAGGATCGAGCGCAGGCCCCGGGCGAAGGTCAGGCCCTTCTTCTCGTTGACCGGGATCTGCAACACGCCGGGCAGCTGGTACTCGACCGGGTCTTCGATGGTGATGATCTTGTCCATGCCATGGTTGATCTCGCTGAGCATGGCGTAGAGGGTGGTGGTCTTGCCGCTGCCGGTGGGGCCGGTGACCAGGATCATGCCATAGGGCTCGGCGGCCAGCCGGCGCAGGGCCTGCAAGGTTTGCGTCTCGAAGCCCAGGGCCTGCAGCTGCACGCCGCTGACCTGGTCGGACAGGTCCTGCTTGTCCAGCACCCGCAGCACCGCGTCCTCGCCGAAGATGCTCGGCATGATCGAGACGCGGAAATCGATCTGCCGCTCGCCGATGGCCACCTTGAAGCGACCGTCCTGGGGCACGCGTTTCTCGCCGATGTCCAGCTCGGCCATCACCTTGATCCGCGAGATCACCTGTTCGGCGAAGGCGCTGCCGCTGGCCTTGCCGGCACCGTTGAGCACGCCGTCGATGCGGTACTTGATGGTCAGGCCCTGGCCGGTCATGCCTAAGTGGATGTCGCTGGCGTGCAGCTTGAGGGCGTCGTACAGGGTGGAGTTGACCAGCTTGACCACGCGGCTCTGGTCTTCGCTGATGCTGGTCAGCGACAGGCGCTGCAGCGGGTCGGCCTCGTTGCCGGGTTCAGCCTCGTGACCGAGGGCATCGACGGCGTGGAAGCTTTCCTCGTGGCGGGCCAGGAACGCGGCCAGGTCGGCGGCGTGGGCCAGGTACAGCGGCGCGCCCTGAAGACAATCGTCAATCCAGGCCAGGCGAGCGCTGTCGAAGGGGTCGGCGAACACACCGACCCGCTCGCCGTCGTGTTCGACCAGGGCGAATTCGTGTTTCAGGCACTGCGCCAGGCTGACCCGGTCAAAGGCCGGGGCGCAGGCGAACAGGGCCTGGGTGGCGAGCACCGGGTAATGCAGGGTGGTGGCCAGGCGCTGGGTGAAAGTGGCCGGGGTGTCGCTGGACAGGTGTTCAAGGAAGGCCAGCAGGCGCTCTTGGCCGGCTTGCTGGCGGGCCTGGGCCAGGAGGTCGCGGGAGTATGGAAGATAAAGGGTCGCCTGTTCCGGATTGCCGGCGACGAGGCCTTTACTGCTTGCATCGAATGCCTGGGACATGGCCTGCGACTCCGCTCAGGGGCGGCGCCGCGGGCTTGGGGGCCTTGGGCGCCGCTATTCCCCGGTGAGCAGTTGTTCGTCGTCAGGTTCGGTGGGCTTGCCGCCATTGCGTCGGCGGTCGGCCAGGACCCAGCTGCCATCGTACAACTGCAAGGGGAACGACTCGTTCCTGTTCTGGCGTCGTTCGACGTACCCTTCGGCCGGCTGGTCGGTGCTTCTGCGCTGGCGCTCGATGCCCATCAGGTCGAAGACGGCGCGGGCCAGTTCCATCAGCGGGAACGGCTTGAACAGGACATGGGTCACACCCAGTTCGGCGGCCCGCTCACGGACCTCGGCGGTCGGGTGGGCGGTGATCAGCACGAAATGGCATTGCCTGTTCCTGCGCACGGTCTCCAGGACCTGAAACCCCTCCATGTCGGGCAAGCGGTAATCCAGCACGATCACGTCCGGTGCCTGTCTCTCGGCCTCTTCGATACCCGTGGCACCGTCGTGGGCGAGATGGACCTCCAGGCCTTGCGCCTGCAGATAAGCTTGCAGGTTCTGCGCAAGGGTCTGTTCGTCATCGACTACCAATACTCTGTTCACCAAGGTCCACTCCCATGAACTGCCCGGTTTCCCGGTCTGCGAAGTGCGGCCTTGTAGAGGCTTGAGCAGGCTTCGTGCCAGGCATGAAAAATCAGTGCTTACCGCTTTCAAGTCGTTGATATCGTTGAAGCTTGTCTGTCACCTCAGAGCTTGCGGGCTGGTCGTTCCCCATATCCGGGGAAGATGATGGCACATTGCCCGGAGGCGTTTCCCCCAACAATGGGGAATGCCCTGCCCGCCCCCTCAGTCGGCGCGCTCCACTGTAGCGGAATCACGCAAACGTTGGCGTACGGCTTGCCGGGCCTGACCCTGGAGTTGTGCGACGAGCGCGTCCCTGGCCAGGCGCAGGCCGTGTTCTGGTAGGACAGAAGTATTATCACTTTGGTTCTGCATTCCTTGCAGTCTTTGCCAGTTGGCCTGATGGAAGGCTGCAACTTCGGCGCTGCTGGGTTCTTCGACCGCGCTCAGCCGGGCGAAAACCTGCTGTGCGGCCATCTCATGTCGAGTGTAGTCAGCGAAGCCTGCCCGATCGAAGCCGGCTTGCGCCAGGCGCTGCTCGAACACCGCAGGGCTGCCGAAGGCCGCCTCGACCTCGCCGACCCGCGCCGTCACCTGCGCATCGCTGATGTCTATGCCCTGGCGCTGGGCCTCCTGCCAGAGCAGTTCCTTGTCGATCAGTTCATCCAGGGCCTGCGCGCGCAGGCGCTGGTAAAGGTTGGGGTTGCGGATGCTCGCCACCGCCCGCCCCTGGGCCTGGAGGTATTCGCTGAAGTAGCGCTCCAGGCGCAGCACCCCGATCTCCACGCCATTGACCCGCGCCGCTGGGGTGTCGGCGTGGCTGGCCAGGGCGAGCAGCGACAACAGGCAGGCAATCAGGGTGCGCATGGTGATCTTCTCCTGAATCTCAAAGGCTGTCCGGCACCGCTCGGTATGGTGCCACTTCAGTGAAACCAGGGCCCGGCAGGCTTACCTCCACCACATGTGCACCTGTCATGCCCTGGCGGCGTCCGGGACCGAAACCCAGCAACGGCGTGAGGCCGGTATCGATGTCATGCAACTGCTCCAGGGCGACCAACAACTGCTCACGGCTGGCGTCGCGTCCGATCTGCTTCAAGGCTTCGACCAGCAGCTGCCAGGCGCACAGGGTACTGACCTGCAACGACGCCTGGCGTGGCTCCAGCCCCTGGCGCAACTGCACCCCGGCAAGGGTCGCCCGGCCTTGCGCGGTCCAGTCGCCGGGTACGAAGGGATAGGCCAGCAGCACCCGCCGCGACCATGATGGTGGCAATCCCGGCACGGCGCCGGCCACTTGGCCCGAGGCGGCGAACAGGTAGGGGTTGCGCCCGCTCGCCTGCAGGCTCGACGCCAGCGCGGTGAATGCCTGGGCGTGACCGAGGAAGAGGATGCCCTCGCCATCCGGGGCCTGGCCCATGAACGCCAGGGGCGGCGCGGTAGCGAACCCCAGTTGACGCAAACGCTGCTGCAGCACCTGCGCCGCATCGGCCTGCTCTGCGCCGGCATACACCACCCGCAAGGCTGCGGGCGCCAGGCCAAGGGCATCACGGGCATGCAGCGCCACGCTGAGCAATTGCCCGGGCACGCCCGGCAAGGGATCGAACACCTGCCCGTTGCCACCGCTACGTGGCGTGGCACCGATCAGCGGCAGGCCGGCCCGCTCCAGCTGGCGGCTGTCGAGCAGTGGCGCCAGGGGCGCGACCAAGGCGAACACCCGTTCTCGTTGCATCAGCGTGTCCAATGCCTGTGCGGTGCTGACCGGGTCCTGCCCTGGGTCCAGCGCGACCAGCTGCAGGCGTCGCCCATGGATACCCCCCTGCTGGTTCAACTGCGCGACGCCATCCTCCAGCACTGCCCGCACCGTCCGCCCGGCCTCGGCCAGCGGCCCCTGCTCGGGCAGCAAGGTGCCCAGGCGCAAGGTGCCCTCCTCCACCCCGGGGTCACGGTCCTCGCCCAGGCGCTTGAGGTAGGCGGTGAGATTGCGTTGGTCGGCCAGGCTCAGGTCGAAGCGTGGCATTGCCGGGTCGAGGCGATTGCCGGCGGGGTCGGTGCCACTGCGGATGACCCGCGCCAGGCTGGCATCGGTGTAGGCCGGGTAGCGTCGGTTGTTGGCCTCGCGGTTGCCAGGGCCAAGGGCCAGGCGCTGCCAGTCCAGGCTCGGTGGGCGCACTCCGCCTTCGCTGCGGCCGCGCCCGTCGTTGCCATGGCAACCGGCGCAAGGCAGCACGCTGGCCGGGACACTCATGTCGCCGGGGCCGACCCGGGCCAGCAACTGGGCGTCGCTGCTGGAGACGCCTTCGCGGTAGAGGCGTTTGCCGGCGAGTTCCTGTTCGCTCAGTTGCACCGCCCCGCTCAGGCACCAACACAACATGAGCAGAACCAACTTGAGAGCGGCGGTCATGATGTCAGCGCCCCGCCAACGGCTGTGCCAGCAGTTGCATGCGCTGGGCGATCGCTGCAGGCGGCGCGTCCGGGCGAATCTTGCTCCAGCGCTTGCCCGCCACGTCACCGGCAATCAACTGCGTCGAGTGCTGCTCGGGGCTGGGCAGGAACTGGCCCAACCGCCCCAGTACCAGATCGACACTGGCCTTGTCGCCGGTCAGGAACAGCCAGTTCGGCCCATCCACCCCCTGCTTCTGCGCAAACGCCTTGAGCACCTCTGGCGTGTCGTTCAGAGGGTCGCTGCTCAGCGACACGAACGTCACTTGCGCCGCCAGTGCCGGCCCCATGGCCTCGCGCACCTCGCGCAATTTGCGAGTGATCAGCGGGCAGGCATCGTTGCAGTGGGTGAAGATCACGTTGAGCATCACCACCTTGTTCTTGAGCACATCGCTGTAGAAACGCAGCTCGCGGCCATCCTGGTCCTTGAGCACGGTGTCGGTGAACCAGGTCTGCGCATCGCGGGTGCCACCGCCGCTGGTCATGGTCTGCGGCGCCGGTTGTGGCGTCGGCGCATGGCCTTCGTGGGCGAACGCCACCGAGGCGAGGATCCACAGGCAGACGCCGAGCACCAGCCAGTCGAGACTGCGCATGCTGGCATGGCGGGAAGTGTGGGCGCTCATGGCTGTGCCTCCTGGCCGGCGATGGCCGTGCTCTTGGCATGCACCCGGCGCGCGCTCAGGCGGTTGACCTCGCCGATCAGCACGCTGGGGTCAGTGAAGCCGTAGAAACGCGTCCAGTGCCCGCTGCGCCCGTCACCCACCAGGATCAATGGCGGGTGTTCGCTGAGGTTGGCGCTGAAACTGCCGAGCCCCTTGAGCGTTTCGCTGATGGCGTAGGGTGAACCGGTCAGCCAGCTCCACCCCGGCCCGTGCTGGAATGCCCGGGCGTAGCCGGCCAGGCGCCTGGAGTCGTCACGCTGTGGATCGACGCTGATCGACACCAGGCGGATCTCTTCGCCCACTCGCCCGCCCAGTTGCTGCTGGACCTTGCTCATGATCGAAGACACCACCGGGCACACCGTGGTGCAACTGGTGTAGATGAAACCCATGACCACCAGATGATCGCCAACCAAGTCCTTTTCCAGGCGCACCGGCATGCCATCCTGGTCGAGCAGCGCCACATCGGCGAAGCGCACGCTGGCTTTCTCCTGGTGAGCGGCCGGCGGTTGCTCGGGAGCGCCGCCGTGATCGTGGCCGGCGTGGGCCAGCGCCAGGTTGCTGGCCAGCAGCAGGCTCAGGCCCAGCAGTTTTCCACCATGCAGACGGTTCATCGCACACTCCTGGGTTCCCCTTGGGAAGCGGTGGGCTCTGCTGCGGCCGGCAGGACGCGCAGGCTGGTGTAGTTTTCTTCGGTGAAGGCACGCCCTAGGCTCGGCGACTGCACGTGCAGGTACCAGGCGCCGGCCTCGGCAAGCTCCAGCGGCGCCTGGTAGAGCCCCTCGCCCACTTCGACCAGCGCCACGTTGCGCGGCAGCGACGAAGGCGCCAGGAAGTAGCGCAGGCTCAGGTCGCCAAGCCCCAGGCGCGGCTTGCCGTCCTCGCCGACAATACGCACCCTGGCCAGGTACGGGGTGTGCTGCAGCAGCGGCTGGTCGGTGCCGATGAACTCGGCGTGGGCCCGCTTGGCCCTTCCCGACTGCGGCAACGCCGCGACATCGGTGCTGAAGCAGTGGATGATCTGCGGCTGGTTGAGCAGGAACGCCACATCGAAGGTGCCGGAGGCCGGCAGCTTCACCGTCGAGCCGTACACGCCGGGCGCCAGCTCGCGCAGGCTGCGGTCGATGACCAGCGCGGCGCGGGCCTGGTGGCCGCGGTTGTTATAGCCCGACATCGGCGCGTTCATGCCCTCGGCATAGAAGTAGGTAGTGTTGTCCACCGGGTTGACCACGAACACCGCATTGTCGTCGCGGGAAATGCTCACCCCCTGGGCCAACGGCAGGTCGCCGGCCTGGCGCGGCGCCGCCGGGCCAGCCTCGAAGCCCTGGACAATCGGCTCGCGCCCCTGCCCGAGGCTCGCCAGGTTGATCATGCTCACCTTCGGCGAAGCCAGCCCACGCACATAGGCGTAGGCCTTGGTGAAGGTCAGTTGGTACGGCTCGGCTGCCACCGGGATGCGATGGAGCAGCTGGTCGGTACTGGCATCGATCACCAGCGCCTGGTTCTCCAGGGTGTTGAGCACCACGCCGTAACGACCATCCTGGCTGAAGCGCATCGGCCCCAGGCCCTGTTCGGCCTTGACCATGTGGCGCAGGGTGTGGCTGCGGGCGTCGATCACCCGCACCGTGCCCTCCTGGCCATCGACCACGTACACCGCCTGCGACAGCGGCGAATAGGCCACCGACAACGGGTGCGGGCCGACCTCGAGGGTCTTCACCAGGCGCATCTGCGCGGTGTCGATGACGCTCAGGGTGCCGCCATCGCGGTTGCTGACGAAGACAAAGCGCGAGTCGGCGCTGAAGGCGATCTCGTGGTGGCCGGAGCCGGTGGCGAACGACTTGAGCGTGGTGCGGCTGGGCACATCGATCACCGTCACCCCGCCCTTGGCCGGGTCATGGCTGTTGTTGCCCACCCACAGCAGGCGCTGGTCCGGTTGCAGCGCCACCCGCAGCGGCTGCTCGCCGGCCTCAAGGGTGGCCACGCGGGTAAATGTCTCGGTGTCGATCAAGGCCACCTGGTTACGCTCGGGCATGGACACGAACACCTGCTTGTCATCGCCGCTGGCCACCCAGTCCATGGGGCGCCCCGGAAGGTCGATGCGCGCCAGCGTGCTGGTGACCCCACCCACCGACACGGTCGGGTCGATCACCGTCAGGCTGGCATCCTTGTTCAGCACCAGCAGGAAGTAGCTGTTCAGGTCGAGCAAAGGGCGAGCGCCGATGCTGCTCTTGAGAAACAGTGCCACGCGCGCCTTGCAGCTGCTGTCGCGGTCACCGACCGGTGCCGACTGCGCAGGGTCGAGCCAGGCGCCGGGGGCCATGCCCGACAGCGGCTGGCCACTGCTCTGGTCGCTGACCTTGAAACGGATATTGGCAAAGTCGCCCTCGCGCAGTTCGCCGCCGGCCAGGGGCCGCGCCTCGAACTCCACGGTGACGCCGTCGCGGCTGAGGGTGTGCAGGGCCTGGGGATCGGCGGCTTCCTGCAGCAGTTCGCGGGGGTCGCACCAGAGCTTTTCGTAGGCCACGCCGAGGCCGATCAGCGCGGTGCCCAGCAGCAAGCCCAGGTATGCAGGGCGAAGCTTGCGGTTCATGCCGGCACGCATGGGGTAGCGCCTTCGAGGGGAATGATCATGCTGCACCTCCACAGGACTCACGGGTTCTGTGGAGGGTGAAAGCAAGCGTTATGCCATCAATAACATTGTTTGAAATCAGAGTGTTGGAGAAACAAGTGGAAGGTATTGGGGAGGCTGCCCCAAACACGGGGGCGCTTTGCGCCCCCTCTTTCAGACCTGATGCCCCATACCCAGTTCGGCATCGTCCATCAACGCCTTGGCCAAGGCGCTGAGATAGTGAGCGGCCCAGACCATGCGCGGGTCGCTCTCCATCACCCCGACCAGGGTCAGGTGACGTACGCAGTCCATCAGTTCCGATGACTGTTCGCGGGCGTGCTGACAGGGAATGCCGGGCTCAATGCAGAACAGCGGTTGGGTGTTGTTTTCGCCTTGGTAGAAGCGGGTCTTGCCGGCGGTGGTATGAGGGTCTTCTGGCGTCATGGGATCTCCTTGAAAAGGGCTTTGCCTGGCTGGCCTTATCGCGGGTCAAGCCCGCTCCCACGTTTCGAGTTCCAGCTGAGTTCAAAGCGTGAGGGCGGGCTTGCCCCGCGATGGGCCGGCCCGGCAACTCATACTCAGTGCAGGGTTGGCGACTGCGTGGTCATCTGTAACTGCGCCAATGCCGAATCCAGTAGCGTGCGCACTGCCTCCATCTCATGCAGTGCGGCCAGTACCAACATCGAACCGGGAGAGCGGGAGATGAGTGCGACGGATTGTTGCGCAACGGCCAGGGCGCAGAGCACGTGTTCGGTGGTCTGGACCAGGGTGTCTTCAAGGAAGGTGGGTGGGTCGGGGACGATCTTGAGCATAAACAGTTCCTGATGTGGGCAACCATCCACGCTGCTGTCAAACAGATGGTGGCAGCTGTGCATAGGTTGACAGACCGGAGGAACTGAAAAGACCGGCGCACGCGAGCGTGCCCTATGCACAGCCACCCTTGCAGGTGAAACTATGTTGCTTTCAGTTCATCGCAACCTGTCAAAGCTGCGTCGCTGATGTGCAGCGACCCGGCGAGACTAGATGCCCTTGGAATGAAAAAAAAGCGGTCGGAGTATGTTTGGGAAATGGCCTACAAGGAAGCGGTTAAGTCTGATGTTTCAGGGGGAACGACTGCGCCAGGGCAGCCAAGTGTAAGACGACAAATCTTGCGGCGCTCGGTCTCATAGGCGCTGCAAGGGTTACGGCGAACACCTGTGGCCATCACGCGTTCACTGGCTCCGAAACAACCACAATACGTACCACGTAGTATGTAATTATTTCTAATTCACCACTGATGAAGACATACACAGGACCCTCGACTCTCCACACTCATCCGCCGCAAACACACCATTCACCGATCAGCCGCGCAGCCTCCTCCGAAGAGATCAAGGCAGTGTCGACCGTAAACGGCACCTCTTCCCACGACTCGTACTCATGATTCACCACCGAGGCCCAGGTCAGAGGCATCAAGCCCGGAATATCGACCTCACGGCGCTCGACTCTGCGCCGGTGCTCCACCTTATCGGAACAAATCACCAGGACATCCACCAACCGAATGCCTGCCCGTGTCGCCACATCGCGCCACGCCGCCCGGCTCTCGGCCACGGGATTGACACAGTCGGCGATCACCGTGCGACCAAGTCGCAGGTTGTCGAGCGCCAGTTCAAAGGCCACCAGGTAGCCGCTACGCCCGACCTCCCCGGCCAGCTCGCCGGAACGTCGAAGGGCTTGCTCGAGGGTGTCGATACGTAGATAGACCGCACCGAACCTTGCGGCCAGGTGCTTGGCGATGGTGCTTTTCCCGGTACCGGGCAAGCCGCTGAAGACGATGAGCATTGACTGTCCTTGAATGAGTGGATGCCGAGCAACCAAGCCCCTGTCGAATCACTGCCTGGCCTGAGGCTCCCCGAGGCTGCCCTCGGCAGTGAGCCGGGGCAACAGGTAATCGAGCAACGTCCGGACCTTGGGCAACCCTTCTCGCCTTTTCAGCCAGACCAGGTTCATCGGCAACCCCTGTGAGGTGAGCTGCGGCAACACCTCGACCAGCGTGCCACGCTCGATATGACTCCGGGTCAGCCAGGTCGGCAGCTGGCCGATGCCCAGGCCCGCCAGTACCGCGCCAAGCATGCCTTCGCCATCGCCGATGGCCAGGTGTGGCTGGACGATCCGCTGCCTGACCTCGCCCGGCAGGCCGCCGCCCAGGTACCACGGCGTGACCAGGCCTGTAGCCTCGCCATAGCCGATGCACAGGTGGCGCTCCAGGGCTTGCTCATCCTGTGGCGTGCCATGCCGCGTCAGATAGTCGGGCGAGGCGCAGAACGCCAGGCGCTGGGCACCGAAATACTGGTGCCCCAGAGCCGCGGGCCAGGCTTGCCCGCCGCCGATTCGCACAAGAATGTCCACGCCCTCCTGCACCGGATCGATGTAGCGGTCGGAAAACGATACATGCGGCTGCAACCGCGGATGGGCCTGAGTGAACGCTACGATCAGCGGCAGCACATGCAGTCGGCCAAAGGCGGCTGGCAGGTCGATCCGTACCTTGCCATGAGGCGCATCGCTTTCGGCGAAGATAGCCTGCTCGGCCTCTTCCAGATCAGCCAGCACGCCGGTGCAGGTCTTGTAGAACAGCACGCCCGCCTCGGTCAGCGACAACCTGCGGGTGGTGCGGTTGAACAATCGCGCACCCAGGCGCACCTCCAGCCGCGCCACCCCCTTGCTCACCGCCGACCCACTGAGACTAAGGCGCTCGGCGGCGGCGCTGAAACTGCCCATTTCGGCCACCGCGACAAAGACGTCGATTCCCTTCAACCGTTCGGATGCGTACATCAGCTACTCCATTGATGACGAAAATTCCGCTACCTGCGGAATTTATCGCCCAGATCGATCCCGGGTTCTCCAATAGGCTACGGCAAAAGCAAGGTGGCCCCAAGCGCCTGCCTGCCCTCCGTTTACCTGACCAGGGACCTGGATCATGACAACTGAAACGCAACCAGCACAGCACACCGAAACCGGCCGCTTGCTACCGGTGGCCACCGCGGTGTTCCTCGGCCTGATGACCATGGGCATGCCGCTGGCCAGCGTGCCGCTGTGGGTCCATGGGCAGTTGGGCCACGGCATGCTCGTGGTGGGGTGTGTAATGGGCGTCGAGTCGCTGGCCACCCTGCTCACCCGTCATTTCGCCGGGACCGCTGCCGACCGTCGCGGCCCGAAACGGACGGTGGTTATGGGCCTGCTGGGCAGCGCGGCCTCCGGCCTCTGCTACCTGGTGGCCGCGCAACTGCAGGATGCCCCTGCGGCCAGTCTGGCAGCCATCATCACCGGGCGAATCGCCATGGGCTTTGCCCAGAGCCTGCTGTTTACCGGTGGCAGCACCTGGCCGATCGCTCTGTTCGGCGCAGAGCAGGCCGGCAAGGCGCTGTCCTGGATTGGTATCGCCATGTTCGCCGGTATTGCCTGCGGCGCGGCGGTGGCAGCGCAGTTGGGTGAAGTCGCAAGCTTTGCCTGGGTGTCGGCGGTGACGGCGATCATTCCGCTGCTCGGCCTGCTGATTGCACTGCGCACGCCGGCGGCCCGCCTCGTCCACACACCGGGCGCATCGATGCCCCTGGCGGCGCTGCTGGCTCGGATCTGGCGCCCCGGTCTGGTGTTCGCGATGGCGACTGTGGGCTATGTGTCGGTCTCGTCGTTCATCACGCTCACCTACGCGCACCATCAGTGGAGCGGCGCCGGCTATGCCCTCGCCGCCTTCGGTGCGGGTTACGTCTGCGCCCGCCTGTTGTTCGGCACTCGGGTGGACAGCACCGGGGGGCCGGGCATGGCCTTGTCGATGCTGGCCATCGAGGCCATCGGCCAGTTGCTGTTGTGGCTGGCGGCGAGCCCCGTCCAGGCGATGCTCGGGGCGGTACTGAGCGGCTTCGGCGTGTCGATGATCTATCCCTTGCTGGCATTGGTGGCGCTGCGTGCGGTGCCATTGCACAGCCTGGGACTGGCCATTGGTTTGTATGACGCCTGCTTCGATATTTCCATCGGCCTGGCGGCGCCGCTGGCCGGTTTGCTCGCCCGCCAGGAAGGGGTACCTGCGGTATTCCTGATCGGCGTACTGGCCTCGCTCGCGGCGATGCTGGCCGCGCCCTGCGCCTATCGCAACGCGATCGATACCCCCCGGGCCAGATGCTCGCGCAACCACTGATGCGCAGGATCGCGGTGCACCCGCTCCGGCCACAGCATCAGCATCTCGAAGCCCGGCACCGCCAGGGGTGCCTCCACCACCGCGAGAGCCGGGTTCCCGGCCACCAGGCGCTGCGGCAGCATGGCCACCAGGTCGCTATCGACCAGCATGGCCGCAAGACCCGAGAAACGCGGTACCGACAGCACCACGTTGCGCGCCAGGCCCTGTTTGGCCAGGGCGTCGTCGGTGGGGCCGCTGAAGCCACCGCCGTCGGGTGAGACGATCACATGCTCCAGCGCGCAGAACTGCTTGAGCGTCGGCCTGCGCCTGAGTCGCGGATGATCGGCGCGCCCGGCCAGCACGTAGCGGTCAGCGAACAACGGGCGCTGGCGCAAACCGGGCGGCGCATCGATGGCTATGTGGAAAGCCAGGTCCAGCTCGCCCTGCTCGGCCTTGCGCACCAGCGTCGGCGGGTTCATGTCGACGATCGCCAGGCGCGTGCCGGGGGCGGCCGCACGCAGTGGGCCCAGCGCAGGGCGCAAGATGGTCGCTTCGGTGTAATCGGTCGCGGCCACCCGCCAGGTCAGTTGTGCCTGGGACGGGTCGAATGGTCGCTCGGCGGCGATGGCCAGGCGTAGCGCCTCCAGGGCCTGGCTCAACGGCCCACGAAGCGCCAGGGCGCGGGCGGTCGGGCGCATGCCGCGGGCACCCGGCAACAGCAACGGATCGCCCAGCGCATCACGCAGTCGTGCCAGCTGCACGCTGACCGTCGGTTGGGCGAGGTGCAGGCGTTCGGCGGCGCGGGTGACGTTGAGCTCGGCGAGCAACGCGTCGAGGGTCACCAGCAGGTTCAGGTCCAGACTTCGCAAGGAATCATGCATGGCAATACCTGCAATTCAATCTATTCATTTCACCAATATGCAGGGTATCCGCATGCTTTGACCATCCCCTACCGGAGCCCGACCATGAACATCCTGATCGTCTACGCCCATCCCGAACCCCGCTCGCTCAATGCCGCCCTCAAGGACTTCGCCGTCCGCCACCTCGAAGGCCAGGGTCACCATGTCCAGGTCTCGGACCTCTATGCCATGAAGTTCAAGGCTGTGCTGGACGCCGACGACAGCGTTGAACACCCCGCCGGCGAGCGCTTCAACCCCTCCGACGCCTCGCGCCGGGCGTTCGCCGAAGGCACCCAGGCGGCCGACATCGTCGCCGAGCAGGCCAAGCTGCAGTGGGCCGACGCGGTGATCCTGCAGTTTCCTCTCTGGTGGTTCGGCCTGCCAGCGATCCTCAAGGGCTGGGTCGAGCGCGTGTACGCCTATGGCTTCGCCTACGGCGTCGGCGAGCACTCCGACCGGCACTGGGGAGATCGCTATGGCGAGGGCCGGATGGCGGGCAAGCGCGCCATGCTGATGGTCAGCATGGGCGGTTGGGCCTCGCATTACAGCGAGCGCGGCATCAACGGCCCGCTCGACGACATCCTGTTTCCCATCCAGCACGGCATCCTGTTCTACCCGGGGTTCGAGGTGCTGCCGCCGTTTGCGGTGTATCGCACCAGCCGGGTCGACGACTCGGGCTTCGCGGCAGCCTGTGGGGCGCTGGGCCAGCGGCTCGATGGCTTGTGGAGTGATGCGCCCATCCCGTTCCGGCGGCAGAACGGCGGGGATTATGCGATTCCGGCGTTGACCCTGCGGCCAGAGCTTGCACCTGGTCGGGACGGATTAGGCTTGCATGTTGCCGACGACGTACTGGCAACAGCGGTCTAGCGAGAGACACCAGGTGTCCGCCGCAGCTCTGACGCCGAACACCTGGTTGCCCGGCTCCCGATAGCGCTTGAGCATCATCAGCCAGTTGCACTGACACAATTATTTTCACTGTATTGCATAATGAAATATTTAATGTCATGTTCTTCTCCGTGCCCAGGCCCCTCCCAAGCAAGGCCCTGGACGGTACGCCCCACCCACCGGAGTCAAGAACATGAACAAGACAGGACTTCTCGGCGCGCTGGCACTCTGTGCCTGCAGCGCCTTCGCCCAGGCCGACGACGCCAGCCTGCGCATCGGCATCGAGGCCGCCTACCCGCCCTTCTCCTACCGCACCCCAGAAGGTGAGCTCGCCGGCTTTGACTACGACATCGGCAACGCGCTGTGCGCGCAGATGCAGGTCAAGTGCCAGTGGGTGATCCAGGAGTTCGACGGCATGATCCCGTCGCTGAAGGTACGCAAGATAGACGCCGTGCTGTCGTCGATGTCGATCACCGAGGATCGCTTGAAATCGGTCGATTTCACCGACAAGTACTACCACACCCCCGGCAAGTTCGCGATGAAGGCCGGCAGCCGCCTGGAAACCCCGGCGGTGGACCTCAAGGGCCGCAAAGTGGGCGTGCAGCGCGCCTCGACCTACGACCGCTTCGCCACCGAACAACTGGAACCGGCGGGCGTCGAGATCGTGCGCTACGCCTCGCAGAACGAAGCCTTCCTCGACCTGGTTTCCGGGCGCCTGGACGCCACCCTCGCCGATATCGTCAACACCGAGGAGAGCTTCATCAAGACCCCGGCGGGCCAAGGCTTCGCCCTGGTCGGCCCGGACATCGGCGACCCGCACTATTTCGGCCGCGGCGCCGGGATTGCCGTGCGCAAGGGCGACAGCGCCAACCTCGCGCGGCTCAACGCCGCCATCGCCGCGATCCGCGCCAACGGCACCTACCAGCAGGTGCAGCGCAAGTACTTCCCGTTCGACATCTACGGCCAGTAACGCCGGCTGACGAGGGTTTTCATCATGCTTCATGGCTATGGATCGAGCATTCTCGATGGAGCCTGGCTGAGCGTCAGCCTGGCACTGCTGGCGATGGCATTGGCCATCGGCCTGGGCCTGTTCGGTGCGGCCTGCCGCTTGTCACCGTTGCGATGGCTGGCGGGACTGGGCGAGGTCTATGCCACGGTGGTACGCGGCATCCCTGACCTGGTGCTGATCCTGCTGGTGTTCTATGGCGGCCAGGACCTGGTCAATCGCCTGGCACTGGCGCTGGGCTACCAACAGTACATCGACATCAACCCGTTTGTTGCCGGGGTATGCACCATGGGCTTCATCTTCGGCGCCTACCTCTCGGAGACCTTTCGCGGCGCCTTCCTGGCGATCCCCAAGGGCCAGGCCGAGGCTGGCGCCGCCTACGGCATGAGCGGCCTGCAAGTGTTCTGGCGGATCAGCCTGCCGCAGATGGTGCGCCTGGCGCTGCCGGGCTTCACCAACAACTGGCTGGTGCTGACCAAGTCCACCGCGCTGATCTCGGTGATCGGCCTGCAGGACATGATGTTCAAGGCCAAGAACGCCGCCGACGCCACCCACCAGCCGTTCACCTTCTTCCTCGCCGTGGCCGCGCTGTACCTGCTGCTGACCAGTGTGTCGCTGCTGCTGTTGCGCGGCGTGGAACAACGTTACTCGGTCGGCTTCAAAGCCGCCGAACTCTAGGGGAGCCGCCCGATGACGCTCGACTATCAACTGATCTGGCAGAACCTGCCGCTGTACCTGAACGGCGTTGCCCTGACCCTCAAGGTGCTGCTGATCTCGCTGGCCTGCGGCCTGGCGCTGGCGATCCCCCTGGCGCTGATGCGTGTCTCGCGCACCTGCCTGCTGCGCTACCCCGCCTGGCTCTACACCTACGTGATCCGCGGCACGCCGATGCTGGTGCAACTGTTCCTGGTGTACTACGGCCTGGCCCAGTTCGAGGCCGTGCGCCAGAGCCCGCTGTGGCCGTATCTGTCCAGCGCGACCTTCTGCACCTGCCTTGCCTTCGCCATCAACACCAGCGCCTACAGCGCCGAGCTGCTGGCAGGGAGCCTGCGCTCGACGCCCCGCGGCGAGGTCGAGGCCGCCCGTGCCATGGGCATGTCACGCCTGACGCTGTACCGGCGCATCCTGCTGCCTTCGGCCTTGCGCCGCGCCCTGCCGCAGTACAGCAACGAGGTGCTGATGATGCTGCAGACCACCAGCCTGGCGTCGATCGTCACCCTGGTGGACATCACCGGCGCGGCAAAGACCTTCAACGCACGCTACTACCTGCCTTTCGAGGCCTTCATCACCGCCGGGCTGATCTACCTGGCCCTGACGTTCATGCTGGTGCGCCTGTTCAAGCTGGCCGAGCGCCACTGGCTGGCATACCTGGCCCCGCGCAAGCACTAAGGAGCTTTCATGCAGCACATTGACCATACCCTGCCCTGGAGCGCCTGCGGCACCGAGCGTTCGCTGCGCGTGCTGCGCTTTGGCAGCGGCCCGCGCAAGGCCTATATCCAGGCTTCGCTGCACGCCGATGAACTGCCCGGGATGCGCGTGGCCATCGAACTCAAGCGCCGGTTGCTGGAGCTCGAGGCCCACGGCCGTCTGGACGCGGTGATCGAACTGGTGCCCCTGGCCAACCCGATCGGTATCGGCCAGATGTTCCAGGCCACCCACCAGGGCCGCTTCGAGTTCAACAGCGGCAAGAATTTCAATCGCGCTTTTCCGGCGCTGACCGAAGCGCTGGCCGCGCACTTGGAAGGCCGCCTGGGCAGTGATGGCCAGGCCAACGTCACGATAATCCGCCAGGCCATGCTCGAACTCATTGAGGAACTGCCCGCGCCACACTCGGAGCTCGATGGCCTGCGCCGCCTGCTGCTGCGCCATGCCTGCGATGCCGACCTGGTGCTGGACCTGCACTGCGATTTCGAGTCGGTGATGCTGCTGTACGCCATGCCGCAGCACTGGGCGCAGTTGCGTCCGTTGGCGGCCCGCCTCGGCGCGCAAGCGGCGCTGCTGGCCGAAGGCGCCGGTGGCGATGCCTTCGACGAAGCCTGCGCCGCGCCCTGGCTGCACCTGCGCGAGTACTTCCCCGAGGCCGAGATCCCCCTGGCCTGCGTGGCGACCACCATCGAGTTGCGCGGCATGGCCGACACCGAACGCGAGCAATGCCAGGCCAGCGCCGAGCAGATCCTCGGCTACCTCGCCGACCAGGGGATGATCCGCGGCCCGTGGCCGGCCGCTCCGGAAAACTGCTGCCAACCCACGCCCTTCGCCGGCGCGCAATACGCCTACGCCGAGCACCCGGGCGTGGTCAGCTACCTGCAGCCACTGGGCGCGCAGGTGCGCGTGGGCGATCCGCTGTTCGAAGTGCTCGACCCGCTCAGCGACCGCCACAGCGTGGTCAGGGCCACCACCGACGGCATCCTCTACGCCCGTGAACGCCTGCGCTTCGCCCAGCCCGGCCTGTGGCTCGCCAAGGTCGCCGGCAACACCTCCATCCGCCAAGGTCGCCTGCTCAGCGACTGAACCCTGCGAGTACCGTCTGATGAACAAACTGCATATCCACGAGTTGCACAAAAGCTACGGCAACCACCAGGTACTCAAGGGCGTTTCGTTGCAGGCCGATGCCGGCGACGTGATCAGCATCATCGGCTCCAGCGGGTCGGGCAAGAGCACCTTCCTGCGCTGCATCAACCTGCTCGAGCAACCCAACGCAGGGCAGATCCTGGTCAACGGCGAACAGCTCAAGCTGCGCGAGTGTCCCCGCGGCGGGCTGCGGGCGGCGGACCCACGCCAGTTGCAGCGCCTGCGGGCGCGGCTGAGTATGGTCTTCCAGCACTTCAACCTGTGGGCGCACATGAGCGCCCTGGACAACGTCATGGAAGCCCCGGTGCACGTGCTCGGCATGAACCGCAAGGAGGCCCGCGAGAAGGCCGAGCACTACCTGGCCAAGGTCGGCGTCAGCCATCGCCGCGACGCCTACCCGGCGCACATGTCCGGAGGCGAGCAGCAGCGCGTGGCGATTGCCCGGGCCCTGGCCATGGAGCCCGAGGTGATGCTGTTCGACGAACCGACTTCGGCGCTCGATCCGGAACTGGTCGGCGATGTGCTCAAGGTCATGCAGGACCTTGCCCAGGAGGGCCGGACCATGGTCGTGGTCACTCACGAGATGGGCTTTGCCCGCGAGGTGTCCAACCAGCTGCTGTTCCTCCATCAGGGCCTGGCCGAGGAACGCGGCGACCCGCGCGAGGTGCTGGCGCGGCCGCAGTCCGAGCGCCTTCGCCAGTTCCTCGCTGGCAGCCTGAAGTAACCCCGAGGCGCTCCGCGGAGCGCCTTCGGATACACTACCGGCAATTCACAGGGAGCTTCGCGCCGGATGTCGAGCCATACCAAGAACACCACCGTCTACGCCGCGCCGGTCATGCGCAAGCTGTCGGAGAGCCTGGCCGAACTGCCACCGTCGTTGCGCAAGGTCGCCGAGTACATCCTGCGCCACCCGCTGAAGGCCGCGACGCTGACCATCGAGGACATGGCCCAGGCCACCGCGACCTCGCCGGCGGCGGTCAATCGCCTGGCCAAGGCCCTGGACCTGGGCGGTTACAGCGGCATGAAGGCCGAGCTGGTGAGCACCCTGCAACAGATGGTCTCGCCGGTGGACAAGCTGCGTAACGAACTTGCCCTGCGCCCAGCCGGCGACTTTGGCCTGCACGAACAGATCCAGTGCGCCAGCAGCAACCTGGCGACCACCGCCAGCAACAACCAGGCCGACACCTTCGAGGCGTTCGTCGGCTGCCTGCTCGAAGCGCGCAAGGTCTATGTGCTGGGCTTCGGCAACAGCGTCTACCTGGCCGGGCTGGCCGCCTCGACCCTGGTGCCGTTCTGCAGGGACACCTGTGCCATCAGCATGGAAGGTGGCAACGAGAATGCCGCCTACCGCCTGGCGGCGATCACCGAGCAGGACGTGCTGCTGGCCATCGCCCTGCCCCGCTATTCGCAAGACACCCTGCAGCTGTCGCGGTTCGCCCAGGAACGCAACGCCACGGTACTGGCGATCACCGACTCACCCGCCTCGCCGCTGGCGCCCATGGCCCACCATGTGTTGTACGCACCCGCCGATCATCCGGTGCTGACCAGCTCCAACATGGCGGTGCTCGCATTGATCGAAGGGCTGGTGGCCGGGGTCATGGCACGCAACAAGGAGGCGGTGAAACTGGCCACGGAGCTGACCGAAAGCGTGATGTCCTACCTGCACGTGCCAAGCGGCAAGACGCTGAAACCGTAGTCGCCTAGAAGTCCACCTTGCCGCGCCCTGCCTTGATCGAACCGCGCCTGGATTTCGTGTCGAGACGCCGGGTCTTCGAACCCAGGGTCGGCTTGGTCGGCCGGCGCTTCTTCTCGACCTTGGCGGCGCCGATGATCAGCTCGGCCAGGCGCGCCAGGGCGTCCGCGCGGTTCTGTTCCTGGGTGCGGTACTGCTGGGCCTTGATGATCAGCACGCCGTCGGCGGTGATGCGGCTGTCACGTAATGCCAGCAGCCGCTCCTTGTAGAATGCCGGCAGTGACGATGCCTGGATGTCGAAGCGCAAGTGCACGGCGCTGGAGACCTTGTTGACGTTCTGGCCACCGGCGCCCTGCGCGCGAATGTAGCTCAGCTCGATCTCGGCATCCGGCAGATGAACGTTGTTGGAGATGGTCAGCATGGTGTGCCTCTTGTGATTGCCCGGCCATTATCACATCTCCTTGCCTTTACTGCCGCGCCATGTGCCGCCGGTACTGCCTGGCACGGGCGGCGTCACTCAATTGCTGGCGCAGCAGCGCCCACCAGGGCGCCACCTGGGGATCGGGCGCCTTGGCTTCGCTCAGCCTGCGCAGCTGGAACTTGACCATGGCCATGTTGCCCAGCGAGGCCAGCGCCTTGTTCTTCCAGGTGATCGGGCGCAGTTCCGGCACCGCCTCCTCCCCCGCCTGCCAGTCACGGGGCAAGGCCGGCGCAATGGCCAGCGCGGTCCCGATACCGACCATGTCGACGCCGCTGTGCACCACCTGCTCGGCGACTGGTCGGCGGCGGATGCCGCCAGTGACCATTACCGGCATCTTCGCCACCGTGCGGATGTCCCGGGCAAATTCAAGGAAGTACGCCTCCCGCGCCAGCGTGCGGCCATCCCGGGCCTGGCCCTGCATCGCCGGGGCTTCGTAGCTGCCACCGGACAGCTCCACCAGGTCGACCGCCAGCTCATTGAGCAGGACCACCACCTGCCGCGCATCGTCTGCGCTGAAGCCGCCACGCTGGAAGTCCGCCGAGTTGAGCTTGACGGCCACCGCGAAGCCGGGTGACACCACTGCACGCACCGCCTTGACCACCTCCAGCAGCAGTCGCGCACGATTTTCCAAAGTGCCGCCCCACTGGTCGGTGCGCTGGTTGCTCAGGGGCGAAAGGAACTGGCTGATCAGGTAGCCATGGGCCGCGTGGATTTCCACCCCACTGAAGCCCGCCTGCTCCCCCAGCCGCGCGGTGTTGGCGAAGCGGCGGATCACATCCTCGATCACTTCGTGGGTCATCGCCCGCGGCGTGGAAAAATGCCTGGACATACTGCCCAGGTCCAGCGCCACGGCCGACGGGCCCCAGGTTTCCTGGCCCAGACTCGCGGGCATCTGCCGGCCGGGGTGGTTGATCTGCAACCAGAACTGCGCGCCCTTCGAGCGGCCGATGGCGGCCCACTGGCGAAAACGCTCCAGGTGCCGGTCATCTTCCAGCACCACACCACCGGGGCCGGTCATGGCGCGGTTGTCGACCATCACGTTGCCGCTGATGAGCAGGCCGGCGCCACCCTGCGCCCATGCCTCGTACAAGCGCATCAGTCGGTCGGAGGGCGCATGGTTGGCGTCGGCCATGTTTTCTTCCATGGCAGCCTTGGCGATGCGGTTGGGGATGACCGCGCCATTGGGCAGGGTCAGGGGGGAGAACACGTCCATCGGCGTTACCTCAACAAAGTTCGTGCCGCAGACGTTAGCTTTAAAGTCAACTTTAAGGTCAAGCCCTGAACCGGCCAAAAAATCGGCATTGACTCTCAAGTTGGGTTGAACGTTAGGGTGATTACGCAGCCCCGACATCATCCACCCTGGAGATACCGCACCGTGAACCTCGGAACCGCCACCGCCCTGGCCGGCGCCCTGCTTATGCCCGTCACCCACGCCGCCAACGGCCTTCCTGAGCATGCCGGCACCACGCAGATTGACATCGCCGGGCACCCGGTGCCGGTGCTCAAGGGCGGGCTGTACGACCGCTACCGCTCCAACCCGCCGCTGGCGGTGATCCAGGCCGAGGCGCCGGACATTGACCTGAGCTGGTTCAAGAGCCTGGAGAAAACCCGGGTCGACATGGGGTTCGAGTCGTACTCGCCAAACTTCTACTACCGCAACAGCCGTGTCACCGCCGTCTACACCGCCGATCTCGAACGCCTGCGGGCGCTGATGCCCGCCGCCGTGCTGGAGCGGGTGCAGCCCCTGCAGGTCTGGCCTGGGCGCGGCCTGGTGGCGTTCACTGCCTACACCTACGACTACTGCGACAACGACAGCTACAACGAGGTTGCCGTGTCGATCATTACCAACGAACCCGGCAAGGCGAACCTCGGGCCCTTCTCTCTGGTCGGCCAGTCGATGGCCAAGGATTTCTGGGGCTATGTGCTCAAGTTGCCGGTCAACACCGAGCTGGCACGGGTGCGCGGCGTGGTGGGCTACAATCTGCCCAAGTGGCTGACCGGGATCGACCGGCGCGAGGACGCCCAGGCGGTGACCTACGATATCGTCGATGCGAGGTCCGGCAAGGTGGACGTGGTGTTCAGGGCCAGGAAGCTCGACGGGCTGTCCCACGAGCCAGGCCTTGTGACCAACAGCTTCACCAACCTCGATCACCAGGGCCGCCTGGCCTTCGGCTACGCCACCTCGCGGCAGGTCAGCCATGCCTCGAGCATGCAGGCTGATTCAGCGGAACTGGTACTGGGTGATGGCGAGCTGTCGCGCTATATCCATGAGCTGCAGCTGGGACGGATGCTCAAGTATGAGTATGTGCCCGAGTTCCAGAGCGCGCTGTATGCGCCCAAACCATTGGCGGCGCTTGATTGAAACGACGCAGGCACCCTGTGGCAGCGGCGCTGCTACAGGTCCGCTCCCCGCCGCGCCTTTTCCTGGACCATTTCCTCACGCAGCCGCTCCAGCACCCGCTGCGAGTTGTCCACGCACTGCATGCCTTCGGGCTTGCTCTCGATGCCCTCGATCACCAGCAGCAGCTGCGCCTTGTTGCGTGCCAGACGCTCCTGCAGGCGCTCGATCTCCTCAACCTTGCGCCTGAGCCCGCCCAGCAGTTCATCGTGCTGCCAGCCCTTGGCCTTGGCCGGCAGCAAGCGGCGGATCTCCTCCAGCGAAAACCCGGCAGCCTGGGCGTTGGTGATCATCTCCAGCACCCATACGGCATCGGCATCGTAGTCGCGGTAGCCATTGGCCTTGCGCTCGACCGAGCTGATCAGCCCACTGGCCTCGTAGAAGCGGATACGCGACGGGGCCAGGCCCGTGAGCTTGGCCAGCTCTCCTATTCTCATGCAGCACCTTTGCAATTGCATTGACCTTGAAGTGCACTTTAATCCTAGAGTTGTCCGGTGGCCAGTGAACCCTCAATGGCCCGCCTTCGCCGCAAAGCTCGTTCCACACCCTAGAATCAGGAGACGCGAAATGGCATACGTCACAACCCCGGAAGGACTCGAGATCTTCTACAAGGACTGGGGCCCCCGGGACGCCCAGGTGATCTTCTTCCATCACGGCTGGCCGCTCAGCGCCGACGACTGGGACGCGCAACTGCTGTTCTTCGTCGCCGAAGGCTACCGCGTGGTCGCCCATGACCGCCGTGGCCATGGCCGTTCGAGCCAGGTCTGGGACGGCCACGACATGGACCACTACGCCGACGACGTGGCGGCGGTGGTCAAGCACCTGGGGGTCGAGGGGGCGTTCCATGTCGGGCACTCCACTGGCGGTGGCGAGGTGATCCACTACATGGCTCGCCATCCCGAGGACAAGGTGCCCAAGGCCGCCATCATCGCCGCCGTGCCGCCGTTGATGGTCCAGACCGACAGCAACCCCGGCGGGCTGCCCAAATCGGTGTTCGACGACCTCCAGGCCCAGCTCAAGGTCAACCGCGCGCAGTTCTACCAAGATATCCCGGCGGGGCCGTTCTACGGCTACAACCGTCCCGGTGCCAAGGCGGACCAGGGGGTGATCCTCAACTGGTGGCGCCAGGGCATGATGGGCGGCGCCCAGGCGCACTACGACGGCATCGTCGCGTTCTCCCAGACCGACTTCACCGAGTCGCTGAAAAAGGTAACGGTGCCGGTGCTGGTGATGCATGGCGACGATGACCAGATCGTGCCCTACGACAATTCGGGGCCACTGTCGGCCAAGTTGCTGGCCAAAGGCACCCTGAAGACCTACAAGGGCTACCCCCATGGCATGCCCACCACCCACGCTGACGTGATCAACCAAGACCTGCTCGCCTTCTTCCGTAGCTGACAGGCCGGGCCGGCGCTCAGCCCTGGCGCCGGCCCTTGCCGCGCGCGGTCTTCTGCGCCGTCGAGTCATGCCGGGTGCCGGTGGAGCCGTCTGGCCGATGGGCGTCGTTGTCGCGCTCGGCTTCGCCCGCAGATTCGCGCGGGCGACGATCCTCCTGCTGTTTCATGCGTTTCTCCTAACCTTTGCTGTGTTCGGGTGAAGTCGGTCCGGTGCCACGCTTGATGCCTCGCGGACCGGCGACACCCCAGATGGCCAGCCCGACCACGGGGAACACCACCAGCAGCAGCGACCACAAGACCTTCACGCCATCGGACTTGTCGCTGCGAAACACGCTGATGATCGCCCACAGGTCGACCAGCAGGAGGATCGCCACCAAGGCAATCCAGAAATACGTCACGGGGTCACTCATGATCGATCCTCTTCCTGACGCCGATCCGGAGATGGACACGGCGGCCTTGAACAGAGGAATTCCCGGGCGCCGACAAAGTTCAGCGCGGATCCCGCGCCGTAGATGGACGGGCGCCGCGCAGTGGCGCTGAACCAAACCGCAGGCGTAGGCGTCCATCACTCAACAGCTCAGTGAGTCATGCCGATGCGACAAGACCCGGTGCACGCCGCCCTCGCCTATCTCAAGCAGAATCACCTTCTACTGACCACCGCCGAATCCTGCACCGCAGGCGCCATGGTGGCGTTACTGGCCGGGGTGCCCGGCACCGGGGAGGTACTGGAGAGCGGCTACGTGGTCTACTCTGCGCACGCCAAGCAGCGGCTGCTCGGGGTCGACCCGCAGACCATCGAACGATTCGGCTTGACCAGCGAGGCGGTGGCCTGGGAAATGGCCCGCGGCGCACTGCGCGACAGCCAGGCCAGTGTCGCCATCGCCACCACCGGGGTTGCCGGCCCCTCCCCCGAATCCGGTATATCCCCAGGCACCCTGTGTTTTGCCTGGGCCTTTGCCGGCGAACCGATGGCCGTGTTCACCTGCACCCAACGCTTCTTTGGCGAGCGCCCCGACGTGATGCGCCAAGGCGCGCTGCATGGCCTGGCGCGACTGGCGCATTACCACCAACGCTGGCTGCGCGGCGAGCGCGCTTGAGGACCTTCTGCAATGACCTCGCCCGGCACACGAGTCAGGCTGCGGAATGCCCGGCTCCGAGCAGTTTCTTGTGCGCCTGCATGGCCTGCCCCATCTCATCCAGCGCCTGTTTGCCGAGCAGTTTTCTTGCGGTCGGGAACAGCTCGCTCTCTTCTTCCTCGATATGGTGCTCGAGCAACTCCTTCATCACCTTGACCCGTCCGGCGAACTCGACCGTGTCGGTTGCAGTGCCGAGCAGGTCGGGCAGGACCAACGCGTCCACCGTGCGGTGTTCCTCCTTGGCCTCGTGGTACATTTTCTCCTCCTCCCGGCCACCGGCCTGCTTGATGGCCGGGTAGAGGATGCGCTCCTCGAGCTCGGTATGGACCTTCAACTCCTGCTCGATGCGCGCAAGCAGCTCACCACGCGTCTTCACCGCGCGCTCGGTGGTGGCCGACAGCTCGTCGAGCAGCTTTTTCACGGTCTTGTGGTCTTGTACCAGCAATTCGATTGCATTCATGGCGGGCCTCGTCGGTTATGAATTCAGCATTGCCTCCAGTGGAGCCACGCTTTGACGCGGTGTTCGACGGCGACGATGAACGGTTACGAAGCGGCAAAGTGACTGCAACGAACAATGAACCTGCCACGCCTTGCCAGGCTCTGAGCTGTTAACCCCCTCGGCCAAGGTGAGCCATGGAGCTGATCGTCGCGCGCCCCGAAGGGCTTTATTGCCCACCCGGTGATTTCTACATCGACCCCTGGCGGCCGGTCGACCGGGCGGTGATCACCCACGCCCACGGCGACCATGCCCGGCGCGGCAATCGCCACTACCTCGCCGCGACGCCCGGCGCCGGGATACTGCGCGCCCGCCTGGGCGAGGACATCGACCTGCAGACCCTGCCCTACGGCACGCCGCTGGAGCACCACGGCGTAACCCTGAGCTTTCACCCCGCCGGCCATGTGCTCGGCTCGGCCCAGGTACGCCTGGCATACCGCGGCGAGGTGTGGGTCGCCTCCGGCGACTACAAGGTCGGGCCGGACGGCACCTGCGAAGCCTTCGAACCGGTGCGCTGCCACACCTTCATCAGCGAATCGACCTTCGGCCTGCCGATCTACCGTTGGCAAGACCAGGCCTGCATTTTCGCCGACATCGACGCCTGGTGGCGCGCCAATGCCGCCGCCGGGCGTCCAAGCGTGCTGTTCGCCTATGCCTTCGGCAAGGCCCAGCGGATTCTCCATGGCATAGATGCCAGCATCGGCCCGGTGCTGGTGCACGGCGCGGTGGAGCCGCTGAACCAGGTCTACCGTGCCGCCGGTGTGCGCCTGCCGGAAACCCTGCCCGCCACGGCGACCAGCAAGGGCGACCCATTGCTGCGCCAGGCGCTGGTCCTCGCCCCGCCCTCGGCGGGGGGCAGCACCTGGATGCGCCGCTTCGGCGACTACAGTGACGCCTTCGCCAGCGGCTGGATGCTGCTGCGTGGGGCGCGGCGTCGGCGCGGCGTCGATCGCGGCTTCGTGCTCTCCGACCACGCCGACTGGCCCGGCCTGCTCTGGGCCATCGAGCAGAGCGGCGCCGAGCGGGTGATGGTCACTCACGGCCAGGTCAACGTGCTGGTTCGCTACCTGACCGAACGCGGCCTGGATGCCCGAGCCTTCCAGACCGAGTACGGCGAGGAAGACGACAGCCTGGAGCCGACCAACCGATGAGAGCCTTCGCCGAACTCTACGCCCGGCTCGATGCCACCACCTCGAGCAATGCCAAGCTTGCCGCGCTGCAGGACTACCTGGCCGACGCACCACCAGCCGATGCCGCCTGGGCGGTGTACTTCCTCGCTGGCGGGCGCCCTCGCCAAGTAGTGCCGACCCGTGTGCTGCGCGACCTCGCGATCCGCCTGTGCGGCCTGCCCGAGTGGTTGTTCGAGGAGAGCTACCAGGCCGTCGGCGATTTCGCCGAAACCCTTTCGCTGTTGCTGCCAGAGTCGACCCAGGTCGCGGATGAAAGTTTGCAGTGGTGGCTGGAGCAACTGCTGCCGTTGCGCGGCCTGCCCCCCGAGGAACTGGCGCCGCGTTTGCAGGCGCTGTGGACGCGGCTCGACCGGCAAAGCCTGATGGTCAGCCTCAAGCTGCTCACCGGTGGTTTTCGCGTCGGCGTCTCGAAGCTGCTGGTGACCCGCGCCCTGGCCGCGTTGGCCGGGGTCGACGCCAAGCGCGTGGCGCAGCGCATGGTCGGCTACACCGACCTTGCGCACCAGCCGACGCCCCAGCGCTACCTGGCGTTGATCGCCCAGGAGTCGGCCGAGGAACATGCCCAGCGCGGCGGCCAGCCCTACCCGTTCTTCCTGGCGCACCCGCTGCAGGAGCCGCTCGAGCGCTTCGACGCGGTGCTCGGCCCGCCCCAGCAGTGGCTGGTGGAATGGAAGTGGGACGGCATCCGCGCCCAGCTGGTGAAACGCGATGGGCGTGCCTGGCTGTGGTCGCGGGGGGAGGAGCTGATCACCGAGCGCTTTCCCGAGCTTGCGCAACTCGCCGCCGCGCTGCCCGACGGCACCGTGCTCGATGGCGAGCTGGTGATCTGGAAGGCGCCACCCGACAGCGACGAACAGGCATTTGGCGTCCAGCCGTTCGCCCTGCTGCAGCAACGCATCGGCCGCAAGACCTTGGGCAAGAAGCTGCTGGACGAGTTGCCGGCGGCGCTGCTGGCCTACGACCTGCTGGAGTGGCAAGGCGAAGACTGGCGCAGCCGCAGCCAGGACCAGCGTCGGGCACAGCTCGAGGCGCTGGTCGGTAGCATAGGCGATGCTCGCCTGCGCCTGTCGCCGCGCGTGACCGGCGACGACTGGCAGGCGCTCGCCCGCCAGCGCGAGGCCTCGCGCCAGCTGGGTGTCGAGGGCATGATGCTCAAGCGCCGTGACTCGCTGTACGGCGTGGGCCGTACCCGTGACCTGGGGCTGTGGTGGAAATGGAAGATCGACCCGTTCAGCATCGATGCGGTGCTGATCTATGCCCAGCGCGGCCATGGCCGGCGTGCCAGCCTGTACAGCGACTACACCTTCGCGGTATGGGACGATAGTGCCCCCGGCGAGCGGGTGCTGGTGCCCTTCGCCAAGGCCTACTCCGGCCTCACCGACGAAGAGATGCGCAAGGTCGACGCCATCGTGCGCAGGACCACGGTGGACAAGTTCGGCCCGGTACGCAGCGTCACGCCGACCCTGGTGTTCGAACTGGGCTTCGAAGGCATCGCCCTGTCCAAGCGCCACAAGAGCGGCATCGCGGTGCGTTTCCCACGCATGCTGCGCTGGCGCACCGACAAGACCATCGAGCAGGCCGACACGCTGGCCACCTTGCAGGGGCTGCTTTGATGGTCAAGCGCCGCCAGCCCTCCAGCCGCTGGTTCGCCGAGCGCGGCTGGAAGCCGTTCAGCTTCCAGAAGGCCGTCTGGCAAGCCGTGGCCGACGGCGAATCGGGGCTGCTGCACGCCGCCACCGGCGCCGGCAAGACCTATGCCGTGTGGTTCGCCGCGCTGGATCGTTTTGCCGGGCAGTGTGCCTCCCTGCCCACGTCAGCAGGTCGCGGCAAGCCTGCAATGGCGCCGCTGACCGTGCTGTGGATCACCCCCATGCGTGCCCTGGCCACCGATACGGCCAGGGCGCTGCAGGCCCCCCTGGATGACCTGGGGATCGCCTGGAGCATCGGCCTGCGCACTGGTGACACCGGCAGCGCCGAACGCGCCCGACAGGCACGGCGCCTGCCCAGCGCCCTGGTCACCACACCGGAAAGCCTGACCCTGCTGCTGACCCAGGCCAATGCGCGCGAGGCGTTCGCCGGCCTGCGCATGCTGGTGGTGGACGAATGGCACGAGTTGCTCGGCAACAAACGGGGCGTGCAGTTGCAACTGGCCCTCGCCCGCCTGCGCTCTTGGCAGCCGTCGCTTATGGTCTGGGCGCTTTCGGCCACGCTGGGCAACCTGGAACATGCCCGGCAAGTACTGATGCCGGCAGGCCGCCTGGTGCAGGGGCATGACGCCAAGGACCTGCGCATCGACACCTTGCTGCCGGCCGCCATCGAACGCTTCCCCTGGGCCGGGCACCTTGGGCTGCGCATGCTCGGTCAGGTCGTCGAACAGCTAGAGGGCAGTGCCACCACGCTGGTATTCACCAATACCCGCTCGCAGGCGGAAACCTGGTACCAGGCATTGTTGCAGGCGCGCCCCGACTGGGCCGGGCTGCTGGCACTGCACCATGGCTCGCTGTCACGCGAGGTGCGCGACTGGGTGGAGCTGGCCTTGAAGAAAGGCCAGCTGAAGGCAGTGGTGTGCACTTCAAGCCTGGACCTTGGCGTGGACTTCCTGCCCGTGGAGCGTGTACTGCAGGTCGGTTCGGCCAAGGGGGTGGCGCGCCTGATGCAGCGCGCCGGGCGCTCCGGCCACGCCCCGGGCCGGCCCTCGCGCGCCACGCTGGTACCGACCCACAGCCTTGAGCTGCTGGAGGCGGCGGCGGCACGCAGGGCGGTGGCGCAAGGCAAGGTCGAGGCGCGCCAGGCCCCCGAGCGGCCACTGGATGTGCTGGTCCAGCACCTGGTGAGCATGGCCCTCGGCGATGGCTTTGATGCCCAGGACATGCTCGCCGAAGTGCGCAGCGCCTGGTCGTACCGCGACCTGAGCGAGACGCAATGGGCATGGGCTCTGGCGTTCATCCGCCACGGCGGTCTCTCGCTCACGGCCTACCCCGATTTCCGCCGCGCCGAGCCGGACGCCGAAGGCCGCTGGCGGGTGCCCGACGCACGCCTGGCACGCCGTCACCGCATGAGCATCGGCACCCTGGTCAGCGATGCCAGCCTGACCGTGAAGTTCTGGGCCCGCGGCGGCAGCGGATCGCTGGGCAGCGTCGAGGAAGGCTTCATCGCCCGCCTGCGCCCGGGCGACCACTTCCTGTTCGCTGGCCGCACGCTTGAGCTGGTGGAAGTGCGCGACATGACCGTCTACGTGCGCCGCGCCAGCGACCGCAAGGCCGCGATCCCGCGCTGGAACGGCGGGCGCATGCCGCTCTCGGGCGAACTGGCCGAAGCGATGCTGGCCGAGCTGGACGCGGCGGACCAAGGGATGTACCAAGGCCCGGAAATGCGCCTGCTGCGCCCGTTGCTGGAGGTGCAGAAAGCCTGGTCGGCGCTGCCCGGCAAAAACGTCCTACTGGCCGAGACCCTGAAGTCCCGCGAGGGCTGGCACCTGTTTCTCTATCCATTCGCCGGGCGCTCGGTGCACTTGGGCCTGGCCAGCTTGCTGGCCTGGCGCCTGGCCCGGGATACGCCGCTGAGTTTCTCCATCGCGGTCAACGACTACGGCCTGGAACTGCTGTGCGCCAGCGCCATCGACTACGCCGGTGCCCTGACCCCGGCGCTGTTCGACAGCCAAGACCTGCTGCCCGAGGTACTGGCCAGCCTCAATGCCGGCGAGTTGGCGCGCCGGCGCTTTCGCGAGATCGCCCGGATCGCCGGGCTGGTGTTCACCGGCTACCCCGGTGCGCCGAAGAGCACGCGCCAGTTGCAGGCTTCCAGCGGGCTGTACTTCGATGTGTTCAGGCAGCACGACCCGGACAACCTGCTGCTGACCCAGGCCCGCCAGGAGGTGCTGAGCCAGGAACTGGATGTGCAACGCCTGCGCCAGACCCTGCAGCGCTTGCAGCCTCTGCCGCTGCAACTGCGGAGCATCAGGCGCGCCACACCGTTCGCCTTTCCGCTGATGGTCGAGCGCTTTCGCGAGAGCCTCAGCTCGGAAAAACTCGCCGACCGGATCCGGCGCATGGTCAGCGACCTGGAGCAGGCCGCAGGTGCCGGGGCCCAGGAGCCTGCGCCGCTGACCACGCTGATGGTCGAGGATGACACGCGTGAACCTGGCCGCGCGCGCAAGGCCAGGCGCAGCAAGGACGGCCGGCCACGCCCGGCCAGGCAGCGGTCCTGAGGCCATGGCCAGCCCCCCTCCTTCGCACATCAGCGTAAAGGTGGCCGGCACCGAACTCTGCCTGCTGGCGGAAAAAGCCCTATGGTGGTCAGAGCGGCGGACCCTGCTGATCGCCGACCTGCATCTGGGCAAGGCCGCCGGCTACCGGGCACTGGGCCAGCCGGTGCCCAGTGGCACCACCGCCTGCAACCTGCAGCGCCTGGATGCCCTGCTGCAGCGCTTTGCCTGCCAGCACCTGGTATTTCTCGGCGACTTCCTGCACAGCGCCAAAGGCAGGACCCCGCAAACCCTGGCGGCCCTTGCCGAGTGGCGCACCCGCCATGCGGCGCTGCCCATCACTTTGGTGCGTGGCAACCATGACCGGCATGCCGGTGATCCGCCGGCCGGGCTGGGCATCGAGGTGGTGGCCGAGCCGCTGGCGCTCGGCCCGTTCGCCCTGCACCACGAGCCCTGCACGCACCCGCAGCGGCATGTACTGGCGGGCCATGTGCATCCGGCGTACCGCCTGCGCGGCCGTGGCCGCCAACAGGTGCGCCTGCCTTGTTTCCTGGTCGGCGAGCACCTGACCTTGTTGCCGTCGTTCGGCAGCTTCACCGGCGCGATGACGCTGCAGCCGGGAACGGGTCAGCGGGTCTATGTCATCGGTGATGGAGGGATCTGGGAAGTGCCCGAACAATTGAAGTGATACGAACAATTAACCGCATGCAAATTTAAATATATTTACACATTCGATACAGCTGCTTACACCTGCTCATGGCCCATTAAAATTGTTTCACCAAAAACCTGCATAACCGTGCCAACAGTTAATTGAAATAACCCTCGCCCCGCCAGACAATAACTCGCCGCCCTGCTCTTCGCCGCTATCTGCCTGCGCGGTGCAGGGCCATGATTCCCATGCGACGCGCTTTCCGAGGTGATATCGGCTCACGCCATGTTTATCAAAAACCCAATAGCTCCGGACTTGAATTAGTCGCACGAGCAAACTTTTCACGTAACTTTCACACCCATTCCAAAGAATGAAGCACTGGCAAATTACTTGCCGAGGAAACCTATGAACACCCCCGCCATTCATACGCCCACCCTCCCGTGTCCAGCCCAGGAGCGTATTCTGCTGACCGGTGCCACAGGTTTTCTCGGTGGCGCCGTCGCCGCACAGATGATCGCCGAAGGGCATGCCGAGGCCCTGTGCTTCCTCGTTCGCGCCGACAACCCGGCGCAGGGCCTGCAACGCCTGCGCGACAACCTGCGCCAGCACGGTGTCGGCGACAGCCAGAGCCAGGCCCTGAGCGAAGCGCAGATCCTCTGCGGCGACTTCCTCGACACTGCCTGGCTGGCTCGCGAGACCCCGCGCCTGATGCAGGTCGACCGGGTGATCAACTGCGCCGCCGTGGCCTCGTTCTCGAAGAACCCCAATATCTGGCCGGTAAACGTCGAGGGCACCTACGCCTTTGCCCAGGTGCTGAGCCGCTCAAGTCGTCTCAAGCGTTTCCTCCACGTCGGCACCGCCATGTGCTGCGGCCCGCAGCGCGAGTCGCCGATCAGCGAATCGTGGGAGTTCCCCGAGGCCGCGCAGCAACTGGTGGACTACACCGCCTCGAAGGCAGAGATCGAACGGCGCATGCGTGAAGAGCTGCCCAGCCTGCCGCTGGTGGTGGCGCGGCCATCCATCGTGGTCGGCCACCGCAGCCTCGGCTGCCAGGCCTCGGGCAGCATCTTCTGGGTGTTCCGCATGGGCTTCGCCCTGGAAAGCTTCACCTGCGGCCTGGACGAGCAGATCGACGTGATCCCGGTGGACTACTGCGCCGAGGCGCTGATCGGCCTGGCGCTCAAGCCACTCCTGGGTCATGACCTCTACCATATCTCCGCCGGCCATCATTCGGCCTGCACTTTCGCCGAGATCGACCAGGCCTTCGCCTTGGCCAATGGCGCGGAGCCGGTGGGCGAGCGCTATCGCAAGGTCGAGGCGGACGACCTCAAATCGCTCGCCAGCCATTTCGAAACCCGCATCGGCCCGGCCAACCCACGGCTGGTGCTGCGCGCACTGCGCCTGTACAGCGGCTTCGCCGACCTCAACTACCTGTTCGACAACAGCCGCCTGCTGGAAGAAGGCATTGCCATGCCGCCACGCTTCACCGACTACCTGGACGTCTGCGTCAAGTCGTCCAGCGGTGTGAGCATCGCCACGCAGATGCAGTGGGATTTCAAGTAAGCGCCATTTGGCGTCTACAGGCAAGCAACCACAGAGGGTGATTTACTTAACATATTCATGAGGCGCATGATCACCACTTCTCCCGTGGAGGTCATGCTGCCGCCGTATGCCTACGGTGTTGGACGCGATGGACAACTTGGCAGCCTGAAGCAAAACCCTGGCAGTCCCAGGCAAGACACCTACCTGTCGTTAGGTGCTCAATACCTGCAACCGCCAGCGCTTGTGCAAGCCGTGCTGTCCAATAATTCCAACTGTCCAGGCTGCGCCATGATCAACATCGAAACGCCGACGTACTACACCGCCACCAAGAAGTACAACCTCAGCTTCCCCACCCTGGAAAGCGACATCGAAGCCGATGTCGTGGTGATCGGCGGCGGTTTCTCGGGCATCAACACCGCCCTGGAACTGGCCGAGCAAGGCATCACCAATGTCGTCGTGCTCGAGGCCCGCTACCTGGGCTTCGGCGGCACCGGGCGCAATGGCGGGCAGATCATGGCCGGCATCGGCCACGACCTGGAGAAGATCAAGAGCAGTGTGGGCGATCAAGGCCTGCGCGAGATCTTCGAGATCAGCGAGCTGGGCGCCGGCATCATCAAGGCGCGCATCGCCCGCTACCAGATCGACGCCGACTTCTGCCACGGCTACGGCTACATGGGCTTCAACGCCCGCCAGGAAAAGACCCTGCGCGCTTGGGAGAAAGACTTCAAAGCCATCAACGGCAAGGACGAGATCCGCTTCCTCGGCGGCTCGGAGGTCAGGCAGATCATCGGCTCCGACGCCTACAGCAGCGCCCTGCTGCACATGGGCGGAGGCCACGTGCATTCGCTGAACCTGCTGCTTGGCGAGGCCCAGGCCCTGGTCGGCCACGGTGCGCGGATCTTTGAGCACAGCCCGGCGCTGGAGGTGCACTACGGCGAGCGCATCACCGTGCGCACCGGGCGCGGCTCGGTCAAGGCCAGCAAGCTGCTGTGGGCCTGCGACAGCTTCCTCAACAAGCTCGAACCCGAACTGCATGCGCGCACCGTCAACACCTATGCCTTCCAGTTGATGACCGAGCCACTATCGGACGAGCTCATCCAGCGCATCAGCCCGATCCGCGGCGCCTACAGCGATATCCGCCCGGTGATCGACTACTACCGCGTCACCCGCGAGAACCGCCTGCTGTTCGGTGCCGCCACGCCGTTCGTGGAGCACATCCCCAAGGACCTCAAGGCCTGGAACCGCAACCTGATGCTGAAGATCTTCCCCTACCTCAAGGACGTGCGCATCGACCTGGCCTGGGGCGGGCCGATGGCCACCAGCGCCAACCTGTTCCCGCAGATCGGCACCCTCAGCAACCGCCCCAACGCCTTCTACGTGCAGGGCTACTCGGGCTTCGGCGTCACCCCCAGCCACATCATCTGCAAGATCCTCGCCGAGGGCATGAGCGAAGGCTCGGCCCGCTACGACCTGATCAGTTCGGTCAAGCACGCGCGCATCCTCGGCAAGGACCATATCCGCCCTCTGCTGCTGACCGCAGGCAAGACCGTGCATCAGCTGTCGGGCTTCTTCAACGGTCGCCGTTGATTCCTTTTGAACAAGACCAGGAGAACCACCATGACCCTCACCGCCGTCCGCCAGGGTGTGCAACTGTCCGAACTCGACGCCTGGGGCACCGTTGCCGACCTTGGCTCGACCATCCTCGAAGGCGAGGTCAAGTGCTACGGCAAGATGACACACGGCGCCCCGACCGACCCGGTCAGCAGCGCCTATTTCGGCACCACCCAGGGCAAGTTCCGCATGGTCTATCCGTTCAGCGAGCAGGCGGTGATCGTGACCGGCGAGATTCAGCTGACCGATGAATCCACCGGGCAGGTGACGCGCTACAAAGCGGGTGATGCCTGGTTCGTGACCAAGGGCACGCCGGTGCTGTGGGAGGTGCTGAGCGAGACCTTTGTGAAGCATTACCTTGCGCTAGCCTGATTACATCCTCACGACCGCTTCGCCGGCAAGCTGGCTTCCACAGGGAACGCATAACCTGTGGGAGCCGGCTTGCCGGCGAAACTTTTAGCGCCCTGCCGTCAACGCCATGGCCCTGAAATCCTTAGGCGACTGCTCGAACTGCTTCTTGAACGCCCGGCTGAAATGCGCCGAGTCGGTGAAGCCCCACTTGTAGGCGATCGAGGTGATCGACTCGCGCTTGAGGAACGGGTTGGACAGATCATCGGCGCTGCGCTTGAGCCGCGAGCGCTGGATATACCGACACACGCTATCGCCCTCCTCTTCGAACAACCGGTACAGGTGGCGCACCGAAATGCTCAGGCGCTCCGCCAGGTTCGCCGGGGTCAACCCAGGCTGGCCCAGCGACTCGTCGATGACCTTCTGCACATAGCCGCGCAGGCTGACACCGCCGAGCCCGGCCAGCGAGCCGGGGTTGTCATCAGCGTGCTCGAAGCCCGGCTCCAGCAGGGCGATGAACGCGGCCTGCAGCGCCTCGCCCTGGGTTGCCCCGGCCTCGTCGCCTTCACGGCACAGCTGGTCCATCAGCAGGTGCAGCATGCGCCCGCAGGCGTTGGTCGAAGAGATCTTGCCGAAGGTCGCGCCCTGCTTCGCAAGATGCTTGCGCACCTGCTCGCGGGACAGTGACAGCGAAATATGCTCGATCAGGCCGAATGGAGTGATCTCGCACGGGCCCACCGAATCCATCAACAGCAGCTCGCCTGGCGAAAGCTGGATGCTCGCGCCGCCCTGGGTGATTTGCGAGTAGCCCATGCGCTGGCTGACCAGGAAGCAATGCTGGTCGTCGTCACGGTCGGGGTTGTCGCCCAGGCGGCGGATATTGCCAGCGTTGGTGCGCAGGTTGGCCAGGGCCAGACCGGCGCGGTTGAAGGTGGTGATCTCGCCAATGAACAGCGAGCGGTTGAAGGCAAGCTCGGTCCGGAACTGGCCGCAGACCTTCTGCATGGCCGTCGTCCAGCGCTCCAGGCTGTCCTGGGCCGGGCTTGCGCTGTGCACTGAAGCGGGCTGGGGCATGGCGACCTCCACAGCAACGGTTGTTGTTATGGGGTAATTGTTAACATGTTATCTATGAGCATACAACTGTCATCACTTGCAGGAGCGGCTTCAGCCGCGATGCAGGTGTCGCGGTGCCTGGCACCCGCTTTGCGGGTGATCGCGGCTAAAGCCGCTCCTACAGGATTCAGAGGTCGCGCAGGGTGTACGCCAACCCGTCGAACGCCAGCCAGAGATGGTGGCGCTGTTCGGTTGTGAGGGGAATGTAACGGCGCAGCGCCGGCATCCGGTTGACCACCTCGCTGGCGCCCATGTGCTCCAGGGTCACCCGCCACTGGCCGTCATTGCAGTCGATGGCCAATCGCTTGAAGTCCAAGGGCATCAGGACGGTCTGCACCTCTACCAGGCGCGCCTCGAGCGCTTTGAACAATAGCGGATCACCGCCGCGCAGGCGACAGCCCAGCCCGCTGCGCCGCAGCATGCCGGTGTGGTGCAGTTCGGCGCGCAGCGTGCCCTGGCCACTGGCTGGCACGCGCAGGATGAATTCGCACATCACCAGGTGCATCAGCAGGTGGCTTTCGGTGCGCTCACGCACCTCGATACGCGGACCATCCTCGCGGTAGGTAAAGGATGCTGCGGATTGCAAATCCGCCAATCCGAGGTTGCGCCCCAGACGCGCCAGGGTCGCCCCAGGCCGATACCCTGCCGGAGCGCGTGGCCCGCTCAGGCGCTCAAGCCAGCTTGCCGACATGGCGCACCTGCTCGCTATGAGGTTGACCGGGCTCAGCGGCGAATTCCTTCTCCAGCACATCCTCGACCCTGGCAGGCCGGAACGGGTTGACCTTCTGCACGCACAACGTCCAGAACAGCGCGTAGACGGCGGTGGCGCCAAGCATCACGGCGAACGGCACATACACATCGGCCGGGTTCATGCCCGGCGGGGTGATGAACCACATGCCCAGCAGGATGCCGATGCTGGAGACGATCTGCGGCAGCGGGAACAGCGGCGAGCGATAGGCCCGCGGCAGGTCCGGGCGACGGATGCGCAGGATCACCACCGACAGGGTCACCAGCAGGTACGCGGTGCTCCAGGCGCATACCGCCGCCAACACCAGGTGCAGAATGTTGTCGGTGTTGCCCCCCAGGTACCAGGCATGCAGGCAGGGGATCAGCGCCACTACCAGGATGCACAGCAGCGGGGTCTTGAAGCGCGGGTGCAGGTAGGTGAACACCTTGGGCAATGCCCCATCCACCGCCATGCCGTAGAGAATCCGCGGCACCCCGGCCATCAGCGTGTTGATGGTGGCAGCGCCGGCGAAGAGGAAGCCGATGCCCAGCCACACCGGGCCGATATCGCCCATCACCTGCTCGGCGAAACGCGGGATGGCCATGGGGGTGTCCAGCAGGTGCACGCCGCTGGCGGCATCGAGCACCACGTTTTCCACCTGCCGCTTCATCGCCGCGCCATAGATGAACATGCAACTGGCCACGCCGAACAACCCCAGCGCCATGGCCTTGGGCATCACCCAGGCCGAACGGCGCAATTCCGGGGCCAAGGGGGTGACGAACTCGCAACCGACGAACATGAACATGGCCATGCCCACCAGCGACAGGATGGTCATCAGGTCGGTGCCGACCAGCGACACGCCGAACGGCCCTTCCAGCTCGACGGCGGGCGCGGCGATCAGGCCGAGCACGCCGAACACCATCAGCGTGGTCCACATGCCGAAGGTCAGCACCACCTCGGCGCGACCGAAGGCGCTCACGCCAAAGGCGTTGAGCACGCCGAACACCAGCACGAAACCCACCCCCAGCAGCCAGGAGCCGCCGGCCGACTCGGCCAGGGTGTTGAGATGTTCGAAGTTCACCAGGGCCATGACCCCGGAAAGGATGGTCTCGGCGGTGCCGGCGAATACATGCACGATCAGGTACGCCGACAGGGTGCCGGTGATGGCGAAGAAGCGGCCCAGGCCGCAGTTGATGTAGTCGTAGACGGAGCCGGTGGTGGGCAGGATCGCCGCCGCCTCGGCGAAGGTGATCGATTGCGCCAGCATCATCACTGCGGCGATCAGCATGGCCACGGCGAAGGCGCTGCCGCCGATGCCGAAGCCCATGGTCGCGGTGAGGATCACCGGGCTGGCCATGATCAGGCCGACGGTGCTGGCCAGCGCGGTGGGGAAGCCGACGCTGCCGCGGTTCAGGTGCTCGGTGAGCTTATTATTGGTTGTCATGGGTGGGCCCTGGGTGGACGAGAGAAAGATGACCGCTTACCCGGCGCGCCGCAAGTGCTGTCGTGCGCCGGGTCTGCCCCGTCACTTTGCGGCCTCCACCCAGGCAGGTCTTGCCACTGCCTGCCGCTAACCTTGATCCGTGTTGCCAGGTGCCAGGCGATAGCCTTGCAGCGCTCGATTTCACAGGCACTGCAACACTGGCGTCGAACACCTCGACGCAGTTACCCCTGCACGCAGCGATCCATCAGCTCATGCGGCAGGACCCTGGAATAGGCGCCTTGGTGATAGAGCAGCGGCGGCCCCCCGAGGTCGTCGAAGGCTAGCACCCGGCCAATGAGAATCCAGTGGTCACCGCCATCGATCTGCTGGAACTTTTCACAGCGAAAACGCGCCGAGCAACCTCGCAACAATGGCGCGCCGCCCTCGCCGGTCTCGTGCTCTATTCCGGCAAAGCGGTCTTCGCTGGGGCGGGCGAAGGTGTTGGACAGGTCGACCTGGTCGGCTGCCAGCACATTCACGGCAAAGTGCCCGGCAGCCTCGAACACCGCATGGCTGCTGGAGCGCTTGTCGATGCTCCAGAGCACCAGCGGTGGTTCGAGGGAAACCGAATTGAAGCTGTTGGCGGTGACCCCGACCTTGCGCCCCGAGGGGTCGCTGGCGGTGATCACGGTTACGCCGGTGGCGAAGTTGCCCAGGGCGCGGCGAAAGGCGCGGCTATCGAAGGGAATGGACATGCAAGGCTCCATCATGGTTGTTGGGCTGGGTCGCACCCACAGTGCTCCAGCGATGTTCATCGGTTGAAGCTCAGGTCATCGCCGGATCCGGCTCCAGCCCCATCAGCTCACGGCCAAGGATATGCGCGCAGACGTCATAGTCGGTGTAGGCATGCGCCCCGGTCATGTGCGCATCGCGGAACAGCCGCTGCAGCTCGTTACCCTCAAACCAGGCGCCACCACCGGCCGCCTCCATCAGCCGATCCACGGCCTGGATGCACAGCTTGACCGCGTAGCCCTGGTTGGTGCGCCAGTAGGCCAGCTCCGTGCGCGTCGGGTACTGACGGCGGGTGCTGTACTCGGCGATCTGCTCCCAGCTTTTTTCCAGCAGCGCCCGCGCCGCGGCCACCTGGTGGGTGGACTCGGCCAGGCGCATCAGCGCCGGGGTGGCCGCGCCGACGGCGGCGCCGGTATAGGCGCGTACGCGGTTGCGGGTCTTGTCCCTGAAGACCTCGAGCATGCGCTCGGCGATGCCCAGGCTGACCGTGGAGAAGCCGCTGGCGAAGTACGGTCGGTACGGGTTGAAGTAGATCGCACTGTCCGGGTACAGCCCGAAGCCCGCCGACTGGCCCTCCATCATGTCCCGGGCCTTCTGGATGCGGTGTTCGGGCACGAAGGCGCGCTCGACGATCAGCGTGCGGCTACCACTGGCGCGCATGCCGGCGGCAAACCAGTCGTCGCGGATCTGGTAGTCGCTGCGCGGCAGCACGGCGAAGCAGTAGTCCTGGCCGCCTTCAGGGTTGCTCCGGCGAAAGCCCATGATCGCCCACTCGGCGTGGTCGCAGCCGCTGCTCCAGCCCATCTCGCCACTGAACAGCACGCCGCCCTCGACTTCCTCGGTACGCCCGAACGGGGCGATGCTGCTACTGGCGGTGGCGTCCGGATCGTGGCCCCAGATCTCGTCCTGCAGGCGTGCCGGGAACATCGCCAGCTGGTGGCTGTGGGTGCACAGCAGGCTCATCGCCCAGGCGGTGCTGGCACAGGCGCCGGCCAGCGCGGCGATGCATTCGGCGAACTGCGGCAGGCTGATTTCCAGGCCGCCGTAATGTCTGGGCAGGAATGCCTTGTGCAGGCCGATGGCCTTGAGCGCGGCGATGTTTTCGGCGGGCACGCTGCGCTCGCGCTCGGCCTGGTCGGCGCGGGCGGCGATGGCCGGCAACAGGGGTTTGAGGTCTTCGAGCAGGGAGTTTGGCTTTTTCATGGTCTGGCTCATTGTTATTGGACCCTGGCGAACGGTGCCTGGAAGCGGGAGTTCGCTGATGAATGCCGGGTCAGTATGGGAGCGGTGGACGAGGCGGAAAATGCAACTTCCGCACCTCGGATTGCACTTTTCATGGGCCTGGCAGGCTGCGTCATGGTGGCTGGCATGGGCAGACAAGAACGCCGGTTTGCCACGCTCTAACCTGCGCAAATCGGGCCGCTGCGGCCCATCCGGAGCCCTGTCATGAGCGATATCCCCCTCCTCCCCAGCGTCAGCGCCTTCCTCGCCCGTGACCACGGCCTGTACATCCACGGCGCAACGGTGACCAGCCAATCCGGTGCCCGCATCACCGTGCACAACCCGGCCAACGGCGAAGCCATCGCCCAGGTCGCCGACGCCAACCTGGCCGATGTCGAGCGCGCCATCGCATCGTCACGTCAGGGGTTTGCCAGCTGGTCGCGCACCAGTCCCGCCGCCCGCGCCACAGTGCTGTTGCGCCTGGCCGACCTGCTGGAGGCCAACCGCGAGGAGCTGGCCCAGCTGGAAACCCTGCAATCGGGCAAGCTGATCGGCATCGCCCGCGCCTTCGAGGTGGAGCAGGCCGCGCACTTCCTGCGCTATTACGCCGGCTGGGCCACCAAGATCACCGGCCAGACCATCACCCCATCGCTGCCCTCCTTCGCCGGCGAGCGCTACAGCGCCTTTACCCTGCGCGAGCCGGTGGGGGTGGTGGTGGGCATCGTGCCGTGGAACTTCGCCACCATGATCGCCCTGTGGAAGCTGGCCTCGGCATTGACCACCGGCTGCAGCATCGTGCTCAAGCCCAGCGAGTTCACCCCGCTGACCCTGCTGCGCATCGCCGAACTGGCCAGCGAGGCCGGCCTGCCTCCGGGCGCCCTCAACGTACTGACCGGCGGTGGCCAGGTGGGCAAGGCGCTGGTCGAGCACCCCGGCACCGACAAGGTGTCGTTCACCGGCTCAGTGCCCACCGGCATCGCCGTCGGCCAGGCGGCCATGGGCGCCCGGCTGACCCGGGCTACCCTGGAACTGGGCGGCAAGAACGCCGTGGCGTTCCTGCCCGATGTCGTCGTCGACAAGGCGGTGGACGGCATCATCGAGGCCGGCTTCCTGCATTCCGGGCAGATCTGCGCCGCAGGTGAGCGTTTCTACGTGCACCGCTCACGCCTTGACCCGTTGCTCGAGGCCCTGTCCCAACGCCTGGGCCAACTGAAGATAGGTTCGCCCCTGGACGAAACCACCCAGTTCGGCCCTGTAGCCAACAAACCGCACCAGCAGAAGCTTGGCGAGCTGTTCGCCACCGCCCGCGCCGAAGGTAACCGCATCGTCCATGGCGGCCGCCTTGGCGAAGGCCCGGGCTGCTTCGTCGAGCCCACTGTCATTCTCGCCAACAGCGCGAGCGACACCCTGCTCAACCAGGAAACCTTCGGCCCGGTGGCGACCTTCCTGCCCTATGACCATGAGGACGAACTGATCCACCTGATGAACGCCTCGCCCTACGGCCTGAGCGCAAGCCTGTGGACCAACGACCTGGGCAAGGCCATGCGCCTGATCCCGGAAATCCAGGCCGGTACCCTGTGGGTCAACATGCACACCCTGCTCGACCCGGCGGTGCCGTTCGGCGGCATCAAGGCGTCCGGCATCGGCCGCGAGTTCGGCTCGGCCTTCATCGACGACTTCACCGAGCTGAAGTCGGTGATGATCCGCTACTGACCATCACCAGCGCCAACCACGACCTAGGCCGCTACTGCCTGCAGGTGCCCGGCGTAGCTGGCGGCGTTCTACCGCGTAAATGCCGGGCAGCATCCCAACACAGGAGTCAACGACATGCCGAAGCAAACCGACTGGATCACCGTGGGCGCCCTCGCCGAAGGCTTCGCACCCGAGGCCTTCATCCTGCCGCAACTGGCCGACCTGTCCGGGCGCTCGCTCACCCTGCACTTCGCCAATGGCTGGATCATCGAGCACCGCTTCGACAGCGAGCGCCTGCACTGGCACGCGGCGGACGGCCACAGCAGCGGCAGCGCCGACTACCGAGCCACTTCGGTGCGCCCCGGTATCTACCTGGTCGACTTCATCAAGCACGAGGCCGGCCAGGCCTGGTCGGTGTCGCTGGTGCTCGACACTCTCGAGCAGGCCTTCACCGCCGTGCTCGGCCGCCTGCCCGACCAGGCCCGCACCCAGCGCGGCTTGTACGCCCTGGCCTTGGCCGGCGAAGCACTGACCGGCGTCGAAGCCAGCTTCCTGCACGGCAGCATCGACCGCCCCTGGCAGGCCGGCGCCTGCCCCCACGCGCCGACCACCGAGCTGGTTGGCCTGCGTAACCACTACCGCTACAGCCCCACCGAGGAGTACGAGCACATCTACCTCAATGCCGACTACTACAGCTGGCAGTGCCTCAAGGGTGTCGAACAGGGCCTGTGCGACACCGACCGGGCGTACTACTACAAGATCGCCGAGCAGCTGTACCTGTTCGTCTGGTGCGAGAAGATCGTGCCCACCCTGGGCCTGGTGATGATCGACCTGGCGCGGCACCGCAGCGACGGCAAGATCTTCGGCTACCAGGGCGGCGGCTTCGATGCGCTGGCCAACTTCCCGGTGTCGTCCCACTGCCGGGTGCTCAACCGCACGGAGCATGCGCAGTGAGCCGCAGCGTGCTGGTCACCGGGGCCGGCAGCGGCATCGGAGAAGCCTGCGCCCTGCGCCTGGCCCGCCAGGGCTGGCAGGTGGCACTGGTGGGCCGCCGCCGTGAGGCACTCGAGCGCGTCGCGCGGCAGTGCGATGGCCTGGTGCTGGCCGGCGATGCCGCGGACAGTGCCAGCTGGGTAGGTTTCATCGAGCAGGTACGCACGCGCTTCGGCGGCCTCGATGCGGTGATTGCCTGCGCCGGCGGCCACGGCCTGGGCGCGGCCGAGCAGACCAGCGACAGCGCCTGGCGCGAGGCTATGCGTAGCAACCTCGACAGCGCCTTCCACACTGCCCGGGCATGCCTGCCGTTGCTGCGCGAGCGGCGTGGCAGCCTGGTGCTGCTGGGCTCCATCGCCGCGCTGGGCGCCGGGCCCGAGGTGTGCGGCTACACCACCGCCAAGCATGCCCTGGTCGGACTAACCCGCTCACTGGCCCGCGACTACGGACCGTTCGGCGTGCGAGTCAACTGCGTCTGTCCGGGCTGGGTGCGCACGCCCATGGCGGATAAGGAGATGCAGGCGTTGATGGACCACCACCAGGAGGACCTTGATGGCGCCTACCGCCGGGTCACCGCCGACGTACCGCTGCGCCGCCCGGCCAGCAGTGATGAAATAGCCGCCGTGTGCCAGTTCCTGGTCGGCGCCGAGGCCAGCATCGTCACCGGCGCGGTGATCGCCGCCGACGGCGGCTCGACCGTGGTCGACGTGCCGACCCTGGCCTTCACCCACCTGGAGCCGTCGGCATGAACGCGCGCTACGACTTCGAGGGACGCACCGTGCTGGTCACCGGCGCGGCGGGCGGGATCGGTCAGGCCATCGTCGAGGGTTTCGCCCGAGGCGGTGCCCAGGTGATGGCCGTGGACCTCGATTCGCCAGCACTCAGGCGCCTGGTGGACGCACAACGGGCCCTGGGTCACGACGTGCGGGGGGAAACGCTGGACCTGGCCGACCCCGTTGCGATCGACACCTTGCTAGCCAAGCTGGAACGCCTGGATGTGCTGGTGCACAACGCCGCGTACTTCCCGCTTACCACGTTCGCCGAGATCGACCCGGCGCTGCTGCAACGGACCCTGGCGGTGAACCTGGGGGCGTTGTTCTGGCTCACTCAAGGCGCCTTGCCGCTATTCCGCCGCCAAGGTGGCGGCTGCGTGCTGGCTACCTCCTCGGTGACCGGCCCGCGGGTGGCCTATCCGGGCCTGAGCCATTACGCCGCGTCCAAGGCCGGGGTCAACGGCTTCATCCGCAACGCCGCACTGGAACTGGCGCAGTTCAATGTACGGGTCAACGGCGTGGAACCGGGGATGGTGCGCACCCCGGCCATGGGCAACCTCGGCGATACCCAGTTAAACGCCCGGATCGCCGCGGGCGTGCCCTTGGGGCGACTGGGGGAACCCGCCGATATCGCTGCCGCGATGCTGTTCCTGGCCTCCGACGCCGCCCGCTACATCACCGGCCAGACCCTTGTGGTCGACGGTGGCGCCACCCTGCCGGAGACCGCCGCGCGCCTGTGATGGCGGCGACATGCAAGAGCGCTGGCAGCCACGGGCAAGACCACCGCCAGCGTTCCACGCGCTAATAGCCCGTCACCTTTCGACACTGCCTCCACAACAACGCGGCACTCAAGACCGCACACAAAAAACGAGGATCGATCCATGCGTCTCACTCCACGTCGCACCGCAATGGCCACGGCACTGACCCTGCTGGTCCATGGCCAGGCCAGCCCGGCCTACGAACTGTATACCGACGACGACAGCCACCTGAACGCCGATCTGCTCGCGGTCTGGGGCATGTTCAACAGCCGCCACAACTACGATGGCACCCCCGGTGGCTCGACATGGCGCGAAGGTTTCATCAAGTACGGCCTCAGCGGCGACCAGGGCCTGGCCGGCAACGGCAGCCTGTATGGCGCCCTCAACTGGGTCAGCTCAGGCGCCTGGGGCGACGGCGACGCCGGCGGCAACCAGGACGGCTCCGAACGCACCACCAAGATCGAGGACGCCTACCTGGGCTGGCGCTCGGGCGACCTGTTCCCGTTGCTGGGCAAGGATGGCGTGGACCTGTCCGGCGGCCGCCAGGTGATCCGCCTGGGCAGCGGCTTCCTGATCAACGACGACGGCCCCAACCTGGGCAAGGGCCCGGCCGACGGCCAGCTCAACCGTGGCGGCGGCTTCTATCTGGGCGCGCGCCACGCCTTCGACCGCACCGCGGTGCTGCGCCTGGGCGGCCAGGAGGGGCTGCATGGCAGTGTGCTGTGGCTCAAGTCCGACAACCGCGCACAGGCCGAAACCGAGCTGGCGGCCGGCACCCTGGACTACACCCATGACCTGGGTACCCTGGGCCTGACCTATATCCACGGCATCGACGTGACCGACCAGTGGGCCAGCGAGTTCCAGAAGGCCCGCGAAGGCATGGATGTATACAGCCTGCGGGGTGAAGGCAGTGCGGGCCTGGCGAACACCCGGCTGGCCTTCGAATATGCCTGGCAGGACAAGCGCGGCGGGCATGAGACGGCCTGGTACGGCGAAGCGGCCTACACCTTCGCCGACACCCCTTGGGCGCCGCAGCTGACCTACCGCTACACCCGCTACTCCGCAGGCTGGGACCTGCTGTTCACAGGGCTTTCCAGCGGCTATGGCACCTGGATCCAGGGCGAGGTCGCCGGCAACTACGCCGGGCCGTTCAACACCAACAGCGGCATCCACCATGTCGGTCTGAAGGCCACGCCACGGGACAATCTGACCCTCGGCGCGCTGTTCTTCGACTTCGACACAGTGCGTAGCCGCGACACCTTGAACCTCGATGCGCAGGAGCTGGACCTGTATGTGGAATGGGCGGTCAACGAGCACCTGATCGTCACCCCGCTGCTGGGGCTGTTCAAACCGCGCAAGGATGAAAGCAATGGCGGCAACCAGGTGGGCAGCGGGACCAACGTCTACAGCCAACTGACGGTGGCGGTGCCGTTCTGAGTCATCGCGGGGCAAGCCCACGCTGATGGGCATCAGGCCCGAGACGTGGAAGCAGGCTTGCCCCGCGATGAGGACCTGTCAGCCCAGCAACAGACGCAGGTCTGCGCCCTGCTCACCCAGCGGCGGGCACCAGTAATACCCGCCACTCAACGGCCGGCTGAAGCGGTACAGGCCATCGACCACGCCATCCTCCAGCCCGCTCATGCGCCGCAGCTGCACCTCGAAGGCGTCCAGCGAGAAGCCCAGGGCGACGAACGCCAGGCCCGCGCCGCGCTCATCGGTCCAGGCCACCGAGCGCCGCACCACGAACGCTTCGGGCGCGAAGCTCTCCTGGGCGGTGCGCTTGACGTGGGCGGATTCGGGCGCGTCGTCGAGCTCTTCGTTGTCGCTCAGGCGGCGACCGATGATGTTGTCCTGCTCGGCCTGGGGCAGCGACTTGAAGTAGCCCAGGTCGTGCTTCCACAGCTGGAAGGCGGCGAAGCTCGAACCCGACAGGCCGGGGATGTCGCCCGGCACAATGGCGGCGGCGACGGCGTCTGCGTCCACCGGGTTCTCGGTGCCGTCTTCGTAGCCGGTCAGGTCATGGCCGCCGCGGTGCAGGAAGCCGTCGACGCTGTCGACCAGGCGCAGGGCCGGCGCCAGCGTCTGCTGCAGTGCCTGGGCGCGCAGGAACAGCTCGCCGCGCTCGGCACCGCGCAGCCACAGCCACAGGGCGTGCTGGGTCGCCGGGTTCTCCACCACCGCGTCCAGTTGCGGGAAACTGCGCAGGCCCGGCACCTCACGACCCAGGGCCTTGGCCAGCGGCGCGCCGACGGCCAGGATCAGGCTGTGGCCATCGACTTGCGGCAACAGTTGGTCAAGAACGGCGGGCAGCGCTTCCAGGGAATCGAGGGCAAAGAACAGGTGACGGGCGTGGGCCGGCACCGGGGTGGCAAGCAGACCTTGCTGGAACGGCATGACGGGCTAATCCTCGGCAAAAGCGCGAATGCTACTGCCACAGGCCCGGCATCGCAACACGACATGGCGTCATCAGGCCAGTAACAAACGGTTACCAAGATCGTCCAGACACGATTAGCTATCATTGCGCACCCACCTACACTCCTCGGGATCCTTCGCCCAAGAGACCGCCCATGACCGCCTCCCCCTTGCTCACCGCCCTCCTGCCGCTGGCCCTGGGCATCATCATGCTCGGCCTGGGGCTTTCGCTGACCCTCGCCGACTTCGCCCGGGTGGTGAAGTACCCCAAGCCGGTGGTGATCGGCCTGGCCTGCCAGATCCTGCTGCTGCCACTGGTGTGCTTCCTGATAGCCAACGGCTTTGGCCTTGAGTCGGCATTGGCGGTGGGCCTGATGCTGCTGGCCGCCTCGCCCGGCGGCACCACGGCCAACCTGTTCAGCCACCTGGCCCACGGCGACGTGGCGCTGAACATCACCCTCACCGCGGTCAACTCGCTGATCGCCATCCTCACCATGCCGCTGCTGGTGAACCTGTCGCTGATGTGGTTCATGGCATCGGACCAGGCCATTCCCCTGCAATTCGCCAAGGTCATGCAGGTGTTCGCCATCGTCCTGCTGCCGGTGGCCCTGGGCATGCTGATCCGTTACTGGGCGCCGCGCTTCTCCGCGCGAATGCAGAAGCCGATGAAGATCGTCGCGGCGCTGTTCCTGGCTTTCACCATCGTCCTGGCCCTGGCCAAGGACTGGCAGACCGTAGTCGAGTACGCGCCGATCGTCGGTGGCGCCGCGTTGCTGTTCAACCTGCTCAGCCTTGGCGTGGGTTACTGGGTGCCACGCCTGTTGAACATCCCGAAACGCCAGGCGATCGCCATCGGCATGGAGATCGGCATCCACAACGGCACCCTGGCCATCGCGCTGGCCCTGAGCCCGTCGCTGCTGAACAACGCGACCATGGCGGTGCCGGCGGCGATCTACAGCCTGATCATGTTCTTCACCGCGGCGGGGTTCGGCTGGTGGGTCAGCCGCGGGCAAGCACTGGAGAACGTGGCAGAGCAGCCATCGTGAGTCGAGCGCTGCCCTGCGCCTTCTGCAACTGGAGGTCGAAGGTTTGTTCTCCAGGTCGGAGTGCTCTCCGTTTTATGTACTGTCGCCCCGTAGCTTGTTGCGTGTGTCTGACGGCGACTGGCCGTCAGCTGGGCCGTTAGGTGCACCAGCGTGGGGGGCGGCAGGCACGGAAGGGGCCGTCACTTGGTCTGGCACGGACGGTGTTGGGCGCAGCCAGTCATATACCCAATAGACGGGAGCAACAGGCCCGTACTTGATTGCCATCTTGCCGGTTTGCTTGACTACAGCCCACCGGTTCGACCAGGTCGGTTTTTTGAGCACCTCTACAAACAGTTTTGCAAAGGTGGTGGCATCCTCGACCAGCGCCAGTTTTTTGCGTACGAATTTCTTCACTAACAGCCATCCGCCAGTCGGGTTACGCTTTTTCCCAGGCGCATGCCCCGAAGGGTCGACGCTGTTGATCGGGTCACCCGCACAGTAAGCATAGGCGTTCAAACCACCCTCACCAAACGGGCTCAAGCCGTCTGGCGAGGTGAAGCGCAGCAGTGTCGGACTGTATGTCCGATAGCCATTACCCAGCAGATAGTTGCCGGACAACTTCTCTGGGGCCTGGCCATTGAAGCGCAGGAACGGACTGACCGGCCGAGTCCTGGCATCATGGCCGTGCACGGTATAGGCCAGCACCGACTGACCTGTTTCACCTTGGGCGCGCAGCACCGAGCCATGGGCATCCGTGTACAGCAATCGAGAGTGGGGCACGGCCTGTCCTCTGCCGGAAAGCCACAGCGTCCTGCTTCTGGCGACCGACCACAACTGACATTTTTGCCAGGTGGGCGCCGCACGCTAGGTGACAGCCAACGCTGCGCCGGCCTTAGGAACTCTCGCGCACCATCAGCTCGAACCCCAGGTCCTGCTGACCGGTAGCCACCCGCTTGCCATCGAGCAACGCCAGCAGCGCCTGAGCAGCACCACGCCCGACCGCCGCGCGCGGGGTGCGGATCGAGGTCAGGCGTGGGACCATGTGCGCCGAGGCCGGCAGGTCGTTGAAACCGACCATAGCCACCCGGCGCGGCACTTCGATGCCTTCGCGCAACGCCTGCAGCACCGCGCCCTGGGCCAGGTCGTCGTTGCAGAAGAAGATGCCGTCGACATCCGGCGCCTTCGCCAGCAGGCGGCTGAACAGCGTGCCGCCCAGACCGATGGACGAGGGTTGCGGGTCGAGCACTTCGAGCTCGGGGGCTTGCAGACCGGCCTCGGCGAGGGCCTGACGGAAGCCTTCGGCGCGCTGCATTACCCGAGGGTCGAGTTGCGCGGCGATGAACCCCAGGCGTCGGCGGCCACGCTCGATCAGGTGCCGCGCCGCGGCGCGTCCGGCCGCATGCTGGGAGAATCCTACCGACAAGGCATCGCCCTCGCCGCCCAGCTCCATCATGTGCACGCACGGTACCTGGCTCGCGGCCAGCATCTGCCGCGAGGCCTCGCTGCGCTCGAAGCCGGTGAGCAGCACGCCGCAGGGCTGGTAGGCCAGGTAGTTGCGGATCAGGTTCTCTTCCTCGGCGATATCGTAGTGATAGTTGCCAATGAGCACTTCCAGGCCGCGGGGGCGCATCACCTCGTGAATGGCCTCGAGGGTGTCGATGAACAGCTGGTTGGACAACGAGGGGATCAACACCACCACCGACTGGCTGCGCGCCGACGCCAGGGCGCGGGCCGCCGGGTTGGCGACATAGCCAAGGCTCGCCGCCGCGGCCATGACCTTCTGCGCCAGCTCCGGTGCGACCGTACTGACGCCACGCAGGGCGCGGGAGGCGGTGATGGGGGAAACCCCGGAAAGCCTGGCGACTTCAGCCAGGGTGGGACGACCGGTAGTACGCGAGCCAGTACGGGACATGAGTATTGTAATTTTACTGCTTGCAGGAATGGGGAACGGTCACTAAGGTAGCGCTGTCTCTGGATGCAGGCAATGCAATCTTGGTAGCAGGCATGCGTTCAGCGTCCATACTGCCAAAGACAAGATCAATAACACCCGGGAGGGTGGCGCAGGATTTTCGGCTCGTCCCGACCGAGACAGCGCTATCTCACCCAGCAGGAGGTACAGATGAACCCTTCCCTGTCCGCGATCGTGGTCATGGGCGTGGCCGGCTGCGGTAAAAGCAGCGTCGGCGCCGCCATTGCCACCCGCAGCGGCGGCCGCCTGATCGAAGGCGATGCCTTCCACCCCGCCGCCAACATCGCCAAGATGAGCGCCGGCATTCCCCTGAACGACGACGACCGTGCCGGTTGGCTGGTGCGCCTGGGTGAAGAGCTGCAGGCCAGCCTCGCCGCCGGCGAACGCCCGATCCTCACCTGCTCGGCCCTCAAGCGCCGCTATCGGGACACCCTGCGCCTGGCCGTGCCCGAGCTGTGCTTCGTGTTTCTCGAGCTGACCCCGCAAGAAGCCGAGAAACGCGTCCTGGCGCGCCCCGGTCACTTCATGCCGGCCAGCCTGATCGACAGCCAGTTCGCAGCGCTGGAGCCGCCGCACGCAGAGCCCCTGACCCTGGCCCTGGACGCCACCCGCCCGCTGCCTACGCTGGCCGAGGACGTGCACCAGTGGCTAAAGCCTTGCGGTGAGCAGGCGCTGGCGCGGACTGCCTGATCCGGCGGTTTTTCCGGCTCACCAAAGACAGCGCTGTCTCCATGCCTTCGCAGGCGCAATGACGCAAGACACGCGATACCAAAACAACAACGAAAAGACCGAGGTTCACGAACCATGTTCGGACTGGCTACCGATACCTTCCTGCTGCTTGACGCGCTGGTCACCATCGTCGGGCTCATCCTGCTGATCACCCATTTCAAGGTCCACCCCTTCGTCGCCCTCACCATAGCCGCGGGCTTCCTCGGCCTGACCTCCGGCATGCCGGTGGCCAAGGTGATGAAGTCGTTCCAGGACGGCTTCGGCGGCGTGCTCGGCTTCGTCGGCATTGTCCTGGCCCTGGGCACCATGCTCGGCAAGCTGATGGCCGACTCCGGCGGCGCCGACCAGATCGCCCAGACCCTGATCCGCGCCTTCGGCAAGCAGAAGGTGCATTGGGCAATGATGTTCGCCGCCTTCCTGGTGGGCATCCCGCTGTTCTTCGAGATCGGCTTCGTACTGCTGATCCCGCTGGTGTTCATCGTCGCCCGCCGCTCCGGCGTGTCGCTGGTGAAGATCGGCATCCCGCTGCTGGCGGGCCTGTCGGTGGTGCACGGCCTGGTGCCACCGCACCCGGGGCCGTTGCTGGCGATCGGCATCTTCCATGCCGACATCGGCAAGACCATCTTCTATGGCCTGCTGGTGGCCCTGCCCACTGCGGTGATTGCCGGCCCGCTGTTCGGTAATTTCATCTCGCGCTATATCCCTGGCAACCCGTCCCAGGAGCTGATGGACCAGATCGCTCGCGAGTCGAACCAGCAGAACCTGCCCAGCTTCAGCGTGACCCTGATCACCGTGCTGCTGCCGGTGGTGCTGATGCTGCTCAAGACCTTCGCCGACGTGGTACTGCCAGCCGAGCACATCGTGCGCCAGTGGATGGACCTGATCGGCCACCCTATCACCGCCCTGCTCGCTGCCCTGCTGCTGGCCTTCTACACCTTCGGTTCGGCCCGTGGCTTCAACCGCCAGCAGATCATGAAGATGCTCGACCAGAGCCTGGCCCCCACCGCCGCCATCGTGCTGATCGTCGGCGCCGGCGGCGGCTTCAAGCAGATGCTGGTGGACACCGGCGTGGGCAACGTGATCGGACAGATGGCGGTGCAGGCCGAGATCTCGCCGATCATGCTGGCCTGGCTGGTGGCGGCGGTGATCCGCATCGCCACTGGCTCGGCCACGGTGGCCACCATCACCGGTGCCGGCATCGTCGCCCCGGTGATCGACCTGGTGCCGGGGGTCAACCGCGAACTGCTGGTGCTGGCCACCGGCGCCGGCTCGTTGATCCTGTCCCACGTCAACGACGCCGGTTTCTGGCTGGTCAAGCAGTACTTCAACATGACCGTGGCCGAGACCTTCAAGACCTGGAGCATGATGGAAACCATCCTCTCGGTGGTCGGCATCATCTTCATCATGTTGCTGTCGATGGTGGTGTGACCGTTGGTCGCCGTGATGGCACCTTGCTGATGGGGTCATGGCCCAAATGAGAACAAGGCCCTGCGCAGGCAGGGCCGACTTCTTGTCATCGCAAAGGAGCTTGCCCGCATGAAACATTCCTTCCTGCTTGCCGCCCTGCTCGCCTCGCCCCTGGCCTTCGCCGCCGGTACCGGCGCCACCTACCCTGACGACCCGCACAACCCGGCGCCCAAGCCCGGCGTGGATAGCACCCTCAACCCGATTGAAAAGCCCATGCCACGGGATACCGACCCGCGGATCAAGGGCAATGACCCGGACAGCCCGCCGGCCGAGCAGAACAATGATCGCGACCTGCCGGGGATGGGGGACAGCGGCTCGGAGGGGATGGGGCGTGAAGGCGGAGGGTCGGGCAACGGCGGTAAGCCCTAAGCTTTGTGAAACCAGGCGTTACTCAGCACAGTACGATCCAGCCGGCTCCCACAGGGACCGCGCAATTGCTGAATTCTGCGCTGTACCTGTGGGAGCCGGCTTGCCGGCGATGGGCTGCATGGCAGCCCCACAAACGCGAAACTGACAGGCAATCAGCCCGCCCGCTCACCACTGCCGTTTGTCCGGCCGGGTCAACCCAAGCTTCTCGATCTTGTAGCGCAACATGTCCCTCGACAGCCCCAACAGCCGTGCCGACTTGGTGACGTTCCAGTCGGTGCGGTCGAGGGTGCGGCAGACCATGTCGCGCTCCATGTCCGGCAGGCTGGCCGCTGCCGCTGGCTCATGGCGTGGCGCCTCGAATGCCAGCACCTGCGCCGGCTGCGCCAGCGGTTCGTCGACCAAGGTCATGCACAGGTTCAACTGGTGGGCGCTGATCACCTCGCTGGGCGCCAGCAACACCGTCTGCTCGAGCATGTTGCGCAATTCGCGGACGTTGCCAGGCCAGCTGTAACCCAGCATCAGCGCCTCGGCCTCGGCCGAGAAGCGCAGGTTGGGCTTACCGTAGCGCCGCCCGTGGTGGGCCAGGAAGTGCCGGGCCAGGCGCAAGATGTCCTGGCCACGGGCAAACAGGCGCGGCACCTTGAGGGCAATGATGCGCAGGCGGAAGAACAGGTCGCGGCGGAACTTGCCCTGCTGGACCATCTGCTCCAGGTTGCAGTTGGTGGCGCTGATCACCCGCAGGTCGACCTTACGCTCCTTGACCGCGCCGATACGGCGAATGGTGCGGTCCTCCAGCAGCTTGAGCAGCTTGGCCTGCAGCACCAGGTCCATCTCGCCGATCTCGTCGAGGAACAAGGTGCCGCCGTCGGCCGCCTCGACCAGGCCCACGCGACGCTCCTTGGCATCGGTGAAGGCGCCTTTCTCGTGGCCGAACAGCTCGGCCTCCAGCAGGTTGGCGGGAATCGAGGCGCAGTTGAACTCGATGAACGGCCCCTTGGCCCGGCTGCCGTCGAAATGCAGGGCGCGCGCCACCAGCTCCTTGCCGGTGCCGGTCTCGCCTTCGACCAGCACCGGCGGCAGGTCGCCGCTGACCATGCGCCGCTCGGCATCGAGCAGCTGCTGCAAGGTGTGCTTGAGTTCGAGCATGGCCGGCGACTCGCCGATCAAGGCCTGCAACCCGGATTTCTGCGCCTCGCGCTCCTGGTAGAACGACAGCGTGCGCTCCATGCGCTCGGCGGCCAGGGCCTTGTCCAGCATCAGCTTGAGCTCGGCCAGCACCACCGGCTTGGTGAGGTAGTGGAACGCACCCTCCTTCATGGCCAGCACGGCGTCCTCGACGTTGCCGTAGCCGGTCATCATGATCACCTTGAGCTCCGGTGCCTGCGCCACCAGCGTGCGCAACAGCTCGTGGCCGCTTATGCCAGGCAGCGAATTGTCGGTCAGCACGGCGTCGGGCCGGGCGCGCTTGATCTGCTCCAGCGCCAGTTCCGCGCTGTGGCACACCGTGACCTCGAAGCCTTTGAGGTTCAGGTAGGTGCGAATGTTGTCGGCAAGGATTTCATCATCCTCGACCACCAGGATGCTGTGTTCCATGGTCCCCTCCCGCTGCAATATTGAAAGTCAGGCTGACGCGGGTTCCTTCCTCTTCGCGGCTGGTCAGTTCAACCGCGCCGCCAAAGCGTTCCATGATCCTTTTGACCAGGGCCAGGCCAACACCCAGGCCGCCTTGCTTGGTGGTGAAGAACGGCTTGAAGACCATGCGCCGCTGCTGCTCGCTCATGCCCTTGCCGGTATCGCTGAGCTGCAGTTGCGCCTGCTGCCCCTCCAGCTGGCGCACCTCGGCGCGCAGCTCGCCACCCTGGGGCATGGCCTCCAGGGCGTTGGCAAACAGGCTGTTGAGGATCTGCGTCAGTTGCAACGGCTGGCTGGCCACCCATTGCGTCGCTGGCCCGTGGAAGGCGAAGCGCACGTTGTTGCGCTCGATCTGCGGGGCGAAGGCCTGCCGCGCATCCTCGACAGCCGCCACCAGGTCGACCGACTCGGCTTCGTCGCTGGTCGGGCGCAGCGACACCAGCAGGTCGCGGACCCAGCGCGACATGCGGTCGACCTGGGTGATGATGTCGCCGATGTTCTTCTGCGCCGCCGGGCTGGCGATGTCCTGGGCCAGTTCTGCGCTGGAGCGGATATTGGCCAGCGGGTTGCGCAGGCTGTGGGCCAGCGCGGAGGACATCTCGCCCAGGGCCACATAGGTTTCGCTGGCCACCAGGCGGTCTTGCTGGTGATGCAGCAGGCTGGCGGCGCGGCGCACGATCCAGAACAGCCCGAAGTAGATCAGCGCCCCTCCGACCAGTGTGGAGGCCCAGATCAGCACATAACCGCGATGGATGCGCCGCACCAGGTCATGCGGCTCCTTGTAGATCTCGACCATCGCCAGCACCTGCTCGCCCTGGCTGTCGAACAAGGGGATGTAGTTCTCGATGAACAGGTGCCGGGGCTCGCGCTGGAACTTCTGTTCTTCGCGCTCCTCGTCGGCCTTGTGATAGCTGGCCGACACCGACTTTCGCGAGCGGAAAGCGTGCTCCAGGTCGTCATCTTCATCGATGCGCTGGCCGATCAGCTGCGGGTTGGTCGACCACGCCACCGTACGGTCGCGGGCATAAACATTGGCTAGCAAGGTGTCGGGGAGGTGCGCGACGTGGTCAAGGAACTCTACCCTTGTCGACTCGGCCTGTTGAGGGGTGAACTGCAGGTGCTGCTGGTCGAGGCGCGGATCGAGCAATTCACCCATGGTGATACCCGGCGGCAGCTGCGAGTGCCGCACCTCGGCCTGCGCCATGGCCTGGATGAACTGGGCGGTGAGCATGGCATCGCGCTCCACGCTGTCGCGCACCACGAAACGGGTCGAAACGTAGCCCAGGCCACCGGCCACCGAGGCGATGATCAGCAGACTGACCAGCGAGAACCAGCGTAGCAGGTTGAACTCCTGCAACGGTGTGGCCAACCCGCTAGCGGGCGGCGCGGCCTTGTCGGGGGCACTGTTTTCGAGCGTCTGCATCGCGTCGTCCCACCTGGAGGCCGATGAGGCTCACCGGCATGCTGCTCTGCTACTGGCAGTAGCAAAGTGAATCCACCGAGCCCCTGCCGAAAGTTTCAGCGCGGGCTGAAAGAGTGACAGCAAAAACCTGGCCAATAACGGTGTACTGGTTTTTTCTTTTTAGATCATTGGCTTGTAACGTTTTCTTGATTTCACTCTTTGGGTAAACCCCCACTGTTGGGTATAGGTTACCCAATTGATAACAATTACCTATAAATCAACATCTTATGAAAAGAATTTAATGTTAGAGATTAAATACCTGTCACCTTGAAATTCAATATTACCCGGGTCCCCGCCCCCTCACGACTGCTCAACCGAACCGAGCCGCCGAAGCGCTCCATGATCCTCTTGACCAGCATCAGCCCCACCCCAACGCCGCCTTGCTTGGTGGTGAAAAATGGCCGGAACGCCAGGCGCTGCTGTTGTTCATTCATGCCCTTGCCAGTGTCCGAAAGCCGCAGGCTCAGGCTGCGGCGGTCGTGGCGTACCACTTCGACCCGTAGCTCGCCACCGGCCTCCATGGACTCCAGAGCGTTGACGATCAGGCAACTGAAGATCTGCCCAAGCAGCACCGGTTGGCCCAGCACCTTGACGCTCGGCAGCTCAGGCACAAGCAAGCGCACGCCGCCGCGCTCAAGCGCCTGGGTGAACGCCTGCAGGCTGTCGCGCAGGCTCTGCGCCACATCCACCGGCACGGCCTCGTCACCGAGCGGTCGCAACGACTGCAACAGCTCACGCACCCACTGCGACATTCGGTCGACCTGGCTGATGATGTCGCTGATGTTCTTCTGCGCCGGGCCATCGTCGAAAGCCTGGGCCAGTTCGGCGCTGGAGCGAATGCTGGCCAGCGGGTTGCGCAGGCTGTGGGCAACCGCCGACGACACCTCGCCCAGGGCCACGAAGGTTTCGTTGCCGATCAGCCGCTGCTGCTGCACCGCCATCAGCCGCGCGGCGCGGCGCATGATGCCGTACAGGCCGACATACACCAGACCCGCACCCACGGCGATGGCCAGCCAGATCAGCAGCAGGCCGTGCTCGATGCGCACGATCAGGTCGTGGGGTTCCTTGTAGATTTCGACCATCGCCATGACGTTTTCGCCGTCGGCGTCGAACAAGGGGATGTAGTTCTCGATGAACAGTTGCTCGGGCGGGGTGACGAACTTCTGCTCGCTGCGCGCCTGCTCGAAGTCATGGTAGCTGGCCGACACGCGCATCTTGTACTCGAAGGCCCGGTCGAGGTCGTCATCCGATGCGATCAGCTTGCCGATCAGCGCCGGGTTGCTCGACCAGATCACCGTGCGGTCGGGTGCGTAGATATTGGCCAGGAGCATGTCCGGCAAGTGCGCAATATGGTCGAGGAACTCGCCACGGGCTCGGCGCCGGGCCTCGGGATCGACATCGGGCAAGGCATGGTCGGTACGTGGGTCGAGCAATTCGCCCATGGTGCGCACATTGGGGATCGCGACATGGCGCACTTCGGCGTCAGCGATGGAGGTAATGAACTGGGCGGTGAGCAAGGCATCGCGCTCCACGCTCTCGTCAATGATGAAGCGGCTGGAGATCACGCCCAGGCCGCCCCCCACCGACAGGATGATCGCCAGGCTGACCCAGGCGTACCAACGCAGCATGTGGAATGGCTTGCGCGCCGGGCCGGCTTCACTCGGCTGCAGCGTGTCGTGACGGGGGGCGAGGTCCATGGCGGGCTCCACGACTGGGCACCTTTACAGGTTATAGCCCAAAGTTGGGGAAAGCATGGCTCAGGTGAGGCTATTGAGCGCGTGAGGGCCGGCAGGTGCTCACCGCGTCCCTTGCAGACGTTGCAAGGATCACGGAGCCCCCCCTCAAAGCGGCGCATCCCCAGCCAGCCCGCGCAGCAGGCGATAGTCACGCAACACATTCGGCACGTAGCGCTGGGTCTCGGCGAACGGCGGTACCACCCGCCCACGGCTGAGAACCGCCTCAGGCCCCGCGTTATAGGCCGCCACGGCCAAGGTGATGTCGTTGTCGAACAACGTGAGCATGCGCTTGAGGTAGCGCGCCCCACCCTGCACGTTGGCCTGTGGATCGAGTACATCCTTGACACCCATCTCCTTCGCCGTGTCCGGCATCAGTTGCATCAGCCCCGCCGCACCTTTGGCCGAGCGAGCCTTGGGGTTATAGCCGGACTCGGCCTTGATCAGCGCATGCAGCAACGCCTGGGGTACACCGTGGGCCAGCGCGGCGGCCGCCACCAGGTCGGCGTAGGGTCGCCCGGTGATCAGTTGCGCATTGACCGGCCCGCCCGCTGTCGGGCGTTCGCTGATGACCCGGTCGTAGTGCCGGCCAGGCCGGTGCACGTTGGACAGCACGAAGCCGCCCTTGCCATCGCTCGAGACATAGATGTCGGCCTGGGCGGCGAATGCCATCAGCCCCGCCACCAGCCCCAGGATCAGTCCTCGCATGTCGTTCGCCTCCCGCCGCAAATAACCCAAGCGTGACCCCCGAAGTGGGGGAGATGCCCCGTTAACCCGGGCTTTGCGACTACGACGCAAGCCGCGTGCCGCCTCTGCGGCCCATGGCGCAAGGGCCCGGGGCAGACGTGCACGGCTGTTGCATGGCTGGGGTAAATGCACCGGAGGGTTTCACCATGCAACGCAGCATCCGTACCCAACGCGGCTTCACCCTGCTTGAACTGTTGGTGGTGCTGGTGGTGCTGGGCCTGTTGGCCGGCATCGTCGCGCCCAAGTACTTCAGCCAGCTGGGCCGCTCCGAGGCCAAGGTGGCCCGGGCGCAGATCGAGGGGCTGGGCAAGGCCCTGGACCTCTATCGCCTGGAGGTCGGCCACTACCCCAGCAGCGAGCAGGGCCTGCAGGCCCTGGTGGTCGCGCCAGGTGGCGAAGCGCGCTGGTCGGGCCCCTACCTGCAGAAGGCCGTGCCACAGGACCCTTGGGGCCGCCCCTACATCTACAAGCAGCCCGGCGAGAACGGCAGCGAGTACGACCTGCTGTCGATGGGCAAGGACGGCCAACCCGGTGGTGACGGCGAAAACGCCGAAATCACCAGCTGGCAATGAGGAACCCGGCCATGCGCTATCAGCTCAAGGCCCTGGGCAGCCAGGGCGTGGTGCAATTGCAGGTGGAGGCCGAGGACAGCGACCAGGCCCGGCGCCAGGCCGAGGACCAGGGGCTGCGCGTGCTCAGCGTGCGCAGCCAGGGGCTGGCCCTGCGACGACGCGTGGCGGCGTTCGACCTGATGCTGTTCAGCCAGGAGCTGACAACCTTGCTCGGCTCCGGCCTGCCGCTGATCGACGCCCTCGAGAGCCTGGCCGAGAAAGCCCCGGGCGGCGCGACGCGCAAGACCCTGGAGCAACTGGTGCGCCAACTCTATGAGGGGCGCTCGCTGTCCCAGGCCCTGGCCCTGCAGCCGCGGGTGTTCCCCACCCTGTACATGGCCCTGGTGCAGTCCAGCGAGCGCACCGGCGCATTGGGCGACGCCCTCACCCGCTACATCAGCTATCGCCAGCGGCTGGATCTGGTCCGCCAGAAGCTGGTCGGTGCCTCGGTCTACCCGCTACTGCTGTTGCTGGTGGGCGGCGGCGTGGTGCTGTTCCTGCTGGGGTACGTGGTGCCCCGCTTCAGCCTGGTGTTCGAGGGCATGGGGACCGAACTGCCGTGGCTGTCGCGAGTGCTGATGCAGATCGGTCTGTTCCTGCATGCCCAGCAGTTGCCGCTGGGGCTGGGTACGCTTGTCGGCGTCGGCACCCTCGTCGCCCTGCGCCGCCACCCGGCCGTGCGCCGTGGCGCCGGCCGCCTGCTGCTCCGACTGCCCGCGCTGCACCAGCGCCTGATGATGTATGAGCTGGCGCGCTTCTACCGGTCGCTGGGGATCTTGCTGCAAGGGGGCATTCCCATCCTCACCGCGCTGGGCATGGCCCGCGGCCTGCTGGGCAGCACTGCGGCCGAGGGTCTGGAGCAGGCCAGCCAACGGGTTGCCGAGGGCCTGCCGTTGTCCGATGCGCTGCAGGCCGGCCAACTGGTGACCCCCGTCTCGTTGCGCCTGCTGCGTGCCGGCGAACAATCGGGCAACCTGGGTGAGATGCTCGAGCGTTGCGCCGACTTCCACGACCAGGAAATCGGCCGCTGGGTAGAGTGGTTCGTGAAATTGTTCGAGCCGCTGTTGATGACCTTTATCGGCCTGCTGATCGGGCTGATCGTGATCCTGATGTACATGCCGATCTTCGAACTGGCATCAAGCATTCACTAATGCTTGCAGGCAAATGCAGTGATCAGTAGTCGAAGCGCTCCACCGCCCTGCGTCGCTCGTTGTCGTCGCGTCGGTCATACCCGGCGGTGGTCTGGATATTGGCGTGGTGCGCAAGCTTCTGCGCGATCGACAGGTCGTGTTCCTCGATCACCCGGGTGATAAATGCCCGGCGAAAATCATGGGGCATGATCTTGGCGCCCACCTGTGCCCCGCGCTGGCGGGCGATGTAGTAGATGGCGTGCTTGGTGATGCGCGCGCGGGTGATGTGGCTGCCACGGCGGATGCGGTTGAACAGGAAGCTGTCGTCACGCTCGCCGGCCGGCAGGTGCTGGCGACGCAGGTCGAGCCAGGCCTGCAACTTGTCGAAGGCCCAGGCCGGGGCATACTTGACCAACTGACGGTTGCCCTTGGCCAGCACTTGCACGCTGCGCTCCTGGAAATCCACCTGGTCAAGGTTCACATCGACCGATTCCGATTTGCGCATCCCGGTGCCGTAGAGCAACGCCAGGATGGCTGCGTCTCGCACACCCTGTGGGCGCGGGTCGGCGGCGCACACGTCCATCAGCTCGCGGATCAGGCTGCGCCGCAAGTTGCGCCCCGGTGGCAGGCGGCTACCAGCTGCTGGCTTGACCTCGCGGATCATCAACAACTGCTCGTGCTCGATCAAACCCTGGCGCCAGGCTTCGTTCATCACTCCACGCATGGCATTGACGTACAACGACGATGTGTTGGGCGCGTAACCATCGGCACGCAGCGCAGCGACCAGGGCGATCACATGGCCAGGCTCGAGGCGGTGCCAGGGCACCTCGGCGATATCGCAGTCGGCAAACCCGAGGCGGTCGGCGGCGTCCTGAAGGATGTAGCGCATGGTCAGCTGGCTGGACGGGGCCAGACGGGCGAGGTACTGCAGCAGTGGATTGCGCAGGAGGTCGGTCACAACGGGGATCCTGTAGCAAAGCCGCCCTGGTTATCGAGGCAAGGTGAAGCAAAGCGAGTCATTTAAACCATGACAAAGGTCAAAAAGACTACATCATAAAGAAGTCATAATAACTACAAATAGTGCCATCACCTTGATATTCAAGGCTTTTGAACGCTGGCATGGTTCGTGATGGTACCCCATTCAACCATTTCGATCGAACCAAGGTCCTCGCCATGCTCGTCCAGCCGATCACCGCCCGCCCCCGCCAGGCTCTCTGGGCCCTGGGTTTTCGACCCTTCTTCCTCGGCGGCAGCCTGTTCGCCCTGGTTGCCCTGATGTTGTGGACCGGCGTGCTCGTCGGCGTATACGAGCTCGAACCGGCCGGCGGAATGCTTGCCTGGCACCGTCACGAAATGCTGTTTGGCTTCGCTGTGGCCATAGTCGCCGGATTCCTGCTCACGGCGGTGCAGAACTGGAGTGGCATCCCGGGTCTCAGTGGCCGACCGCTGCAGGGACTGTTCCTGCTCTGGCTGCTGGGCCGGGCAAGTTGGTTCCTGCCCTTGCCCGCCTGGCTCCTGGTGCTGATAGAGGGCGCGTTCCTGCCCCTGGTGGCGCTGGCCCTGGCGCGACCGATCATCCAGCGACGGCTGCGCAACAACTACCCCATCATCGGCCTGGTATTGCTCATCGCGGCTTGCCAGTGGCTGACCCTCATAGGCTGGCTGCGCGACGACCCGCTGTGGCACCGGCGAGGCGTACTCGCCGGGCTGTGGCTGGTGGCGGCGATGATGAGTGTGATAGGTGGCAGGGTCATCCCGTTCTTCACCCGCCGTGGCTTGGGCATCATGAGCCCGACGCCGGCCCGGCCATGGCTGGACCGCGCCTGCCTGCTGGGCAGCGTGGCGCTGCCGCTGACCTATGTGCTTGGACTCAACGACGCATCACACCCCCTGATGGCCGTGCTGTTTGCCGCCCTGGGCGTGCTGCATGGTGTGCGCCTGGTGCTGTGGCACGACCGTGGCCTGTGGCATATGCCGCTGCTGTGGTCGCTGCACCTGGCCTACGCCTGGCTGATTCCCGCCTGCCTGGGGTTGGCGCTGTGGCATGCCGGGGTGCCGATCAACCCTAGCCTGGCCGCCCATGCGCTGACGGTCGGCGCCATGACCGGGCTGATCGTGGCGATGATGGCGCGGGTCAGCCTGGGGCATACCGGACGCCCTCTTCAGGTACCCCGCAGCATGAGCTGGGCATTCGCACTGATCCAGCTGGCGGCACTGGCGCGCGTGATCGTAGCGCCGTTCACGCCGCTGGGGCTGGGGTTGTCGGTATTGTTCGCCAGCGCGGCGCTGCTGCTGTTCCTCTGGCACTACCTGCCGATCCTGCTGCGTGCGCGGGTGGACGGCATGCCGGGCTAGCGGGCTGGCCCCGCGACAGGGCCGCATCTGGTCTACAGTTGAAGTCACGTTCAACCGCCAAGGGACCGCATGGCCTTCCACCACCTCACTCGCACCCACCCGCGCCTGAGCATTGCCACCCTGGCCGGCCTGCTCGGCGGCTGGCTGATCCCCGCCGGCGATACCGTGCAGCATATCCTCGTCGGCTGGAACCTCGGCGTCTGGCTTTACCTGGCCATGGTCCTGTGGCTGAGCCTGCGGGCCAATGCCGAGCGGGTGCGCAAGGTCGCCCGCATCGAAGATGAAAACGCCGGCCTGGTGCTGATCACCGTGTGCGTCTCGGCCATCGCCAGCCTAGCGGCGGTCACCCTGCAACTGGTGTCCAGCCGCGGCCTGGAAGGCAGTGCCCTGGCCTTGCACTACCTGTACACCGGGCTGACGGTGGCGGGTTCCTGGTTGCTGATCGGCTGCATCTTCAGCCTGCACTACGCCCGACTGTTCTACACCGGTGACCGCCATGAGCCCCCGCTGCGCTTTGCCGATGGCGAGCGCAACCCGGACTACTGGGACTTTCACTACTTCTCGTTCACCATCAATGTCGCCGTGCAAACCTCGGACATCGGCGTCGGCGGGCGGGCCATGCGTCGGGTGGTGCTGGCCCACTCACTGGTAGGCTTCGTGTTCAATACGGCGATCCTGGGGTTCACCATCAATATCGCCGCCGGACTGCTCGGATAAAGCAACTGACAGAACTGTCAGTGGACAGCCGGACATTGTCGAGGCCAATCTCCGTCATGCCTTGTTTGTTCGGAGTTTCGGATCATGACGCGGATGGCTGCAATGCAGTGCGATCGGGCAGGTAGCGTGATGGGCACGACCGCTATCCCCTCAAATCGGGCCTACTCGCCTTACGGGCACTGCAAGACTGTCAAGACAAGAACATTGCTTGCCTATACCGGGCAACCTTTCGAACGGTCTGCACATGGCTATCTGCTGGGCAATGGGTATCGCTTGTACGTTCCTTCGCTGATGCGCTTTGTGCAAGCAGATGGGTTGTCGCCTTTCAACAAAGGAGGGATCAATAGCTATGGCTATTGTCAGGGCGACCCGGTAAACAGATCGGACACAAATGGCCGCCAGTGGAGGCCAACAACGCAGCAACCATTACCATCAAGCAACCAGTCAAACATCTCCCTCATGTGTTTCTTGCATGAGGCTAATCCTGGGAACCAGAGAGAGGTGCTGCACACTGCCGAGTTTGCTTTGAAGATGGCCCAGCATGCCAACCTCATGTTTCAAAAAGGAGCCGTTTCGCTAGACAGCATAGGGCTCCACAGTTCTGCTCTCGTTGTGGCATCCGTTCCCGCTGTAATGATCTCGATCAAACTCTATCTGCAGGGGGAAGATCGTTTCCTCGTATTCCCCACAGATCTACTTGACCACCTACGCCCTACAAGCACATTGCAGCCCCCTACGTCACCTGGCAGTCAAGTCAATCAGGCCCTGCCTCATGGTGCCGTCCAACCCGGGACCGTATTCCAGGTCTCCGGCAACATTGAATCCATCCGCCAAACGCCGGACACACGCGATGATTCGCCGACATAGATGCTCGAGTAGCTGCGCATCGAGCACCAACCCCATTCGCACATGTCCTGCCGCACTGGGACCGAAGCCGTCACCCGGCAACACTGCCATGCCCTCCTCGTCCAAAAGACGCTGGGCGAATGCTTGGGCGTCGAGCCCAGTACCTCGTATATCCAACATCACGAACATGCCGCCGGCCGGCCGGTGAACATGAATGCCTGGGCACTCTTCCAGCACCGCGCACACTCGGTCGCATCGTTCACGATATGCATCGCGCATCCGCAGCAGGTCGTCCCGCCCCTCCTCCAGGGCCACACAGGCCGCCTGCATGACGAACTCTGGTAGGCCGAACAGCATGCTCATCACCAGGTTGCCGAGGTGTCGGGCGAATTCCGGCGGCCCGATCACCCAGCCGACGCGCCAGCCACTCATGGCGTGGGACTTGGACAGGCTGCCGATCGACACACAGCGCTCGGTCATGCCCGGCAGGCCCAGCGGATTCGCTGCCTCGCCGTCGTAAAGCAGTGACTGGTAGACATCGTCGCAGATCAGCCACAAGTCGTATTCCTGGCACAACCGCGCCAGGCACTTCAGATCAGCCAGGCCGATTACCGTCCCCGTGGGGTTGTGCGGGCTGTTGAGCAGAAGCCCGCGAGTGCGCGGCGTGATCGCCCGGGCCACTTCCGCTGGGTCCAGGCGGAACCCCTGCTCCGGCCGCACCGGCACCTGCACGGCGCGCGCGCCGCAGGCACCGAAAACCGTCTGATAGGTGACGTACATGGGCTCGGCGACGATCACCTCGTCATCCGCCTCGAACAGGCACTGGCAGGTCGCGAACAGCCCGCACTGGGCCCCGGCGGTCACCACCACACGCTCGGGGTCGGCCAGCTGACAGTGGCGCGCCACAGCCTGGCGCAGGGCGAGGCTGCCGCGCACATCGCTGTAATGGGTTTCGCCTCGACGCAGGCTGGCAACAGCCGCCTCGACCACCGGGGCTGGCGTGTCGAAGTCTGGATCGCCCACCGACAGCAGGAAGATCTCGCGCCCCTGACGGCGCTGCTCAAGGGCCTGATAGTGGATGTCCCAAGCCGCAGCTGCGTGACCGGCGATGCGTTGGGTGAGCGTGGAATACCGCATGACTGTCTCCCTGTCTGCCGGCCGGCACCGCTGGTCCGAAAAGCGCTGAGGGTAAACATAGCAGAGCGCTGCTGGCTGCCGGGCGCCACCCACGGGGAAAACGTTTGCCTGGCCCCTGCGAAACCACCGTTCATCGTGACAGGACTGTGAAGGCCGTCATGCATTAGTACATCTGCCATATTTTCCTGCGAATACTGACATGGCAGGTGCTAAGGTTAGAGTCCTGACGGCCAGGACGGTGTACCCTGATACGGCTTTGCAATCACCACGTTCACGAACAAGGAGGCTGGCATGAACAAGATGACGTTCCCCAACGCCTGCCAGGTGATGCGTTGGCATTTTCATCCGCTTGGTTTCGAGGCCAGCATGGACGCTCCGCGCAGCATGGTCGCCCGGCTGTTCGACCGTGCCACCGGCGAGACGCTGCTGGCCATTGCCGGCATTCCCTGCGCAACCATCATGCACGCCACCGATGTCGAGCGGATCATCGAGGCCGTGGAGGCCGAGATGGAGACCTTCGACCTGCTCGCCAGCCCACTGCGCAGCGCTGTCTAGCCTACCTGAGCCTGACGCGCATTGAGCGCCTGCAATCCTTTCATGAACTGGTCGGGCGGTACCGGCTGGCCAAGCAGATAACCTTGCAGCGAATCGCAACCCAGGCGGGTGAGGAATTCCTGCTGGCCGTCGGTTTCGACGCCTTCGGCGACAATGCGCAAGCCAAGTGCCTGGCCCAGGGCGACGATGGCCGAGACGATCGCTGCGTCATCGCTATCCTGCTCCAGGTCGCGCACGAAACCGCGGTCGATTTTGAGTTCGTTAGCCGGCAGGCGCTTGAGGTACATCAGGCTGGAATAGCCGGTACCGAAATCATCGATGGACAGGTCCACGCCCATGTCCGAGAGGCGCTGAAGCACCTGGAGACTGGCGTCGGCATCGCGCATGGCAGTGGTTTCGGTGATTTCCAGGGTCAGTCGATTGGCCGGCAGGTCGTTTTCCTCCAGCGCCCGCGCCACGCTGTCGACCAACCCGACATGGCAGAACTGGATGGCCGACAGGTTCACCGCAATTCGCCATTGCTCATTGCCTTGGCCCAGCCACTGGCGCATCTGCCGACAGGCTTCACCCAGCACCCATTCGCCGATCGGTATGATCAGCCCGGTCTTTTCCGCCAGGCCGATGAAACGGTCCGGCAGCATCAGCCCATGTTGCGGATGTTCCCAGCGCAGCAGGGCCTCGGCACCGATGGGCAGACGCTGCGCGGCATCGAACTTGGGCTGATAGTGCAGGCGGAACTGGCCATGGTCCAGGGCCGTGCGCAGATCCTGCAGCAGCTGCAGTTGCTGGCGCGCATTGCTGTTCATCGAACCATCGAAAAAGCTGTAACCGTTCTTGCCGGCGCTCTTGGCGTGGTACATGGCGGCGTCGGCGTTGCGCAGCAGTTCGTGCTGGTCCAGGCCGTTGCCGGGATACATCACGATGCCCAGGCTCGCCGACAACTGCAGGTCATGCTCGGCTACACGGAACGGCTTGGACATCAGGTTGACTTGCTTGGCCGCGACATTCATGGCGTCATCCGGCTCGTCCAACTCCACCAGCAGCACGAATTCGTCACCGCCGATGCGCGCCAGGGTGTCCTGGCTATGCAGGTGGCCGCGCAACCGCGCCGCCACCGCCTTGAGCAGCAAGTCGCCGACATGGTGGCCGAAGGCGTCGTTGACGGGTTTGAACCCGTCCAGGTCGATGAACATCAGCGCGAAACAGCCCCCCTGCTCTGCAACGCGGCCGATGGCTTGGTCGATCCGGTCGGCCAGCAGCGTGCGGTTGGGCAGCCCGGTCAGGGTGTCGTGCAAGGCCAACTGGGTCAGTTCCTGGTTGGCCAGGGTCAGCGAGCGTGCCAGTTCCGCCGTACGCGCTTCCAGCCGGGCGTCGAGCACCGAAGTCAGCAAGGCCACCGCCAGCACTGCCAAGGTAGTGATCAGCACCAGGTAATCCAGGCCGTCCCCCGCCAATCCCGTGGTCAATGCCCCGCAGAAACTGCCCGCAGGGAAGTTGGCCGCCGCCATGCCGGTGTAGTGCATGCCGACGATGGCGCCCCCCATCACCACCGCCGCAACGCCACGGATCTGCCGTACGTAGGGCGTGTGCTGGCGCAAGCGGAAGGCTATCCAAAGCGCCGCCGCCGAAGCCCCCACCGCGATGGCCAGGGAGGCGCCGAACAACGTCGGATCGTAGTCGATGCCCGGTTGCATGCGCAGAGCGGCCATGCCCATGTAGTGCATGCAGGCGATGCCGGTGCCCATGATCAAGGCACCGAAGGCCAATTGCAGCAAAGGTAGCTTCGGCTGGCTCACCAGCCACAGGGCGAAACCCGACGAAGCCACCGCGATCAGCAGTGACAGCCCTGTCAGTGCGGTGTCGTAACCCAACTCGATGGGCAGGCTGAACGCCAGCATGCCGATGAAGTGCATCGACCAGATGCCGATTCCCATGGCCAGCGCTCCGCCGCCCATCCACAGGTACACCGCCCGGCCCTTGGCCGTGGCGATGCGCCCGGTCAGGTCCAGGGCCGTGTAGGAGGCAAGGATGGCCACGCACAGCGAGATCAACACCAGCGAGGAGGAGTAGCTACCGATCAGCATTCGCACTTCCAGGAACGAACCCGGCAGGCCCGGGAAAAGCCGATGATTGTACTCAAGCTTTGCTGAAACGCACGGGGTTTTCGTGCTTCTCGATGGATCCAAAATCCGCTCGCAAGCCCTGCAGTGAAGGGGTTAGAGCGTTTTCGCGAGTAACTGGAGGCATAATGCCACTTGTCGTTTGCTTGTGCTCATGGCGTCGACCGCGGGCAAACCCATCGATCTGGCATCCCTGACCACGAGAAACACCAAGCCAAGCGAAGCGACTCCGGCTAAGCTCAACACACCACCACGCCGTTCCCGGAGCCTGCAATGGCCACCCTGCCCCGGCATGCAGTGCGCCTCGCCCTGCTCGCCATCACCTTGTTCATCTCGACCGGTTGTTCGAACAAGCACGCCAGCACCCGCTACGCCGCCCAAGGCTCCAACTGCTATGCCAAGGCGCTGCCCAGCAGCGGCGAGGGTGGCCTGGCATTCGGTCCGACACTGGCCATGGCGAGCAGGAAGTCGCTGGACAGTTGCATGCGCTACGCCGGCAGATCCGGGGGCACGCCGCGGACCTGCCAGGTCGTCGTGGCCAAGTGCAAGAGCTGAGCTAGCGTGACAGCGCCGCGTCAGCCCGATTCACTTTCCGGCCTGTTGACGCTGCCAGCGCTCCAGGTTTTCGGCCACCAGTTGTTCGGGCAAGGGCCCTGCCACCAGCTCCCGCATCTTGCGCGCCAGCTGTTCGCGCAGTGCCGGCTGGTTGCAACCCGACTTGTGCGATAGCGCCAGGTACAGCCCTTCGCTGGACACCGGCGGCTCAAGTACCTCCAGCTCCTTTTCCTTGCCCAACGTGCGCGCCAAGGCCATGCCGGGATACTGCTCGAAGATCACGTAGTCGCTGCGCCTGAACAGCAACTTCTGGAAGGCCTGGGTGGCGCTGGGCACTGCTTCGAGGTGGAGCTGCGCCCGGGCGTAGTCGTCGAACGCCTGGCCATGGCTATTGTTGACCAGCGTTCCGCCGCGTCGCCCCTTGAGGTCGGACCAGTCGCTGTAGGCGAAGCCCTCGCCCTTGCGCACCCAGACCACGCTGGAATTGAACAGAAATGGCGGGCTGATGAAGTCGGTCAACAGTTCACGCGCCTGGGTACGAAAGTAGCCGGCAAGCATGTCGATGCGCCCGCTGCTCACTTCCTCCTGCGCCCTGGACCACGGCCCGACATACACCACATCCACCACCAGGCCGAGGTCCTTGGCCACCTCCTTCAGCAGGTCGGCATTGGCCCCGATAAGTTGCTCGGGGTTATGCGGGTCGCGCCAGAGATAAGGTGGGTACTCCGGGTTGCCGGTGGCGGTGAGGTGCTTGCAGCTGTCTGTGGCCAGGCCGTGCAGTGGAATAACTGCCAGCAGGCACGACAACCACACAGACAAGCCCAGACAACGTCCGCTCATGGCGTTCCTCGTGCAATGGATTGTGCCACCGACGAGGTGGCTTTACCCAGTTTGCACGAGAAATGGCCAAACGCCACGTGCCATCTGGCTATCTGTGATGCGGTACAGCGTCACGGGGTAAGGCGCAAACAGCAGGTCACTGCTCGGCCAACTGCGCTCGAGCATCCCAGCCACCGCCAAGCGCCGCGATCAACTGCACGCTCGCCACCAGCCGCCCCTGCAACAGCGTCAATACACTACGCTCGCTACTGAGCGCCGTGGTCTGCACGTTCACCACGTCCAGGTAACCGATCAGCCCGGCCCTGTACTGGTTCTCGGTCAAGCGTAACGACTCCCGCGCCGCCTCGAGCGCTTCCTGCCGGACAACGGCTTCGTCCCCATACACCTTGAGCTGCACCAGGTAGTTCTCGACCTCCTTGAACCCATCCAGCACGGCCTGCCGGTACTGCGCCACGGTCTGGTCGTACACCGCCACGCTGCGGTCCACCTCGGCGCTACGCTTGCCGGCATCGAACAACGTCAACGCCAACTGCGGGCCGACGGACCAGTAACGGTTGGGAAGCTCGATCCAGTTGTTGAAACTGCTGCTGGAGTACCCGCCATTCATGCTCAGGGACAGGTCGGGGAAGTACGCCGCCCGGGAGACGCCGATGTTGGCGTTGGCCGCCATGACCTTGCGTTCGGCTGAAGCGATGTCGGGCCTGCGCTCGAGCAACTGCGAAGGGAGCGACACCGGCACCGGCGGCAACGCCGGAATGTCGCGGCTCGCAGCCAGGGCGAAGTCGGCCGGCGCCTTGCCCATCAGCACGGCAATGGCGTTTTCGTACTGCGCGCGTTGCCAGGCCAGGTCAATAAGGTCGGCCTGGGTGCTCTTGAGCTGGGTACGTGCCTGGGCTACGGCATCCGGCCCGGCAACCCCGGCGCGATACTGGTTCTCGTTCATCTTCAACGACCGTTCATAGGCCGCTACCGTGGCCTCGAGCAAGCGTTTCTGCGCGTCGATGACCCGCAGTTGCAAGTAGTTCTGCACCAGTTCCGACTGCTGGCTCAGGCGAATGGCCGCCATATCAGCCAAACTGGCCTCGGCACTGGCCTCGTTGGCGTTCATGGCCTCCCGCAGCTTGCCCCACAGGTCGATTTCCCAGCTCACGCCGAGTTGCGCGTTGTAGGTATCGCGGATGCCACTGCTGTTGTTCGACAGGCTCGAGCTGGAGCTCCCGGTGCCCTGGGCCGAACGGTTCTTCCCAACGGAGAGGTTCAATGAGGGGAACAGCGCGGCGCGGCTGCTGCGCACCAGCGCCTGGGCCTGACGATACTGCGCTTCGTACTGCGCCACCGTCTGGTTGCTGCGGTTGAGCTCTTCCACCAGGGCGTCGAGCTGCTTGTCGCCATACAGCTCCCACCATGCCCCGCGGGCGATGGCATCGGATGGGTTGGCCTGGGTCCAGCCCTGGGCCTGCTTGAACTGCAGCGGGGTGCTGAGTTCCGGGCGATGATAATCCGGGCTCAAGGTACAGGCGCTGAGCATGGCCACGCACAGCCCGGCGCTGACCAGCCGCGAGCCGCGCCCATGGGTGAGCAGCCTGAGGGCACGATGGATTCGGGAGTGGGCAAAGTTCATAGCGGGGTATCCAGGGCAGCATCGGTGCGCACGCCGCGCCAACGGTTGAACCGGTGGCGCAGGCGATCGAGGTACAGATAGACCACGGGGGTGGTGTAGAGGGTGAGGATCTGGCTGAACACCAGGCCGCCGATGATGGTCAGGCCCAACGGCTGGCGCATCTCGGCGCCCTCGGCGCGGCTGAGCAGCAGCGGCAGCGCGCCGAGGATCGCGGCCAGGGTGGTCATCAGGATCGGCCGCAGGCGCAGCAGGCAGGCACGGCGGATCGACGCCTCCGGTGACAAGCCTTCATGGCGCTCGAGTTGCAGGGCCAAGTCGATCATCAGAATGGCGTTCTTCTTCACCACGCCGATCAGCAGGAACAGCCCGAGCAGCGAGATCAGGCTGAACTCGCCACCGGTCAGGTACAGTGCCAGCAAGGCGCCGACCCCTGCCGAAGGCAGCGTGGAGAGGATCGTCAATGGGTGGATGTAGCTTTCATACAGAATGCCCAGCACCAGGTACACCAGCACCAGGGCGCCGAGGATCATGAACGGCTGGCCTTGGGCGGTCTTGGTGAACGCGTCCGCGTCGCCACCGAGCTTGGCGATCACCGATTCGGGCAGGCCAAGCCTGGCCACCGCCCGCTCCAGCGCGGCCAGGGCCTGGTCGGGGCTGTAGCCTTCGGCAACATCGAACGAGATGTCTTCGGAGGCGAACTGGCCTTCGTGGCTGACGCGGTCGTTGGCCAGGCTGTTCTCATAGCGGGCGAAGGTGGACAGCGGCACCCGGGCGCCGTCGGCGGTGATCACCTGCACTTGTTCCAGGGTACTTGGGTCCCAGGCGTATTTCGGGTTGATCTCCAGTACCACCTGGTACTGGTTGAGGCTGTCGTAGATGGTCGATATCTGCCGCTGGCTGTAGGCGTTGTTGAGCACCGCGGTGACCATGTCCATGTCGATACCCAGGCGCTTGGCCTGGTCACGGTCGACCACCAGGGTCACCTGCTGGGTACCGGCGCCATCGCGGGCGTCGATGGCGGTCAGCTCGGGCAGTTTGCGCAGCTCGGCGGCGACCTTGGGGAACCATTCGCGCAAAGCGGCCAGATCGCCGCTCTGCAAGGTGTACAGGTACTGGGAGGTGGTCTGGTCGCGCCCGCCGCCACCGAGTTGCAGGTCCTGGTCGGCCATCAGGTACAGGCGCCCGCCGGGTATCTTCGGCAGGTCCTTGCGCAAGCGGTCGATGACTTTCTGCGCATTCTCCTTGCGCTCGGCGATCGGTTTCAGCCGTACTAGCACGAACGCATTATTGGTACCACTGTTGCCGCCAATGAAGCCGGCGACACTCTCCACGGCCGGGTCCGCGAGCAGGGCGCGGCGGTAGATTTCCATCTTTGGTTGCATGACCGTGAACGACAGCCCGTCATCGCCGCGGATGAAACCTTGCAATTGGCCGGTGTCCTGCTGCGGCATCAGGGTCTTGGGCACCACCACGTACAGCGCGATGTTGAGTACGATGGTGGCCAGCAGGCTGAGCAGGGTCAGGCGCCTGTGGCGCAGCGCCCAGCCCAGGCTCTTGTCGTAGCCGGCGACCATGCGCTGGTGAATACGGTCGCTCCAGCGTTGCAGGCGGGTCTGCTGCTGCGGGCCATGGATCTTGAGCCAGCGCGAGCAGAGCATCGGCGTGAGGGTCAGCGACACCACCAGCGAGACGATGATTGCCGCCGCCAGGGTGATCGAGAATTCCTTGAACAGCCCGCGAACGATCCCCCCCATGAACAGGATGGAGACGAACACCGCCACCAGCGAGACGTTCATCGACAGCAGGGTGAAACCGACCTCCTGCGCGCCTTTGTAGGCCGCCCGCATCGGGCTCTCGCCCTTCTCGATGTGTCGGGAGATGTTCTCCAGCACCACGATGGCATCGTCCACCACCAGGCCGGTGGCAAGGATCAGCGCCATCAGCGACAGATTGTTCAGCGAGAACCCACACAGGTACATCACGGCGAAGGTCCCCACCAGCGACACCGGTACCGCCAGGCTCGGGATCAGCGAGGCGCGGAAGTTGCCGAGGAACAGGTACACCACCAGGATCACCAGCACCACCGCGATCAGCAAGGTGTGCTCGGCCTCCTTCAAGGTGGCCTTGATCACCGGCGAGCGGTCCATGGCTACGTTGAGCTTGACGCTGGCCGGCAACAGCGACTGCAGTGCCGGCAGCTCGGCCTTGATCTGGTCGACGGTCTGGATGATGTTGGCGTTGGCCTGGCGGTTGACCACCAGCAGCACAGCGCTCTCGTCGTTGAAGAAGCCACTGTTGTAGCGGTTTTCCACGCCATCACTGACCTTGGCCACATCCGACAGCCGCAGGATCGAACCATTCTGCTGGCGGATGATGATAGGCTTGTAGTCTTCGGCCTGCTCCAACTGGTCGTTGGCGCGCACTTGCCAGTTGCGCTCGCTGTCCTCGACAAAGCCCATGGGCCGGCGCTGGTTGGCGTTGGCCACCGCGGCGCGCACATCGTCCAGGGACAGGCCGTACTGGTTGAGCAGTTGCGGCTCGAGCTCGATGCGCACCGCCGGCAGCGAACTGCCGCCGATCTGTACTTCCCCTACCCCGCTGACCTGTGACAGGCTCTGGGACAGGATGGTGTCGGCCAGGTCGTAGAGCTTGCCCTTGGACAGCACCTGCGAGGTCAGCGACAGCACCATGATCGGCGCCTGGGAAGGGTTGATCTTCTTGTAGGTGGGCATGCTGCGCATGCCGCTGGGCAGCAGGTTGCGGGTAGCGTTGATCGCGGCCTGCACCTCGCGTGCCGCACCATCAATGTCGCGGCCCAGTTCAAAGCCGATGATCACCCGGGTCGAGCCCTGGTTGGAACTGCTGGTCAGGGTGGTGACGCCGGCAATGGCGCCAAGCTTGCGCTCCAGCGGCGTGGCGACGGTGGACGCCATGACCTCGGGGCTGGCTCCAGGCAGGCTGGCCTGTACCACGATCACCGGGAAATCCATCTGCGGCAACGGCGACACCGGCAGCAGGCCGAAACTCACCCCGCCCAGCAACATGATCGCCAGGCTGAGCAGCATGGTGGCCACGGGCCGGCGGATGAAAGGTGCGGAGAGGTTCATGCTTCGGCCTGCCGCGCATCGTCAAGCGGGCGCCAGCGACGAGCCAGGCGATCGAAGTACAGGTAGATGACCGGTGTGGTGAACAGGGTCAGCACCTGACTCACCAGCAGGCCGCCAACCATCACCAGGCCCAGCGGCTGACGCAGCTCGGCGCCGGAACCGGTGGCGAGCATCAGCGGCACGGCACCGAACAGCGCGGCCAGGGTGGTCATCAGGATCGGCCGGAAGCGCAGCAGCGCAGCCTGATAGATCGCATCACTCGGGCTCATGCCCTGATGGCGCTCGGCTTCCAGGGCGAAGTCGATCATCATGATCGCGTTCTTCTTGACGATGCCGATCAGCAGGATGATGCCGATAATGGCGATCATGCCCAGGTCGTTGCCGCTCAGCAACAGCGCCAGCAAGGCCCCCACCGCCGCCGAAGGCAACGTCGAGAGGATGGTCACCGGGTGGATGTAGCTCTCGTAGAGCACGCCAAGCACGATGTACATGGTCACCACGGCGGCGAGGATCAGTAGCAAGGTACTCGACAGCGAGGCCTGGAACGCCTCGGCAGCGCCCTGGAAGCGGGTCTGCACGCCGATCGGCATGCCGATGTCCTGCTGCACCTGCTCGATCACCTTGACCGCCTCGCCCAGGGACGCGCCATGGGCCAGGTTGAACGACATCATCACCGCCGGGAACTGGCCGATGTGCGAGATGGCCAACTGGGCCTGGCGCTGCTCGATGCGCGCCAGGGCCGACAGGCGCACCTGGCCGCCGTCGGCGGCCTTGACGTGGACCGCCTCAAGCGCCTGCGGACCGAGGCTGGCCGCAGTCTGCGACTGCAGTACAACGCGGTACTGGCTGGCCTGGGTGTAGATGGTCGAGATCTGCCGCTGACCGAAGGCGTCGTACAGGGCGTTGGTGATCTGCGCCACGGTGATGCCGAGACGGCTGGCCATGTCGCGGTCGATCACCAGGTACACCTGCAGGCCCTTGTCCTGCAGATCGCTGGCCACGTCCTGGAGTTCCGGGCGGTCCTTCAGTGCCTGCACCAGCTTGCCGCTCCACTCGGCAAGCATGTCGGCATCCGGCGAGCTGAGGCTGAACTGGTACTGGGTGCGGCTGACCCGGTCCTCGATGCTCAGGTCCTGCACCGGCTGCATGAACAGGCGGATGCCGACCAGCTTGTCGAGCTGCGGCTGCAAGCGGCTGATCACCTCGGCTGCCGTCACGTCGCGCTCGCCATGGGGCTTGAGGTTGATCAGCAGGCGGCCGCTGTTCAGGGTGGCGTTGTCGCCGTCCACACCGATGTAGGAAGACAGGCTCTGCACCGCCGGGTCCTGCAGGATCACCTCGGTCAGTGCCTGCTGGCGTTGACTCATGGCGGCGAACGAAGTCGACTGCGGTGCCTCGGAAATACCCTGGATCACCCCGGTGTCCTGGGCCGGGAAGAAGCCCTTGGGCACCATCAGGTAAAGCACCACGGTCAACGCCAAGGTGGCCACGGCCACCAGCAAGGTCAATGGCTGGCGCTTGAGCACCCAGGTCAGGGCACTGGCGTAGTGCTTGATCAGCCAGTCGATCCAGGCGCCGCTAGCACGGTAGAAGCGGCCTTGCTCCTCTTCCTTGGGCTCGCGCTTGAGCAGCCGGGCGCACATCATCGGCGTCAGCGTCAGTGACACCACCAGGGAAATCAGGATGGCCACCGCCAGGGTGATGGCGAACTCGCGGAATAGCCGCCCGACCACGTCGGCCATGAACAGCAGCGGGATCAATACCGCGATCAGCGAGAAGGTCAGCGAGATCAGGGTGAAACCGATCTGTTTAGCGCCCTTGAGCGCGGCCTGCAGCGGTGTCTCGCCCTCTTCTATATGCCGGGAGATGTTCTCCAGCATGACGATGGCATCGTCCACCACGAAACCGGTGGCGATGGTCAGGGCCATCAGCGTGAGGTTGTTGACCGAGAAACCGGCCAGGTACATCACCCCGAAGGTGCCGATCAGCGACAGCGGCACGGCGATCGACGGGATGATCGTGGCCGACGCCCGGCGCAGGAACAGGAAGGTCACCATCACCACCAGGGCAATGGCGAACAGCAACTCGTGCTGCACGTCGCGCACGGCGGCACGGATGGTCTGGGTACGGTCGGTGAGCACGCTCACGTCCAGACCCGCCGGCAGGTTATCGGTGATCGACGGCAGCAGTTCCTTGATCCGGTCGACCACCTCGATGACGTTGGCGCCGGGTTGGCGCTGGATGTTCAGCAGGACCGCCTCGTTCTGGTTGGCCCAGGCGGCAAGGCGCTCGTTCTCGGCGCCGTCGACGATCTCGGCGACGTCCTTCAGGCGCAGCGGTGCGCCATTGTTGTACTTGAGGATGAGATTGGCGTACTCGGCCGGCGAGCGCAGCTGGTCATTGGCGTCGAGCATCGACACCCGGGTCGGGCCATCGAAGTTGCCCTTGGGCTGGTTGACGTTGGAGGCACCGATCAGGGTGCGCACGTCGTCCAGGTTCAGGCCGTTGGCCGCCAGGGCGTCGACGTTGACCTTGATCCGCACCGCCTGGCGCTGGCCGCCGGCGATGCTGACCATGCCGACGCCACTGATCTGGGCGATTTTCTGCGCTACGCGGGTGTCGACCAGGTCGTTGAGCTTGGGCAGCGGCATGGTCTTGGACGAGATGGCCAAGGTCAGCACCGGCGTGTCGGCCGGGTTGACCTTGTTGTACACCGGCGGTGCCGGCAGGTCGCTGGGCAGCAGGTTGCTGGCGGCGTTGATCGCGGCCTGTACCTGCTGCTCGGCGACATCCATGTTCATGTCGAGGTTGAAACGCAGGGTCAGCACCGAAGCGCCGCCGGAGCTGGTCGAGGCCATCTGCTCGAGGCCCGGCATCTGGCCGAACTGACGCTCCAGTGGCGCGGTGACGGCGCTGGTCATCACCTGGGGGCTGGCGCCGGGGTACAGGGTCATGACGCGGATGGTCGGGTAGTCGACCTGGGGCAAGGCCGCCACCGGTAGCAGCTTGTAGGCGATCAGGCCGGCCAGGACGATGGCCAGCATGCTCAGCGTGGTGGCCACCGGCCGCAGGATGAACAGGCGCGAGAGGTTCATGCGCCCGCCTTGGAGCCTGGTTCACCAGTCTGCGCCGAGCCCTTGGCGCCCTGCCCCTGCAGATGCTGGCCCGGGGTGGTCGGCACTTGCGAGCTGTCTTCGACCACCTCGACCTTGGAGCCTTCGCGCAGGCGGTCGGTGCCTTCCAGGACCAGGCGGTCACCGGCGGCCAGGCCCTCGACGATCACACTGTTCTCACCATCGCTCGCACCGACCTTGAGGGGGCGGATGTTGATGGTGTTCTCGGCGTTGACCACGTAGGCGAAGGTGCCGTCATTGCCGAACTGGATGGCCGCGGTCGGCGCCAGTACCACCTGTTTCAGGGTGTCGGCCAACAGGCGCACATTGACGAACTGGTTGGGAAACAGGGCGTGGTCGGTGTTCTGGAAGGTGCCCTTGAACTTCAGGGTGCCGGTGGCGGTGTCGATCTGGTTGTCGAGGCTGCCCAGCACGCCGGTGGACTGCAGCTTCTGATCGCCACGGTCCCAGGCTTCGACCGGCAGGCTGGCACCGCTGCGGTAGCGGGCGAGCACGGTGTCGAGCTGGGTTTCCGGCAAGGTGAAGGCGACGCTGATCGGTTCGGTCTGGGTAATGACCACCAGCGCCGTGGTGTCGTTGGCGGCGACCAGGTTGCCCAGGTCCAGCTGGCGCAGGCCAAGGCGACCGCTGATCGGCGCACGGATCTGGGTGAACGCCAGGTTCAGGCGGGCATCGTTGACCTGCGCCTGGTTGGTCTTGACCAGCCCCTGGAATTGCCCGACCTGTGCCTCGGCGGTGTCCAGGGTCTGCTTGGCGATGCTGTCTTCGGCATACAGGCCCTTATAACGGGCCAGGTCGACCTGGGCATTCTTCAGTTGCGCCTGGTTTTGCGCCAGGGTGCCTTCGGCCTGCTGCAGGGCGATGCGGTAGCTGCGCGGGTCGATCTCGGCGAGCAGGTCACCGGCCTTGACCTGCTGGCCTTCCTTGAAGTGGATCTTGACCAGCTCGCCGGCCACCCGGCTGCGCACGTTGACCGTGTTGGTCGCGGTCACGGTGCCAAGGGCCTTGTAGTACAGCGGGAAGTCACCCACCCGCGCAGGCTCGACGCGCACCGGCACCGCTTCGGTGGAGGCGCCAAAACCCGGCCGGCCGCCCATGCCTTTGCCCGGGCGTTGTCCGCTACCCTCTGGATGGGCAGTCGTTGCGGGCCACAGCCACCAGGCCAACAGGGCCACCAGCAGCAGGATCAGCAGGCCGAACAGCCAGCGACGAGGGGAACGGGAATTGGAGGCTTGCATGGGTTGAACGAACCTTGTTCAGAGAATGACGGTGTGGCGAGCGTGAACGATAAGCACTGGCATCGTTTTAGCAAAGGGGCTTTACCAGTGCTTTACCTTCGGCTGACGTTGGCAAAGGGGTGAACTTTAAATGAAAACGGCCTGGAACAGGGTCCAGGCCGTAACAGGGTGTAACCCGCCAGTGAGAGCGGGCTAGCATCGCAATGGCGTCGTATCAGGCTATGACGTCTGCCTTCAACGTGCAATCGCGGGTCAAGCCCGCTCCCACGCCGCCCAAACGGGCGCGTGGCGTTACTTCAAGACAGCCAGTGCCGCATCGTAGTTCGGCTCGTCGGCGATTTCGCCCACCAGCTCGCTGTGCAGCACCTTGTCGTTTTCGTCCAGCACCACCACGGCGCGAGCGGCCAGGCCGGCCAGCGGGCCATCGACGATGGCCACGCCGTAGTTTTCCAGGAACTCGCGGCCACGCAGGGTCGACAGGTTCTTCACGTTCTCCAGGCCTTCAGCGCCGCAGAAGCGCGCCTGGGCGAACGGCAGGTCGGCGGAGATGCACAGCACCACGGTGTTGGCCACGTCGTTGGCCTGAGCGTTGAACTTGCGCACCGAGGTGGCGCAGGTCGGGGTATCGACGCTTGGGAAGATGTTCAGCACCTTGCGCTTGCCGGCAAAGTCTTTCAGCGACGTATCGGCCAGGTTGCCAGCCACCAGGGAGAAGGCAGGTGCCTGGGCGCCAGCTTTCGGCAGCTCGCCTTTGACTTGAACCGGGTTGCCTTTGAGAGTCACTTGAGCCATGACGGAAATCCTTTGCGGGTTTGGAAAAAGACCTCGAGTTAAGCATGAAGACGCGCAAGTGCCTATAACCAAACATGAAATTGTTGCATTGCCAGACAATTCTTGTGGACAAAAAAATGCCCGGATCGCAACAAGCCACCCGGGCACACCGCATTCAGAAATGCATCAAGCCAGCAGGCCGTAAACCACCGAGGTCAAGGCCACCAGGCCGACCACCACCACGAACACGTTGGACAGCGCACCGCTGTACTTGCGCATCGACGGCACGCGGCGGATGGCATACATCGGCATCAGGAACAGCAGCACGGCGATGATCGGACCGCCGAGCGATTCAATCATGCCCAGGATGCTCGGGTTGAGGGTGGCGACGATCCAGCACACCACCAACATCAGTGCGGCGACGATGCGGTCCAGGGCCTTGGCGCCCGGGCGCATGCCGGTCTTGACGATCATGCCCTTGAGGCCTTCGCTGGCACCGATGTAGTGGCCCAGGAACGACTTGGCGATGGCGATGAAGGCGATCAGTGGCGCGGCGAAAGCGATGGCCGGCTGCTCGAAGTGGTTGGCCAGGTAGGACAGGATCGACAGGTTCTGCGCCTTGGCTTCAGCCAGCTGGGCGCTGCTCAGGGTCAGCACGCAGCTGAACACGAAGAACAGCACCATCAGCACCATCAGCAGGTGGGCGCGGCGCAGGATCTGGCCGCTGCGCTCGTCGGCGTGCTCGGCGTAGCGGCGCTTCTGATCAACGGCAAAGGCCGAGATGATCGGCGAGTGGTTGAACGAGAACACCATCACCGGAATGGCCAGCCACACGGTGTGCAGGAAGGCCGAGCCGGACGGCACCTGGGTAGCGGTGTCAAGGATGCCGCCGGTCCAGTGCGGCACCAGGTAGAGGGCCAGCAAAGCCAGGGCGACGATGAACGGATACACCAGCAGGCTCATGACCTTGACCGTGGCCTGTTCGCCGCAGCGCACGATGGCCAGCAGGCCGAGGATCAGCACGAACGACAGGATTGCCCGCGGCGGCGGCGCGATATGCAGCTGGTGCTCCATGAAGCTGCTGACGGTGTTGGTCAGCGCCACGCTGTAGATCAGCAGGATCGGGAAGATGGCGAAGAAGTACAAGACGGTGATCAGCGCACCGGCGGTGATGCCGAAATGTTCCTCGACCACGTCGGTGATATCACCGCCCTTGCTGCCCGACAGCACGAAACGGGTCAGCCCGCGATGAGCGAAGTAGGTCATGGGGAAAGCCAGCAAAGCCAGGACCAGCAGCGGCCAGAAACCGCCAAGGCCGGCGTTGATGGGCAGGAACAGGGTTCCGGCGCCGATGGCCGTGCCGAACAGGCCCAGCATCCAGGTGGTGTCTTGACGCGACCAGCTGCCGAGGGTGGCGGGGGTCGATTCTGCAAAGCGTTGTTCAACGCTTGGGGCCTGCTCATTCATTCCGGGTGAAGCTCCACTCGCAAGACTGCAACAGGCTGAGAATGGCGAAATAGACGATTCGCCCAACTCAACCGGGGAAGAGGGGCGCGATTGTGCATGCAAAGGTTGCACTTGGGGAAGCCCCGCCCGAGGGACGGTTGCACTTGTCTGTACAAGAAAGCAGGATTTCGGGTTGCAAAAACTACTGCGGGGCAAGGCGCATCGGTGCGCCGATGCGACTTGCCCCGCGATAAAGCCAGTTCGGCCAGCGCCGATGTCAGCCCTTGTGCACGGCGGCAAATGCCTCGGCCACTTGACGCAGGTTGGCCGGGCGCAGCCCGGACATGCATACCCGGCCGCTGTCGATCAGGTACACGCCAAACTCATCACGCAGCCGACGCACTTGTTCCACGCTGAAACCGGTATAGCTGAACATGCCCCGCTGGCGCAGGAAGAACTGGAAGTCCTGGCCTGGCAGCAGCTCGCCGAGCAGGTCGACCAGCCCCTGGCGCATGTCGAGGATGCGCTTGCGCATCACTTCCACTTCTGCGGCCCACTTGGCACTCAGCTCAGCGTCGCCGAGCACCCCGGCCACCAGCTGGGCGCCGAACGCAGGCGGGCTGGAGTAGTTGCGACGCACAGTCGCCTTGAGCTGACCCAGCACGCTGGAAGCGGTGGCAGCATCATCACAGACCACCGACAAGCCCCCTACCCGCTCGCCGTACAGCGAGAAGATCTTCGAGAACGAGTTGCTGACCAGGCAAGGCACGCCGGCACCGGCCATTTCGCGGATCGCATAGGCGTCTTCGACCAGGCCTTCGCCGAAGCCCTGGTAGGCGATATCGAGGAACGGGATCAACTGGCGCGCCTTGACCACCTCTACCACCTGTTGCCACTGCTGCTGGTCCAGGTCGACGCCGGTGGGGTTGTGGCAGCACGGGTGCAGCAGGACCACGCTGTTCTGCGGCAAGGCCTGCAGGCTGGCCAGCATGCCGGCGAAGTCGACGCCGCGGGTGTCAGGGTCGAAGTACGGGTAGGTGTGCACCTTGAAACCCGCGCCTTCGAAGATTGCCCGGTGGTTGTCCCAGGTCGGGTTGCTCACCCATACCTCGGAGCCTGGGAAGTAACGCTTGAGGAAGTCGGCACCGACTTTCAGCGCGCCCGAGCCGCCGACGGTCTGCACGGTGGCCACGCGGCCAGCGACGACGGCCGGGTGCTCGGCGCCGAACAGCAGCGCCTGGATCGCCTGGCGGTAGGCGGCCAGGCCTTCCATCGGCAGGTACAGCGAGGCTTCATGGGGCTGGCCGGCCAGGCGTTTCTCCACCTCGGCCACCGCCGCCAGCTGCGGCACCACGCCGGCTTCGTCGTAGTACAGGCCGATACTCAGGTTGACCTTGGCGGCCCGCGGGTCGGCCTTGAAGGTTTCCATCAACGAGAGGATCGGGTCGCCGGCATAGGCATCGACATGTTTGAACACAGCGTGCAGCTCCTTGGAAATCAGGACAGTTCAGGAAAGGCTCAGGCGAGGATACCCGCAGAGCGCCACGAGGAACATCACCGATATGCAAGCAGTCCCTGCACGCTTGCAAAGCACGCCGACAGCACACAGCTTGTCCACGTGCCGCTGAACCTGCAACTCGGCGCTGCCCCGGGATCGTACCCTGATCATTGCATTTGCTACCTGTCTGCCCCAAGCTCTGCGATACCGCCACCACGGACCGCGAGATGCCCAGACACCGCCTCCTCCTGATCGCCCTGTTACTTCTGCTTGTACTGCCCGTTGCGATCGGCTATCTGTGGCGTGACCGGCAACCCGCACCGCCCAGCCTGCCACCCCACAGTTACGCCAAGGCCCTGCGCCAGGCACATGATGGCCTGCCGGGCGCCGCGCGGGTGTTGTACCAGCAGTTGCAACGCGACGACCTGCCCCCCATCCGCCGCGCCGCGTTGTATGCCGAATTGCCCAACTACCCTTCGCCACAGGCCTTGAAGCTGGCCAGCATGGGCCTCGAGCACGCCGATCCGTTGGTACGCCGGGCTGCCATCGGCAGCATCCGTCGCCTGTTGCCGGCCGCCCAGCGCAGCCTGGTTCTGGGGCCGTTATTGGAGGATGACGAGCAGAGTGTGCGCTTCGCCGCGGTGGATGCGCTGCTGGGCCTGGACCCGGACGCCATCGGCCTGTACTTCGGGCCCTTGCAGACGGCTCTGGAACAGTACGAACAGGCCCTGGAACAACAGCCTGACGACGCCGCCGCACAGCTGCACCTAGCCCGGCTCTACATGCACGAACAAGCCTATGACGCCGCCATACAGGCCCTGCGGCGCAGCCTGGCTGTGGCCCCAGAAGGCCTGGACGCCCTGGCCACGCAAGTCCGCTTGCTGGAGCAGCAGGGCCAGCATGACGCCTCCCGCGAGGTACTCGCCAAGGCGCTGGCGCTACGCCCTGACTCCGCCTTCTTGCAGTATGAACTGGGGCTGTGGCTGACCCGCCACGAACAACAGGAATATGCCCTGCTGGCACTTTCCCGGGCGGTCGAACTGGAACCGGAAAACACCGAGTATCGTTATACGCTGGCCATCACTCTGCATCAGTTGGACCAGCTCGATGCCGCGCAGAAACAGCTGGAGACCGTGCTCAATCGTCAACCCGCCAACCGCCAGGCCCGGGTACTACTGATCGAGTACTGGAAGGAAACCGGACAGTTGCAGAATGTCCAGGTGCTGCTGGCCGAACTTGAGCGGCAGAACCCGGACGACCCCTACTTGCAGCAGGGGCTGTGATCGCCGGCTTCAGGCCTGCAACATCCTCTGTATCTGCTCTACCAGCATCTGCAACGAAAACGGCTTGAACATCAATGCCGTGCCCGGTTCGTCAAGCAGGGACTGTTCCACCGGCTCGGCGGTATACCCGGTGATGAACAGGATCTTCTGTTCTGGCTTCATCATGCGCAGTGCCCTGGCTACCTGACGACCGCTGAACCCACCCGGCAGGCCGATATCGGTTATCACCAGGTCGAACGGGCCGCCATGCCTGAATTGCCCTAACGCGCTGTTGGCATCAGGCACGTCGCACACCTCGAAACCGTAATCAACCAGCGCCTCCTTCATCAGGCCACGCAGGTTGCCTTCATCATCGACCAGCAACAATCGTTCACTCTGCATCTGTCGCGGCGTTGCATCATGAGCGATGCTGTCCGGCAACGTCCCCTGATAGCGGGGGAACATCATGACGACCCTGGTACCCTGGTCGATCGCCGACTCAATCCACATCTGGCCGCCGGACTGCTGTACGAAACCATGCACCATAGGTAGCCCCAGGCCGGCTCCCTGCCCCAAGGGCTTGGTGGTGTAGAACGGCTCAAACACCCTTGCCAGGTCCTGACGACTCATGCCATGCCCATCGTCCTCGACCTGCAGCGTGACGTAGTCCCCCGGCGGCAGGGCTTCCGGCCCTTCGCTGGGCATCTCCAGCCGCTCGTTGGCGGTATGGATCGTCAGGTTGCCTTCACCCAGGCAGGCATCGCGTGCATTACTGCACAAGTGCAGAAGCGCGTTACGCAAGGTATCCGGATCGACCTGCAAGGGCCAAGGCGCCACATCCAGTTGCATATTCAAGGTCATCTCGGCGCCCAAGGTCTGGCGTAGTATGGGCTCCGCTTCCTCCAACAGCCGGTTGATGCTCAGCGGATTGGGGGCCAATGGCTGGCTCCGGGCAAACGCCAGCAAGTTCTGGGTCAGGCCAATAGCGCGCTGGGCACACTCCCGTGCCATTCGCACATATTCATCCACCCGTTCCATTCGTCCCTGGGCGAGGCGTCGTTCGAGCAGCTCCAGGCTACTGCCGACTCCCGACAGTACGTTATTCATTTCGTGTGCCAGCCCACCCGCCACCTTCACAACCCCTTCCATGCGCTGACTATCACGCACCGCCGCCTCAGCCAGACGCTGGACCTCATGGCGGTCAGCGGTGATGTTCCTCCCCACCAGCGTCGGCAACAGCTGGTGGGCACTGCCAGTCCAACGGAACCAGCAGTAATGACCGTCGCTATGGCGAACCCGACCCTCGAAGGGCGGCGCGGCGTGTCCCTGCACAAGCGCCATCAGCGTCAACTGCGCTTCGGTACGGTCCGCGGGATGGAACAGGTCGGGGAGCGCCATTTGCATCGGCGCAGCCTCATCCCAACCCAGCAGCCGATGCCAAGCAGGGTTGGCCGTGCGCACGCGCAGGTCGGCGTCGAGCATCAGCATTACATCGGGCGACAGCTGCCAGGTATGTTCAGGATCGGCCAGGTACTGCGCCAGGCGCGCATCGAAGGATTGCGCCAGCTCGCGCCATTCGTGGCAGGCCCCGACACTGGCAGTGGTCTCGAACAGCGCGTGGAGAAACCCGGCAACCGCACCACCGTCGTCACGAATAGGCGAGAAGCAGCCAGAGACCCAGGCCTTGCCAGTGATACCCTCTCGATACACTGCCAACGGGGCATCCTCGATCAGGCTGCCCTGGCCCTGCAACACCTTGAATACGCTTGCCCCCATACTCTCCCATGACTGCTCCCAGAGCGCGTCGAAGGCACGCCCCTGGTGGTCGGCTGCGCCGCCCAGCAAGACCCGATAGGCGTCATTGTGGATGACCGTCAGGGCAGAGCCCCATGCCAGCGCACAGGGAAAGGGAGACATCAGTACCATGTCTACAGCGATGCGCAGGGTAGGCGGCCAGGAGGTCAACGCCCCCAACGGCGTCGCGCTCCAATCGAAGCCGGCGATGGGCCTGCCCACCTCGGCCAGAGAAGACGACGGTGGTGCCAGGTGGATTACCTGGATATCTGCGCCTTGGGTGTGCAGGTCAGCGGCCAATATCTTCGTTCCACAGCTCTGGGTTGGCTTCGATGAACCGGCGCATCAGCGCCTTGCAGGTTTCATCGTCATGCACCTCGAGGCGCACGCCACGGTCGCCGAGCAACTGCTCTTCGCCCATGAAGGTGACGTTCTCGCCGATGATCACATGCTTGATGCCATACAGCAGGATTGCGCCACTGCACATGGCACAGGGCGACAAGGTGGTATAGAGGGTGGCCTGCTGGTAAACCCGGGCTGGCTGCCGACCGGCATTCTCCAGGGCATCCATCTCGCCATGCAGGATGGCACTGCCCTGCTGTACGCGGCGATTGTGGCCACGGCCGATGATCCTGCCCTCGTGCACCAGTACCGAGCCGATCGGAATGCCGCCCTCCTCGAGTCCCTTGCGGGCCTCGTCGATGGCGGCCTGCATAAATATGGAAGTGTCCTGGTCCATGGCGTCTCCCGGTAGTACGTCGACTTTTGCAGCAGCCTAGCACAGCGCCCGTGCCCATGGCGCATTGCGTGGCGAGGGCTATGCTCAAATGGCTTTTGATCTTGCTGGCCAAACGTTTTCCCATGGATTCGACGGGCATGCGCACATGAACAAGAAGCTCCTGGTCGTGCTGACCAATACCGCCAAGTATCCCGATATCAAGCGCGCCACAGGATTGTGGCTGGGCGAGGCCGTGCACTTTGTCGACGCAGTGCAAAAAGCGGGTTTTACCGTCGACTATGTCAGCCCGGCGGGCGGCTATGTACCGATCGACCCCCACAGCCTGCAGATGGCGCCGGACCTGGACTGGCAATGGTACAACGACAAGGCGTTCATGAACCGCCTTGGCGCCACCTTGAGCCCCGGCCAGGTCAAGGCCGACCAGTACAGCGCGATCTACTACACCGGTGGCCACGGCGTGATGTGGGACTTCCCCGACAACCAGCCATTGCAGGAGCTGGCACGGCGGATCCATGAGCGCGGCGGCGCGGTCGCCGCGGTGTGCCATGGGGTGGTGGGCCTGCTCAACATCAAGCTCGGCGACAACAGCTTGCTGCTCAAAGGGCGCAGGGTCACCGGCTTTTCCAATACCGAAGAAAAACTGGTTGAGCTGGACAAGGTGGTGCCGTTTCTCACCGAGAACGAACTGGGTGCTCGCGGTGGCGAGTACAGCAAGGCGGATGACCCGTGGGCGCCCTATGTGGTGGAGGACGGTAGCTTGATCACCGGGCAGAATCCGGCATCAAGCACCAAGGTAGCCGAAGCGGTGATCCGCTACCTGAACAGGCAACAATGAACGTTCGCCACAACTTAGCGCGGGGCAAGCCCGCTCCCGCCACCTTCCGGTGTGGAAGCGGGCTTGCCCCGCGATGGTGTGCTCGGCCGATTACTCGGTGCTCAACACGCCGCGACGCACCTGGTCACGCTCGATCGACTCGAACAGCGCCTTGAAGTTGCCTTCACCGAAGCCGTCGTCACCCTTGCGCTGGATGAACTCAAAGAACACCGGGCCCAGCAGGGTCTCGGAGAAGATCTGCAGCAACAGCCGCTTGTCGCCAGCCTCGGAAGCACCGTCCAGCAGGATGCCACGGGCCTGCAACTGATCGACCGGCTCGCCATGCCCTGGCAGGCGCTCCTCGAGCATCTCGTAGTAGGTCTGCGGCGGCGCCGTCATGAAGCGCATGCCGAAACCTTTTAGCGCGTCCCAGGTCTTGAGCAGGTCGTCGGTGAGGAAGGCAACGTGCTGGATACCCTCACCGTTGAATTGCATCAGGAACTCTTCGATCTGCCCCGCCCCTTTGGACGATTCCTCGTTGAGCGGGATGCGGATCATGCCGTCTGGGGCGGTCATCGCCTTGGAGGTCAGGCCGGTGTACTCGCCCTTGATATCGAAGTAACGGATCTCGCGGAAGTTGAACAGCTTCTCGTAGAAGCCAGCCCAGTAAGCCATGCGCCCGCGATAGACGTTATGGGTGAGGTGATCGATGATCTTCAGGCCCGCGCCGACCGGATTGCGGTCTACACCTTCGATGAACTTGAAGTCGATGTCATAAATCGAACTGCCCTCTTCATAACGGTCGATCAGGTACAGCGGCGCGCCACCGATACCTTTGATCGCCGGCAGGCGCAGCTCCATCGGGCCGGTCTCGATTTCCACTGGTTGGGCACCCAGCTCCAGCGCGCGAGCATAGGCTTCATGGGCGTTGCGAACGCGGAAGGCCATGCCGCACACCGAGGGACCATGCTCGGCGGCGAAATACGAGGCTACGCTCTTCGGTTCGTTGTTCAGTATCAGGTTGATACCGCCCTGACGATACAGGTGCACATCCTTTGAACGGTGGGTAGCCACCTTGGTGAAACCGAGGATCTGGAATACTGGCTCCAGCACGCCGGGGGTCGGCGAGGCGAGCTCAATGAATTCAAAGCCTTCCAGGCCCATCGGGTTTTCGAAGATATCTGCCATTTTGGTGTCCTCATCTGCAGCGAAAAACGGTTGATTACAGGCTTGCGATGTGGAGATGGCGTGGTGGTGAGCATGGGATCCCGCGCACGCTGCGGGCCAGGAAGTCACCAATGATCAGCTTGAACCCATGGTATGTCATATGGACCCATTCTCGGCGGGCTTGATTCCCCGGGAGGCGGAGAACCTTATTGTTGTATTCGTAACTCAATTCTACAGTGCGTAAATTTGTTTGTCGCGCTTTAGTTCGCAGGTTGTTCCGACAAACGGCTATCCTTTGCCTCACCATACCGTTGCATAGAAGGTCCCCACGCGCCATGCCCTTGACCGCCAAACGCCCTGCCCGCTGGAGCTGGCGCGCCCTGCTGCCCTGGGGGGTGGGTGTGGTGCCGCTCCTCTGTGGGCTGGCCGTGATGCGCTGGCAGACCGACCAGGAACTGCAGGCCGATAGCCTGGCCACGGCCAAGGAAGTAGCCAGCCATATTGAAGAGATCCTTGACAGCCTGGCCACAACCGCACATCGGTTGCTCCCCAAGGCCGGACAACCTTGCGACGAGGTGCAACTGGAACTGCGCATCGAGCTTACCCGCAATGCTTTCGTGCGTTCGACCAACCTGTTCGATCACAACCGGTTGTATTGCACCTCGCTATACGGTGATTTCGACGAACCAGTGAATGCCAGGGACTACACCAACGGGCAGCTATGGCTGATGAATGGCAACTCGGTCACCCCGGGGCATGCACTGCTGGTCTATCGGACCAGCCAGCAGGAACACGGCGATCGGGGAGCGATTACCACAGTCGATGGCCGGCACCTGCTGACCGCGCTACACCTGATCGGCGCGGACAACCAGGTCAAGGTGCATGTTGGCAATCACTGGATTGGCAGTGATGGCCAGGTTCACGACGGCAAGCCGCCGGTCGCGGCCATCGCCGCTACCCAGTATGCGTCCACTCGCTATCCATTCGACGTGCACGCTGGATATGACGTGGGCAAGCGAGCCGCATTGATGCGCTCGCGCTACCCCGCTCTGCTGAGCCTGTTGCTGATACTGGGCGTGGCGGCAGGCGCGGTCTGTCGTTGGCAGATACGCCGCGCCAGCTCATCGCGCAGCGAACTGGATCGGGCCTTGGAGGCCGACGAGTTCCTTCCCTACTTCCAGCCGGTGGTGCGCAAGGGCGATTACCGCTGGGCCGGGGTCGAGGTGCTGATGCGCTGGCAGCACCCCCGCGAAGGCCTGGTGCGCCCCGACCTGTTCATCCCCTACGCCGAGCACAGCGGCCAGATCGTCGCCATGACCCGCGGCTTGATGCTGCGCACCGCCCAGGTCCTGGCGCCGCACGCGGCGTTGCTCGAGGACGGTTTTCACGTTGGCATCAACATCACTGCCGACCACTGCCGCGACCTGGGCCTGCTCGATGACTGCCAGACCTTCCTCCAGCACTTCCCGCCCGGGCGGGTGGTACTGACCCTGGAACTGACCGAGCGCAAGCTGATCGAGCCCACCCCGGTCACCCTCGACCTGTTCGAAAAACTGCACGCAATGGGGGTGATGATCGCCCTGGACGATTTCGGTACTGGTCAGTCAAGCCTCAACTACTTGCGCCAGTTCAATGTCGACTACCTGAAGATCGACCAGAGCTTCGTCGCCATGATCGGAGGTGACGCCCTGTCGCAGCACATTCTCGACACCATCATCGAGCTGTCCGCCAAGCTGGCCCTGGGCATCGTCGCCGAAGGTGTCGAAACCGAGGTGCAGCGCGACTATCTGGCGCGCCATGGCGTGGACTTCCAGCAAGGTTACCTGTTCGCCCGGCCCATGCCCGCCAGCGAGCTGCTGCTGGCCCTGGCCGCTCCTGTTGCCGCAACGCGGTCCCCCTGAGATCATGCGCGGCTGATCTACCCGCTCACTTACCCGTTTTCGAGGCATTCGTGTCAAAAGGCATTGTTTCGTCGGTCATGGCGTCCTGTCTGTTCGCCGTGATGTACTTCTATACCTCCTTCCTGAAGCCCCTGGATGGCGAGGAAATCTTCGGCTGGCGGACCCTACTGACTCTGCCCTGCCTGACGCTGTTCATGCTGGCATCCAGGGACTGGCAGCGGGTCGGTGAGCTGTTCGGGCGGGTGCGCCGCACACCATTGCTGTTGCTCGGCATGGTCGGCACATCGTGGTTGATGGGCGTGCAGTTGTGGCTGTTCCTCTGGGCCCCGCTGCACGGGCGCAGCCTGGAGGTATCGATGGGCTACTTCCTGCTGCCGCTGGCCATGGTGCTGACCGGGCGGGTGGTCTATGGCGAACGCCTGTCGCGCCTGCAGAAGGTCGCAGTGAGCTTTGCCGCGCTGGGAGTTGGCCACGAACTTTACCAGCACGGCAGCTTCGCCTGGGAAACCCTGCTGGTGATGATCGGCTACCCGATCTATTTCGTCCTGCGGCGGCGTTGCCGCACCGACCACCTGGGCGGCCTGTGGTGCGACATGTGCCTTCTACTTCCCTGGGCCTTGTATTTCGTCGTCCAGGGCCCGCTATCGACAACCGATCTGGCCGAACATCCAGGGCTGTACGGCCTGATCCCGTTGCTCGGGGCGATCAGCGCCTGCGCCCTGATCGCCTACGTACTGGCTAGCCGCCTGCTGCCGTTCAGCCTGTTCGGCCTGCTCAGCTACGTCGAGCCGGTGTTGCTGGTCGGCGTGGCCTTGTTACTGGGCGAGACCATCGGCCCCGACCAGTGGCTGACCTACCTGCCAATCTGGGCCGCCGTGCTGGTGCTGGTGCTCGAAGGCTTCAAGCACCTGCTGCGCCAGCGTCGCCGTTCGGTGTAAGGCGAACCTGCCGGACCCGGCGCTCCTCCACCGCCACCACGGTCATGGTCCAGCCATTCCAGGCCAGGTGATCACCCACCACCGGCAAGCGGTCCAGCAGGCTCATGACCAGGCCCGCCAGGGTCTGGTAATCCTCGGTGGCACGGGCGGCAAAACCGGTGCGCGCCTGGACCTGGGCCAGGTTCAAGGCGCCGCTGACAACAAAGCTGCCTGCCTCCTCGATCACCCCCGGTCCTTCCACCTCGCTCGCGTCCGGCAGCTCGCCGGCAATCGACTCGAGAATGTCGGTCATGGTCAACACCCCGGTGAAGTCACCGAACTCGTTGACCACGAAGGCAATGTGCGTCGACTGCCCGCGCATCTGCTCCAGGGCGTTGAGAATGCTGAAGCTTTCCAACAGGTTCAGTGGCGCGCGAGCCAGGGCTTGCAGGTCGGGCTGGCTACCGGACAGCAGTTCCTTGAGGAGCTCTTTCTTGTGCACGAAGCCCAGCGGTTCCTCGATATGGCCGTCACGGATCAGTGGCAGGCGCGAGTATGGCGAATTGACCAGTGCCTGGGTAATCGCCTCGGCCGGCTGTGACAGGTCGATGGCATCGACCTTGGCGCGTGCCGTCATCACCGTGCGGATCGGCCGCTCGGCCAGGTTCAGCACACCGCTGATCATCACCCGCTCACGACGGTCGAACACCACCTGTTCTTCGCCACCCTCGACCAGGTCGGCGATTTCCTCGCCCACCTCGTCAGCCTCCACCCGGCGCCCGCCCATCAGGCGCAGCACGGCATGGGCGGTACGCTCACGCAGCGGCCGGTGCTGCTGCACGCTGCGCTTGCGGCGGGCACGGGCCAGCTGGTTGAACAGCTCGATCAGCAACGAGAAGCCGATGGCCGCGTACAGGTAGCCTTTGGGGATATGGAAGCCCAGGCCTTCGGCGGTGAGGCTGAAGCCGATCATCATCAGGAAGCCCAGGCACAGCATGATCACTGTCGGGTGGGCGTTGACGAAACGGGTCAACGGCTTGCTGGCAACGATCATGATGCCGATGGAGAAGATCACCGCGATCATCATCACCGACAGATGCTCGACCATGCCCACGGCCGTGATCACCGCATCCAGAGAGAACACCGCATCCAGCACGACGATCTGCGCCACGATCGGCCAGAACGCGGCATGGCGGGTCACGCCGCCGCTCTGGGCAACATGGCCCTCGAGGCGTTCGTGCAGCTCCATGGTGGCCTTGAACAACAGGAACACACCACCGAACAGCATGATCAGGTCACGGCCGGAGAAGGTCTTGCCAAACACCTCGATCAGCGGCGCGGTAAGGGTCACCATCCACGAGATGCTGGCCAGCAGGCCAAGGCGCATGATCAGCGCCAGCGACAGGCCGATCACCCGCGCACGGTCGCGCTGGTGTGGCGGCAGCTTGTCGGCAAGGATGGCGATGAACACCAGGTTGTCGATACCTAGCACCAGCTCGAGGACAATAAGCGTCAACAGGCCCAGCCAGGCCGTGGGGTCGGCTAGCCATTCCATTAGCAGGTACTCACAGGGGATGCGTCACGAGGGCGGGGGAAGGATGGCCGGGACGGCCAGGGACTGGGGGGCTCCGCGAAGGTGCTCATAGGGACCTTGATAACAATTAGGGACGACGATCCTACAATCGAAGCAGAATTTTCCGATAGCGCAAAACTATTACAAAAGCTGTAAGAGGTATGACTCAGGCTTCAGGCACCCGCGGCGAGGCTTCGGCCTGTGCAGTCTTGGCCTTGGCCGGTGGCGTCAGGCGCAGCACCCGGTCGCGGCCGCCCTCGGCGAGCAGGTATCCGCCCTTGCCATCCGGAACGATGGCCTGCGGCGCCTTCAAGTAGCTGAGAACCGTGTGGCGCGTACCATCACCATCGATACGCAACAGCCGCGCACGATGGCTCGAATCCTCGCTGATCCACAGCCCGCGCTGGTCGCAGAGCAGGAAGGTCGGGTTGCGCAGACCTTCGATCACCACCGGGTCATTTCCGCCTTCGCTCAGCGCACGAATCTTGCCGGTGGCCTTTTCGGTATACAGCAGGCGCCCGTCGGCGCAACGGGTCAGGCCCTCGGTTTCGGTAAGCCCCGATCGCAACACATCAAGCTCGCCGCTCTGCCAGTCATAACGCATCAACCGGCCATCCCCCTTGCGGTCCTCAATGGCGTAGAGGTGCAGGCCATCGTTATACAACCCCTGCACATTGTTACCGTCGAACAGCTGACTGACCTGGCCATCGCGCGACATGCTGACCGGTGCCCCGCCGACCTCCTGGCTGAACGCCCAGCCACCGTCGACGGCGACCATGCCGTCCGGCTTGGACAAGCCTTCGAGCACTACCATCCGGTCCCCCTCGGCAGTAATGCGCAGGATGCTGCCCTTGCCGCCGTTGAGCTCGCGGCTGACCAGCAGGCTGCCGTCGGCCTGAGGCAGCAGCGAAGCGGCCCGGGTCACCGAGTTGTGCAGTACCTGCACGTTCCAGCCCTCGGCGGCCTGCACCGGGTAGAAGGTCTGCCAGGCGAAAAAGCCCAAGGCACAGGCCACCAGGCCCGTGGAGGACGCCAGGGCGAGGCGAACACCGCGTTTGCGTAGCACATGCATCATCAAGTCGGCTCCTGGAAAGTGCGGGCGATGCTAGCAAGGTGATGTGAAAAAAATGTCGACGCCAAGATTTCCAGGCGATTCTCTACACATGTCATTCAAGAAATGGATACCGTGTATTTCAACATTTAATTTGTGGATGACAGCGCTCGCCCCCTATGCTGTCCCGGCATCCCCTGCACGCACCGGCCGGTGTGGTCCAAGGCATGGGGAGAGAACAACAAAGTCGAGACCGTTCATGTCGAAACCTTCCTACTTCGCCCCCCACGGTGGGCACCCGGCTCAGACCGAGCTGCTGACTGACCGTGCCATGTTCACTGAAGCCTATGCCGTGATCCCCAAGGGCGTGATGCGTGACATCGTCACCAGCCACCTGCCGTTCTGGGACAAGATGCGCATGTGGGTAATCGCCCGCCCACTGACCGGTTTCGCCGAGACCTTCTCTCAGTACATCGTCGAAGTCGCCCCCGAAGGCGGCAGCGAGCGTCCTGAACTGGACCCGAACGCCGAAGCGGTGCTGTTCGTGGTCGAAGGCGAGATCGACGTAACCGTCGAAGGCAAGCACCACACCCTCGTGCCGGGCGGCTATGCCTTCCTCGCACCCGGCGCCGACTGGAGCCTGCGCAACAACAGCAAGGCCAACGTCACCTTCCACTGGCTGCGCAAGCACTACCAGAAAGTCGAGGGCCTGCCGGTACCCGAGTCTTTCGTCACCCACCGCGACAATGCCACCGTCATCGAGATGCCGGGCACCGAAGGCGCGTGGAAGACCACCCGTTTCGTCGACATGGCCGACATGCGCCACGACATGCACGTGAACATCGTGACCTTCCAGCCCGGCGGCGTGATCCCGTTCGCCGAGACCCACGTCATGGAACACGGCCTGTACGTCCTGGAAGGCAAGGCGGTGTACCGCCTGAACCAGGACTGGGTCGAGGTCGAGGCCGGTGACTTCATGTGGCTGCGCGCCTTCTGCCCGCAAGCTTGCTACTCCGGCGGCCCGGGCCCGTTCAGCTACCTGCTGTACAAGGACGTCAACCGTCACGTGCACCTGACGCTCAACCCGCAGCGTTGATGACCTTGCAGGAGCGGCAGCCCGCCGCTCCTGCAGTCTTGAGCCATACTGAGCGGACCGCCCCTTCCCGGCCTCCCGCCATGACCTTCCATCGCCCTCTACTTGCCCTGCTGCTCCTGTTGCCGGGCGCGTTGCCGTGGGCAGACGACTGGCAACTCGCGCATCAGGAAGACGGCATCGATGTCTACCTGGCAAGCGTCAACGGTTCGGCCTACCAGCAATTTCGCGGCGTCGCCCGGATCAAGGCTAGCGTCCGTGCCCTGAGCGACCTGCAGGAAAACCTGCGCGTGGCCTGCAAATGGCTGTACGCCTGCGCCGACATGCGTCTGCTGGAAGTGGACGGCGATACCACCTGGGTCTACCTGACCACCGCCCTGCCCTGGCCGGCCAAGCCCAGGGACATGGTGCTCAAGGTGCGTACCGAGCGCCTGGACGACGACTCCCTGGTGCGCCACCTGAGCGCCGAGCCCGGGCGGGTGCCGACCGAACCCGGGCTGATCCGTGTGCGCCGGCTCAGCGGCGAATGGATCATGCGCCCCTTGGGCGAGCGCGATACCGAGGTCACCTACCAGCTGCGTGCCGACCCGGCCGGTGATGTGCCGGGTTGGCTGGCCAACCGCTTCGTGGTGGATGCGCCGATGGTCACCCTGCGCACCCTGCGCGCCGTGGCCGAACGCCAGCCGTAAAGCTCACCGGCTGCGCAGCAGCAGCGACGCTGCGGCGCAGGCCAGCAGCGCCACACACGATAGGTAGAACGCATCCGAATAGGCCATCAGGTACGCCTGCTCGCGCACGCTCTGGTCTATCAACGCCAGGGTCTGCATGACCTGCGGCGACTGCGGGTCGACCATGCCACCCGGCAGGCGCTGTTGCAGCGCGCCGTCGAACAGCGTCAGCCCTTCGCCGACCCGCACCGAATGAAAACGCTCGCGCTGCGACACCAGTTGCGTCAGCAACGCCGTGCCCAGCGCGCCGCCGAGGTTGCGCAGCATCGAGATCAGCGCCGAGGCCGAGCCGGCCTGGGCCTTGTCCAGGCCCTTCACCGCGAGCACCGACAGCGCCACCATGATCAACGGCTGGCCGATGCCACGCACCACGGTCGAGGGGATGATCACATTACTGCCCGAGTCCACTGTCAGCGTCGATCCCAGCCAACAGCCCAGGGCCATGATGGCGAAGCCGCTGGCCACCAGCAGCTTGGCGTTGAGCCAGCGCATCAGCCGGGGCAGCAGCGGCGCCAGCAGTAGCTGGACCATGCCGTAGGCGATCAGGCTCTTGCCGATCTCGCTGGCGCTGTAGCCCTGCACCAGCGACAGGTAGTTGGGCACCAGGAACACCAGGCCGAAGGTGGCCGCGCCGAACACCGCCATGGCCAGGCTCGACACGCCGAAGTTGTAGCTGCCCAGCAGCCGCAGGTTGATGAACGGCCGTTCCCCCGACAACTGGCGCTGGATGAACAGGGCCAGGGCGATCACCGCAACGATGCTGAAAGCAACGATGAAGCGCGATTCGAACCAATCCTTGCGCCCTCCTTCCTCCAGCACCACCTGTAATGCCCCCAGCCCCAGCGCCATGGCTGCGATACCCAGCCAGTCGGCCCGGCGCAGGGCGCCACGATCACCGGCCTGGCCCTTGATCGACCAGGCCACCGCCGCCAGCAGCGCCACCCCTGGAGGCAATTGCAGCAGGAAGATCCAGCGCCAGGAATACATGTCGGTGAGCCAGCCTCCGATCGACGGGCCGGCGGCCTGGGCCACACTGTTGGACAGGCTGAACAGCGCCATCCCCAAGGCCAAGCGGCTGGCCGGCAGCTCGGTGATGATCAGTTGCATCGACAACGGGATCAGCACCGCGCCCGAGGCGCCCTGGACCACCCGCAAGGCGATCATCGCCTCCAGGCTGCCGGCCATGGCGCAGCTCACCGAGCTGACCAGGAACACCGCTGAGCCCACCAGCATCACCCGGCGCAGCGAGAACACCTGCACCAGCCAGGCGGTCAGCGGGATCATGCTGATCTCGGCCACCAGGTAGGCGGTGGAGATCCAGGACCCTTCCTCGAAGCTGGCTCCCAGCGCACCCTCGATCTCGGGCAAGGCAGCGCTGGTGACATGCACGTTCATGCCAGCCATGAAGCAGCCGAACAAGCCGCCGATCACCGCCACCCAGGCCCGCAGGGAGACTTTGTCCTCAGCGCTCATGGCGGGCCTGCCGGGTGTCGACGGTAGCGATCACCGACATGCCGGGCAGCAACCGTGGGCTGTCATCGCCCTCTGGGTCGAGTTGGATACGCACCGGGAAGCGCTGGACGATCTTGGTGAAGTTGCCGGTGGCGTTGTCCGGCGGCAGCAAGGCGAACACGGCGCCGGAGCCTGGCGAGACGCTGTCCACGGTGCCGCGCCAGTGTTGGCCGAAGGTATCGACCTCCAGCGTCACCGCCTGGCCGGGACGCATGTGCGCCAGCTGGGTTTCCTTGAAGTTGGCGACCACGTACGCCTGCGCTACCGGCACCACGGCCAGCAACGGCAGGCCGGGGGTGACGTACTGCTGCTGGCGCACCTTGCGCTGGCCTACCACACCATCGAAGGGCGCGCGAATCTCGGTGTCGGCCAGGGCGCTGCGGGCCAGGTCGGCCTCGGCGGCAGCCTGGTCGAGGTCGGCCTGGCGCTGCAGCAACTCGGCCTCCAACTGCTTGCCCTGCTGCTCCAGCATCGCCTTGCGTGCGTGCTGGCGGGCCAGTTCGGCATCGGCGGCGCGCTGCAGCGCCTGAGACTGGATGCGGGTGGCGCGGGCCTGCTCCATCCGCTGCACACTGACCGCCTGCCATTGCGCCAGGTGCTGGTAACGCTGCCAGTCGGCCTCGGCCCGCTGCGCCTCGCCTCGGCTACCGCCGCGTTCGGCATCGGCGCGGGCGATGGCGTGGGTCTGCTCTTCTTGCTCGGCGACGAAAGCGCGCAGGCGCATACGCTGCACCTGCAACGCCGCCTCACTCACCGCCAGGTGCGCCTCGGCCTTGCGCAGGCGGTCGCGAAAATCGCGCGCGTCCAGGCGTACCAGCAGGTCGCCGGCCTTGACCGTGGCGTTGTCCGCCACTGCCACCTCGGCCACGTAGCCACTGACCCGGGCACTGATCGGCGCCCAGTCAGCGCGCACGTAGGCATCGTCGGTCTGCTCCAGGAAACGCCCGTCGAGCCACCAGTAGGCGCCATATGCCGCCACCAGCAAACCTAGGCCCCCGGCCAGGCCGAAGCGCAACAGGCGCTGGCGGCGCCGGGTACCAATTTGCTCGAGGGTGAGCTGGGGATCTGGGCTGACCGCCTGGTTCATGCTGGGCTCCATCCGGTGGGGGGAGCGCCAGATTACGGAATCTGAGATTGTCGTTCGCTCGCGAACAGACCTTCAATCGTCGCAAAATGGACAGCAGATCAGCCCTGCGAGCGGACCACTTTCAATGCTGCAGGAAAGCGACCACCTGTTCTGTGGCCGTTACCGGATCTTCCTGCATGAAACAGTGTCCCCCCGCTACCTGCTGCGCGCTCACCTGGCCATTGAGTGCCACCAGGCGCTGCACCGAGTGCGGCACGAACGGATAGGTGTGCTCGCCGTACAGGATCCGTGTCGGCGTCTGGATACGGCTCAATTGCTGCCACATGCGCTCAGGGAACGAGCTGAAGATCTCCACCTCGCGGCTGGGCCGGCACTTGAGCACCACTCCCTCCCCGCAATCGCCGATGGCATGTTCCACATAAGCCTGCAAGGCCGCATCGGTCCAGCCCTTGAAGATACCGCGCCCCTGCAGCGAGGCCTGGGCCGCCTCACGGTCGGGCCAATGACTGCGGCGGGTGGCCGCCTTGCGCGCCAGGGCATGACGGCGATGCAAGCCGACCATGGCGGCGGCCCCCATCACCCCGATCATGCGCCGGCTGAACAGGACCGGATCCAGCAACACCGCACGCTGGAAGAGCTGCGGCTCGGCGGCCAGGATCAAGCCGGTGAGCACGCCGCCGAAACTATGGCCCAAGGCAAAGCGAGGCACGTCGCCGTATTCGCCACGCCCGGCCTCGAAGGCTTCCACCGCAAGTGCTGCGGTGCGGTTCCAGCCAAGGAACACGCCACCATGGTCGCTGTCACCATGGCCCTGGACATCGCTCAGCCACAGGTCGAAATGTTCACCCAGGCGCATCAGCATGGGCTGGTAGGCCAGGCTGCAGAAGCCGTTGCCATGCAGAAAATGCAGCAGCGGCCTACCGCTGGCGGGGGTTCGCCATCCGCGCAAGGTGAAGCCTTCGGCGCATTCATGGGACCAGGGAATCAACTCCATCGACTGCACTCATGGCTCTAGGAAAACGCCGATTCTACAAACAGCAGCGGATACAGTGAAATCACCAGCAGCACGGCCATCAGGACATTGAACAGCACCACCGCGCGCGGATTGCGCAGCAGGTTGCGCAAGGCACTGCCGAACATCACCCAGATGCCGACGCTGGGCAGGTTCACCAGGGCGAACACCGTGGCGATGACGATCACGTTGAATATGTAGCCCTGGGCCGGGGTGTAGGTGGTGATCGCCCCGATCGCCATCACCCAGGCCTTCGGGTTGACCCACTGGAACGCCGCGCCCCCCCAGAACCCGAGCGGTTTGCGGCTGCCATCGATGTCGCCGGACATCGGCCCGGAGGTGGCGATCTTCCAGGCCAGGTATAACAGGTAGGCCGCGCCCGCGTAGCGCAGGATGCTGTACAACGGTGGCCAGGCCTTGAACACCTCGCCAAGCCCGAGACCAACCGCCAGCACCATCACCATGAAGCCGACGCTGATGCCCAGCGCGTGGGGAATCGTCCGACGCACGCCGAAGTTGACTCCCGAGGCCAGCAGCATGGTGTTGTTCGGACCGGGGGTGATGGAAGAGACAAAGGCGAACAGGACGAACGCGCTGAGCAGATCGAGCGAGGCAAGCATGGCGGCGGTTTCCGGCTTTTCTGATTATCGAAATGCCACGGTAGCGGAGGCTTGTAGGAAATGACCGGTACAGTTAAGCGAAATTGAATGAATACACATTTCTGTTTCACTCAATTGCGTGCCTCCACGCCATCGTCACAGCAAAGCGCGGCAAATCTTCCGCCAGACACCTGGCGGCCTCCCCTCGTCCTACCTGACACTACTGAAGCCTGCGCAACCTATCCCGCACAAGGAAGCCCCATCATGCCCGTGACCATCCGCCCCGCAGTCCTTGCCGACGCTGCCCAGATCCTGGCCTTCATCACCGAGCTGGCCGACTACGAACGCGCCCGTCACGAAGTGGTGGCGACCCTCGCCGACATCAAGCACAGCCTGTTCGACGCAGGCAGCACGGTGCGTAGCCTGATTTGCGAGCGCGACGGCCAGGCCATCGGGTTCGCCGTTTATTTCTACAGCTACTCCACCTGGCTGGGGCGCAACGGTATCTACCTCGAGGATCTCTACGTCACCCCGCAGCAACGCGGTGACGGCGCGGGGCGCAAGCTGCTGCGGCATATCGCCCGCGAAGCTGTCGAAAACGGCTGTGGGCGAATGGAGTGGAGCGTGCTGGACTGGAACGAGCCGGCCATCGGTTTCTACCAGTCTCTGGGCGCCGAGCCGCAGGACGAGTGGATCCGCTATCGTCTCGACGGCGAACGCTTGCGTCAGTTCGCCGAAGGCTGAGGCGCCTCGCCCGGAAACGCCGTCTGGGCCAGTACCGGCACCTCGACGCGGCTGCGCTGGCCGCCGCGCTCGATCACCAGGCCGCGCCTCTCGATAGCCACCAGGCGCACCCCGCGAGCCAGCTCCTCGCCACTGCGCACGGCGCGTGCCGGGCCGCCGTCAAGGCTGACGATGGCCACGGCGCCTTGGCTGCCGGCCATCACCCCGCTGACCTGGATCTGCACCTGCATGGGAATATCGGCAAACCATCGCCCGGCCGCTGTTTCGGCCACTACCGGGGCGTCGGCAGCCCGGGCCGTGGCCTGTCCCGCCGCTGGCGGCCACAACAGTTGCCCCCAGGTCGCCAGCCCGGCCATGGCGACCAGCAACCCCAGCGCCTGCAACAACAGCCCGAGTGACAAGTTGGGACGAACGATACGCATGGTCACGCGCTCCTTGTGTGCCTGCGCCCAAGCATACCGGGTGATTCTCACGGTTTTGTTTCACACGCCGATCATCTTGCTCGGGCAAGCTGCCTTGCCAGGACAAGGAGCGCGCCGTGAACGGACAACGTGGTTTCACCCTGATAGAACTGATGGTGGTGTTGGTGATCGTCGGTATCGCCAGTGCCGCCATCAGCCTGAACATCCGCCCCGATCCGGGCAAGCAGTTGCGCGCAGACGGCGAGCGCCTGGCGCGCTTGCTGGAGTTGGCGCAAAGCGAAGCCCAGGCCGACGGTCAGCCGCTGCGCTGGCAGAGCGACCGCGACGGCTACCGCTTCGTACGCGCCGATGGCCAGGTGCTGGCGGAGGGACCACTCAAGCCGCGCCGCTGGCAGGCCGAGACAGTGAAGGTGCAGGCCGAGCCCCGTGGCGCGGTATGGCTCGATGGCGAGTGGATCGGCGCCCCCCTGACACTGCGCCTGCACAGCGGCACGCTGCGCCTGGAACTGGCGCGCAACGCCGCCGGGCAGGTGCGGGTGAGCCAACCATGACCCGCCAACGCGGTTTAACCTTGATCGAAGTGATGATCGCCATCCTGCTGATGGCGGTGGTCAGCCTGATCGCCTGGCGTGGCCTGGACAGCGTCAGCCGCGCCGACCAGCATCTACGCCAGGCCAGCGATGAGCATCAGGCGGTGATGCGTGTGCTGCAGCAGCTGGAGCGCGACCTGGCCTTGCGTGCCACGGTGGAACTGGCCGAGCCGGTGTTGCCCGGCCACGAGCCGCCGGGCAAGCCCTTGCTGCCCGCCATGCGTGCCCGCGCCGAGCGCCTGGAGCTGGTGCGCGCCGGTGCCGTGGCTGGCAGCGGCCTGCAGCGGGTGCGTTGGTATGTGCGCGGCAGCACCTTGTACCGCGCCGCCGCGCCACTGCGCGAAGGCTTCCCATTGCCCGCGCCGCAAGCCGCGGTGGCGGTGCTGGACAACGTCAGCGCATTCAGCCTGCGCACCTGGCAGGCCAAGGGCGGCTGGCGCTCCCCGGCCAGCGAGGCCGACGACAACCCCGTCGGGCTCGAGGTGCGCCTGAACCGGCGCGGTCCCCAGGGCGAGGAACACTACCGCCAGGTGCTGGGGCCATTCAACTGACCAGCACCACCCCGCCGGGCAGTTCCAGGCAGCGCGCGCCATAGGCGACGCGGATCAGTTCGGCGGCCTGGCGCAACTGATCGAAACTGAACCGCGCCTGCACCCGGCGGCGCCCCAGTGACGGGTTGAGCAGTACCAGGCGCCCGGGGCGGTAGCGGTTGATCTCGTCGATTACCTGGGTCAATGGTGCATCACGGAACACCAGCATGCGCTCGCGCCAGGCCGTCACCTGGCCAATGTCGAAGGCCTCGGGCACGCCGACGCCTTGCGCGCCATAACGTAACTGGCGGCCGGCCGGCAGCGCCTCGAGCCGGCCCTGGGCAAAGATGCGCAGCTCGCCACTCAGGCAGGTGACGCAGACGCCATCGTCGTCCTCGCGCACATTGAATCGAGCCTGTTCGGTACTGATCACCCCCTCCTGCGCCCGCACCTGCATGGGCTGGTGGGCCTGCACTTCGATCTCGCCCGCCAGCAGGGCGATACCCTGTGCCTCGCGGCTGACGCGCGTGCGCACGTTCAGTTCCAGCTTGATCCCTGGCGCCAGCTCCACCCGTTGCTGCTCATCCACCTGGGTGGCGAACGCCGCAGGCGGCGCCATGGCCTCGTCCAGCCAGCCGCCACGCCAGGCAACCACCGCCAGCGACGCGGCCAGCGCCCCGCCCAGCAGTGCCCGACGCCCGAGCTGCGGCGCCGATGGCGCCTGGCTGACCTGTTGCGCCGCAGGCCCGAGCAAACACCAGAGCTGACGCGCCTGGGCGAACGCCTCGGCGTGCGCGGGGCTGCGCGCGCACCAATGGTGCAGGGCCCGGGCATCGGCCTGGGTGGCCTGGCCGGAGGTCAGCCGCAACAGCCAGCCCTGGGCCTGGCGCTGCAAGTCGGGATCGGGCGGAATCTGGGGCATGGTGCTCACATGAAGAGGTCGACTATCGTTCAAGACGGTTTTCCCGCGCCAGGACCGAAGCGCTGAAACACTTTTCTGTCCAGACGCATCGCGCAATGCCCCAGTGCCGCCTTGAGTTCCTTTTCTACGGTGCGTGTGGAGATGCCGAAACGCTGGGAGATTTCCTGGTGCGAGGCCTCCTCCAGCCGCGCGGCGATGAAGATCCGCCGGCGCCGGGCTGGCAACTCGTAGAGCGCGCCCAGCAGGTTCTGGATCTCGCGCTGGCCACCGACGATGCGAGCCGGGTCCTGGTCCTCGGCCACCTGCAGCAGCGTTTCGATCTCGGCGCCAGTGAGCAGCCGGGCATCGGCCTCGCGGCGGTCGGCGGCGACGTTCAAGGCCATGCGGTACAGGTAGGCACCGGGTTTGTGCAGGTCGTGCGCGGCGTCCATGCGATCCACCCGCAGGTAGGTTTCCTGCAGCACGTCGTTGGCCAGGTCATCCGAGCCAAGCCGGCGCCTCAGGCGGACCCTGAAGGTGTCGTAGGAGGTCAGAAACAGCTTGACCAGCGCACTGTCCCGAGGTTTGTTCATGCCGCCACAGCTCCTTGCTAAAGAGGGCAATCCATAGGTTCCGGGCGCAGCAACAGGGTCAGCGGCTGTGCCAGTGAAGTCGGCGGCGCCTGCTCCAGGCGTACCGCCTGCAAGCGCTCGACCAGCGCGGCATCGCGGGCGAAGTCGCCGGTGGAGGCCAACAGCCGGCTCTGCACCAGTTGCCCGCTGGCATCGATCCAGACCTGCATGGCCGCCCGGTAGCTGCCCGGGCGGGTCGACGGCCAAGCGCACAGGGCGCGCTCCACCGCGTGTTGCAATGCCACCGCATAACTGCCCGACGCCGGGCCTTCACTGCGTCCACGCCCGGGCGTTGTGCGCAGGCGCAACGGTTGCAGGGTGAATCCACCGCTGCCGTGACGCGCCTGCAGGCCGGTTCCTTGCAACAAGCGCTGCAAACCCTCGCGCGCCGTGTAGCGGCCGCGCAGCAGGCTGGAGCGCTGGCCGGCGAGCAACGCCTGGTCGACCAGCACCGCCAGGCCACTCTGCCGGCCGAAGGTGTCCAGCGCCCGGTCCAGCGCCTGCGCCGGTATGTCGAAGGTCAGTAACGGCTGGCCACGCGCCCCTGGCGCCGCCACCAACCAAGCCAGTATCAGCGCGCCGACCACAATCAATGCACGCACGGGAGATCAGGCCTCCTTGCTGGCCGCCGTCGCCGGGGAAACGTCATCCTGGGGCCTGTGTATGACGCTGTGGTGACAGGCCGCGGCAATCAAAGCTTCACCCCGTCCCATGCCGGCAGCGGATAGACTGGCGCAAGGAATGACTGCACGGAGAAGCATCATGGCCCGACTGTCGCTGATCACTTTGCCCCTGCTGCTGGCCTGCGCCCTGCCGGCGCTGGCCGAACCGCCCAAGGGCTGCATCGACGTGCAGGTCGGGCAGGCGCGGGCACTGGCCTACGACTGTCTGACCCGACAGTTGCAAGGGGCCGATCCGCGCGCCGCCAAGGGCCTGCGCGATCAGCTCGACCCGGTCAGGCAGATGCAGCGCAGGGCACCAAACCAGATGGGCTTGGCGACACCGGCGGCGACCTCGACGCGCATGGGCAGCAGCTTTGGCAGTTCGGTGGTGCCACAGCGGCCTTGAAGTGCCTGACAGGCGTTTCGAATCACCTGCCCCGGGTTACTCTTCACGACGCAGCAGATAGGTATCCATGATCCACCCCTTGCGCCGCCGCGCCTCATCGCGCAACTCGAGGATGCGCGCCTTCACCGCCTGCAACGGCCCGCTCACCAGCAGCTCGTCCGGCGTGCCCAGGTAGGCGCCCCAGTAGATCACCAGTTGCGGATCATCCAGGGCGGCGAACGCGCACTGGCCGTCGAGCATCACCAGCACATTGTCGATCCGCGACTGTTCGCCCAGGCGTCGGCCCGGCAGCACGGTCAGCGGCTCGCCGATACGGTTGAGCGGGATCTGGTGACGGGCGGCCAGCACCTGGATGCTGCTGATGCCGGGAATCACCTGCAAGGCCAGCGCCAGGCCGCGTTCGCGGACCAGGTCGAGAATTCGCAGGGTGCTGTCATACAGCGCCGGCTCGCCCCATAGCAGGAACGCGCCGATATCATCGCTGCCCAGCTCATCCTCGATCAGCCGGGCGTACAACGCGGCGCGCTGGGCATGCCAGTCCTGCACGGCGCCAACATAGTCCGGCGCCTGGCCGTCTCGGCGCGGGTCCTCGACTTGCACCAGACGATAACCGCCCTCGGGCAGGTAGCGCTCCAGGATGGCCCGGCGCAGGTGCACCAGTTCGTCCTTGTCGCTGCCCTTGTCGAGGACGAAAAACACCGTGGCGCGCCGCAGCGCCTCCACCGCCTCGTAGGTGACCTGGCGAGGATCACCCGGTCCGATGCCGATCAGTAGAAGCTGTTTCATCGCCTGCCCTGCCTGGTTGCCGGTGGTCATTGTCGACCGACCACCAGCCGTTTGGCAAAGCGGGTCAGAAGATCGAGAAGTTGTAGCTGACAATGACCCGGGTTTCGTCCATGTCACGCGCCCACTTCTCGTAGTTGCTGCGGTAGGTGGAATTGCGCAGGCGCACGCTGACGTCCTTGAAGGTGCCGCTCTGCACCTGGTACTTCAGCTCGCTGTCGCGTTCCCATTCCTTGCCTTCGGCGTTGCTGCCAGGGACCTTCACATTGGCGCCATTGATGTAGCGGGTGAAGAAGGTCAGGCCGGGCACGCCCAGGGCCTTGAAATCGTAGTCGTAGCGCACCTGCCAGGAGCGCTCCTGGGCGGCGGCGAAGTCGTTGACCTGGGCATAGTTGACCAGGTAGGGGTTTGTGCCGTCTAAGTACGGCATGGCGCTGTCGCCGTACATGCGCTGCCAGCCGGCGCTTAGCTTGTGCCCACCCAGGCTGTAGCCAAGCATGCCGCTGAAGGCGCGGTGGTCGATGCGCCCGGCACGGGCATTACCGATGTCGTCGCTCTTGATCACCCGCAGGTCCGCCGACAGCGTTCCGACTTCCAGTGGCTGGCTGGCGACCAGCCCGAGGAAGTGCTGGCGGTAGATGTTTTCAAGCTTGGACACCTGGTACTGCGCGCTGACACGGTCGTTGAAGCGGTAGTCGACGCCGGCCAGGTCGAAGTGGTCGGCCTCGATATCGCAGGCATAGCGCTTGTTCTTGCAGTGCACGCGGATGTCCTGGCGGTCGGTGGAGTCCCGTGCGGTGTACTGGTTCAAACGCGCCAGGGTGAACTTCAGGTCGCGAACTTCCTCGGAGGTCAGCCAGGCACCATGGAACATGGTCGGCAGCAGGCGTCCGTCGTTGTACTTCAACAGGGGCACATCTGGCATCATCGAGCCGTACTTGAGCACGGTATTGGAGACCTTCACCTTGCCGGCGACGCCCATCTTGGCGTACTGGTCGGCGGAGTGGCGTGGATCATGCCCGGACGACGGCAATAGCCCGCTATTGCTGTCGGCGGGACTGGAGTCGAGCTTGAAACCGAGCATGCCCAGCGCATCCACGCCGAATCCGACCGGGCCTTGGGTATAGCCGGACTGGACATTGAGAATAAAACCCTGCGCCCACTCTTCGCGCTTCGACGCGCCTTGCTTGGAAGTGGTGTGGCCGTCACGGAAATCTCGGTTGAAATAGACATTGCGTGCTTCGACCTTGGCACTGCTGTCTTCAAGAAAACCGGCGGCCTGGGCGTTGACACCGGCACACAGGAAGAACAAGCCGGCAACTCGGCGCCCGGGGGCGAGGGGGAAAGGGGCAAACATGCGAGGGAACATCCAGAAGAAAGACGAAAAACCATCCGGGCAGTCATCTGCACCGGCACTACGCGAAAGCCGAATACATCTCGACCATCATCGGTAATTTTCCACCAAAGGCTCTAGTCCAGGCCATGGGACGATGGTCTAAGGCCTTGTGCCGGGCCCCGTCGAACACCGCGCGAGAAACCTGCAAAGTTCCCGGCTAATGCATTAAAAGTTTGCTGTTTACCCTCGTGCAGTCGACTACTACACTCACAATCAACGAACAGCTATACCCATCCACGTGGCCGGCGTTTAGTCCAGGTTTATGTTCGTCACGCCAAGCCACGGCACTTACAGGAGTGATGACAGTGTCCAGACTTGCAGAGTTTCGTGCTGCCGAAAAAGCGCTCAAGGAACAAATGGCACAACTGGAAGCGCTAAAAAAGGATGCCGGCCTTAAACGCGAAATCGAATTCGAGCAGAAACTAGTCGGCCTGATGAAGAGCTATGACAAGAGCCTGCGCGATATCATCGCCATTCTCGATCCGAAAGCCGTGACCCGTGCACCGACCGCCGTCAAGCAGCAACGCCGCCCACGGGTCGTGAAGGTGTACGAGAACCCCCACACTGGCGAGTTGATCGAGACCAAAGGCGGCAACCACCGCGGGCTGAAGGCTTGGAAGGAACAGTACGGGGCACAGACGGTGGAAAGTTGGGTGCGCTGATGAAACCTCTACACCCGCTTCACACTTTTTTCACACCCGCAGGCCCAGTATCGAACCAGCTAAAGGACTAGCGACCCCATCACGCGCCCGCACATGCGGGCCTCTAATTCTGGCGCCCCGCACTCGTGCGGGGCGCTTTCATTTGCGCTGCCGGTTGACTTCCGTATCATGGCAAACCTGTTCAAGGCCCTGATTCCGGAGTTCCCATGAGCCTGCACGATCTGCAAACCCTGCCCGGCGTTACCGCCCAACCCGATACCGCCACCGCCCAATTCGTGTTCAACCACACCATGTTGCGGGTGAAGGACATCGAGAAGTCCCTGGATTTCTACACGCGCGTGCTGGGCTTTCGCCTGGTAGACAAGCGCGACTTCCCGGAAGCGGCTTTCAGCCTGTATTTCCTGGCCCTGGTCGACCCGGCGCAGATTCCTGCCGATGACGCCGAGCGTCATCAGTGGATGAAATCGATCCCCGGCGTACTCGAGTTGACTCATAACCACGGCACCGAGAACGACCCCGAGTTCGCCTACCACAATGGCAACACCGACCCACGCGGTTTCGGCCACATCTGCATTTCGGTACCGGACGTACGTGTTGCCTGCGCCCGCTTCGAGGCGCTGGACGTCCCGTTCCAGAAGCGCCTGCAGGATGGCCGCATGAACCACCTGGCCTTCGTCAAGGACCCGGACGGCTACTGGGTCGAAGTCATCCAGCCGACCGAACTCAAGGGCTGATACCCACAGGTGCGCTCGTCGGGCCGGGAACTCCCGGCCCCTCGCTGTGGTATATGGAACTAACTCCTGTTCCAAGCCACAGCGAGGTAAGGACAATGCAAACCCTTCACTGTGAATACCGCGACCACACCATCACCGCCAGCGTGATGCCCCACCCCGACTCGCCCCTGCCCTATGCTGCAGGCTGCGTGATCACCGACCCTGCCGGCCACAGCAGCAGGCGACTATCGATGCCGATGAAGTTCTTTGCCGACCTGGAGAATGCCCAGCACGTGTCCCTGGCCCATGGCCGGGCGCTGGTTGACCAACAGCTGGATGACAAGGATCAGCGGGTGTTCTGATAACCCTACGCCAGCAGCCGGCACCCACAGAGATTGCGCTTCGCTCACAGGCGAAGCGAACAGTGTGGGAGCCGGCTTGCCGGCGATACGGCACCCTTCTATACCCAATCAACCTTCACGGGCATACGCCACGGCAGCCGCCACCTGTTCGGCTGTCGGCCGAACCCCGGTGTACAACACGAACTGCTCCAGCGCCTGTAGCGCGATGACGTCGAGGCCGGTGATCACCGGTTTGCCCAGCGCCTCGGCGGCGCGGATCAGCGGTGTGCGTGCCGGCAGGGCAACCACATCGAATACCCGCTCGGCCGCCGCGATGGCGGTTTCGCTGAAGGCCAGCTGGTCGGCCTCAGGGCCCCCGGCCATGCCGATCGGCGTGACATTGATCAGCATCGGCGGGCAACGGTCCTGCAGTTCAGGCAGCCAGCGATAGCCGCAGACATCCGCCAATTGCCGCCCGGCCTGCTCGTTACGGGCGACAATGATGCCGTCGCCAAAGCCCGCGTCGCGCAGCGCGCTGGCCACCGCCTTGGCCATGCCACCGCTGCCGCGCAGGGCGAAGCCGGTCGCCGGATCGACCCGCCGCTCGGCGAGCAGTTGCCGTACCGCCAGGTAGTCGGTGTTGTAGGCCTTCAGATGGCCTGCGGTATTGACCAGGGTGTTCACCGAGTCGATGGCCGCCGCCGAGGGGTCGATCTCGTCCACCAGGGCCAGGCAGGCTTCCTTGTAGGGCATCGATACGCCACAACCGCGAATACCCAGGGCGCGGATGCCGGCCACTGCGGCCGGCAGATCCTGGGTGGTCATGGCCTTGTAGTAATAGTCCAGGCCCAACTGCTGATACAGATGGTTGTGAAAGCGCACGCCGAACGTACCGGGGCGCCCGGCCAGGGAAATGCACAACACGGTGTCCCTGCTCGGTGAATGGCTCATCGCGGTTCCTCTGTCATGGCTGAATCGATTGCGCCAGCGTACCAGACCCTGCCGCCGGTCGCCCCTTACACAACCTTTACCCTTTGCCAGGGCGCAGTTGACCGAGGCTGCGGTCATAGTAGACAGACCCCGAACGTGGGGTTGTCTTGCGAGGTGTCACCATGAAGCGTTTCATTCCCGGAATCGCCCTGCTGGTCGGCGCGCTGGCCATCAGCGGGCAAGCCTCGGCCCATGGTGGCGGCTGGTACGGCCCGGGGCCGGTAATCGGCGCGGCCGTGGTGGGCGCGGTGGTCGGGGCGGCCGTATCGGGCGGCCACGACCGCACCGTCTACGTCGAACGCCAGCCGGCCTACTATCCACCGCCACCGGTCTATGTACAGGCGCCGCCACCGCCGGTGTATTACCAGCCCTACGTGGTCGAGCGCTATGTGCCCGCCCCGCCGCCGGTCTACCGCCGCTATTACGGCCCGCCGCCGGTGTACTACGGCCCGCCGCGCTGGTAAGCGGCATAGTTGATAAAAGCAATGACCACTATCGAGGACATTGATTTCAAACCCCGAAGGCGCCTGGGTAAGGTAGGGCCATGTTCGAGAGGAGATCCACCATGGCCCCGATCCAGATCATGTCCGTTGTCGGCAGCGCAGTCCCCAGCAGCCTGCGCCAACAGGGCCTTTTGGCCTGCTGGTACCTGCTGCGCGACGGTGAAGCCATCAGTGGCCCGTTGACCAGCCGCCGCTGCGCCGAGACCCTGGCCGGCCGCTTGCTAGACCAGACCTTGGTCGCCTGACCCCGAATTTGTTGTGTGTTGCTCCCTAAGCCCTTGTAGCCCGCCACCCGGCGGGCTTTTTTTGCTCGCCAACCAGCCGCCTACAAATGCCCCGCCCACATGGCAAGTGGCAGTGGCGGTTGCTGGTCGAGGATACGGCGCCAGATCAAGCCCAACCGCTCGCCATCGAACAGGGAGGCGGCACCGCCACCAACCCAGCCCCTGGGCTGGATCACCGCCCATCGCCCAGCGGCGTCACGCCGGGCCATCTCGAAACGGAAACTGTAGTTGCCCGGCATGCCCATGCGCAGGTCGGTGACCACCAGCGAGTCACCGATGATGTCGTAGCGCAGCCAGTCGTCGGTGAACCAGCGCAGACGCTCGTACAGCGGTGCGCCCGCAAGCACCTTGGCTACCTGCAGATTGCGCGACTGCTTCAGCATCTCCGGAGGTTCGCGATCGAACCCGCTGCTCACGCCCTCGTAGTAATCGCCGTCTTGGGTTTTCGCCAGCACCCGCCAGATCAGGCTGTTGAAGGCGATGGGCACCGCCCGGACCTCACTGGCCTCGATCCCCTGCGCCTGCAAGGCCAGATGGAAACGTTGCTCGGCGGCCATGCGCCCGGCCAGGCCAAAACCCAGGTACAGCGTGCTGAATCCCAGTGCCAGGCACAACATCGCGGTCGCCCTGCCCTTCAGGCCCCTGATCGCCGCATAGCCCACCGCCAGCAGCAACGGCACGGTATACACCGGGTCGATGATGAACACCGCCGCCCAGCTCTCCGGCGTCAGGTGCAGGGGCCAGAACAACTGGGTGCCGTAGACGGTAAAGGCATCGAGCACCGGGTGGGTGACCAGCGCCAGCCAGAAGGCCAGGAACAGCCTGCCAGGGGTATAGCCTCGGCCTGGCCAACGCCAGGTGACCAGCCAGGCCAGCAACAGGGCCAGGCCGGTCAGGACGAAGATCGAATGGGAAAAGCCACGGTGGAAGGTCATCTGCGACACCGGATCGGCATAGCGGATCACTACATCCAGGTCGGGCAATGTCCCCAGGGCGGCGCCGTAGATCAGCGAACGGCGGCCCTGGATACGGCCCAGGACGGCGCCTTGCAGGGCGGCGCCGAGCACGGCTTGGGTGATTGAGTCCACGGCAAACGTCTCGTGCAGGGGCTATCAGATGGCGTGACGCAACATCGCCAGTACCTGCGCATGCAACGCCGGATCGCCACACGCCACCACGCAGCCGCCGTCCTGGGCCGAGCCGCCATCCCAGGAGGTGATGACCCCGCCCGCGCCTTCGATGATCGGCATCAACGCCTGCACGTCGTAGGGCTGCAGGCTGGCCTCGACGATCACATCGACGAATCCGCACGCGAGCATGCAGTAGGCATAGCAATCACCGCCATAACGCATCAGCCGGGCCTTGCCGGCGACCGCCTCGAACGCCGCCTTGCGCGCCGGGGTGTCGAACATGTCGGGGGTAGTGCACATCAGCGTGGCCGACGCCAGGTCGGCGCAGGCGCGGGTCTTCAGCGGCGTATCATTGCGCCAGGCGCCGTGCGGGGTGCCGATGAAGCGTTCGCCGGTGAACGGCTGGTTCATCACCCCGAGCACCGGGCGGGTGCCGTCGTTGAGGGCGATCAGCGTGCCCCAAAGCGGCAGGCCGGTAATGAAGGCGCGGGTGCCATCGATCGGGTCGAGCACCCAGGTCAAAGGGCTGCTGCCCAATGCCGCGCCCTGCTCTTCACCCAGTATGCCGTGGGTGGGATAGCGGGCCTGGATCAGCGCGCGCATCGCCTCTTCGGCGGCCTTGTCGGCGATGGTCACCGGGTCGTACAGGCGCCCCCCCTTGTCCTCGACATCCAGGCTGGCGCGAAAGTACGGCTGGATCGCCGCCGCGGCGGCATCGGCCAGTTGCTCGGAGAAAGAGCGGAATTCGCCGATCTGTTCAGCGCTCAGGGACATGGGGCGGTCTCGTTGTTGGATGGGATGCGCATCATACCCGAGTCGTGCCTTGACACACCTCTGGCGTCACCCATGATATTGTTATGCCATTATCGCCGCTTCATTTAACCGTCACTGATTCGTTGTACTAGGATAGCTAGCAGCCCAATGGCCCGGCCGACAGTCAAGGATGCTGGTTGCTGGCGCAAGGGCCTCCGTTCCACCGCCTATCATGGATGACACGATGAATTCGCACCTGCTCTTTCCGCAGATCGGCAAAGTCATAGCCAGTACCGGCAGCCGCCATTTCCCCCGGCACCTGCACGACCTGATCCAGACCCACCTGACCATCGATGCCACGCATATCCGCCAACTGCGCATCGACCCGGCTTGCGCCAGCCAGCCAGACGCGACCTTGATCAGCGAGACGGTGTTCAGCGCCGGCGATACGGGTGACGGCTTCGACGATCCGGCGCGCCTGCACCTGGCCCGGCGCAAGGATGGTTTCCGCTACGAAATCACCGTATTGCGGGCCGACACCCGCGCTGGCTTCTCAGCAACCGATCGCAGCCGGCTGGAGGACATTTCGCCCTTGCTGCTGCCCATGCTGGAAAAACACATCAATGCCCTGCAGCCTGCCGCGCCGCTACCCGCAGACCCCGACAGCCTCGAACAGCGCTTTCTCGAGCGCCTGCGTCAGACCGGCATCCGCCTGTCCGAGCGCGAAATGCAGGTGTGCGAGGGTTTGCTGGCCGGGCGCACGGCGCCGCAGCAGGCCGAGCATCTGCGGCTCAAGGTCAATACGGTGGAAAGTTACCTGCGCCGGGCGGCGATCAAGCTGGGCATCAGCGGACGCCACTCGCTGATGCGCTGGATGTATGCCGAAATCTAGTCTCCCGCAGGACACTTGGGAGCGAGCGCCATGCATATAGCGCTCGCCTTCAGGCCTAATCCCGCGCCAATGCCTCGATAGGGTCCAGCCGCGCCGCGTTGCGCGCCGGCACGAAGCCGAACACGATGCCGATCAAGGTCGAGCAGACGAACGCCGTGACCACCGACCCCAGTGAAAACACCATCTCCCACTGCTTGACGAAAAGCGCGAACAGATAGCCGATCCCGTACGACAATCCGATCCCGATTACGCCGCCGATCAGGCAGACCATCACCGCCTCCACCAGGAACTGCTGGCGAATATCCGACTGCCGTGCCCCCACCGCCATGCGGATGCCGATCTCGCGGGTGCGCTCGGTGACCGACACCAGCATGATGTTCATCACCCCGATCCCCCCCACCACCAACGAAATCACTGCGATCAGCGACAGCAGCAAGGTCAGCGAGCGGCTGGTCTTCTGCACGGTCTGCATGATGCTGTCGAGGTTGTTGGTGAAGAAATCCTTGGTGCCGTGGCGCTGCAGCATCAGTTTGTTGACCTCCTCCTCCACCCGCTTGCTCGGCATGCCGTCCTTGATCCGCACGCTGATGCTGTCCAGGTGGCGCTGGCCAAGCACACGCCCGGCGGCAGTCTCGTAGGGCATCCACACGTTCAGGGTGTTGCCGGCGACGAAAAGGTTCTTGTTCTCGGCGGTCACGCCGATTACCGTGCACGGCAAGTTGCCGACCAGGATCACCTGCCCGAGCGGGTTGACGCCGTCGCCGAACAGGCGCTTGCGCGTGTTGTGGTCGATCACCACTACCTGGGCCTGGCGCCGGGCATCGTCCGCGCTGAACACGATCCCCGCGGCCAGGGGGATGTTGCGCACCTGGAAGTACTGCTCGCTGACGCCGTTGAGCTGCACGTCGGCGTCGATGTTGCGGTAGCGCACCAGCGAACTCTGGCCGATCACCGGGGTGGCGCTGTCGACATAATAGAGTTCGTTGAGCGCGATCACGCCGGCCGGCACCAGGGTCTCGATGGCCTTGGCCCGACTGTCGCCGAAACTGGTGCCGGAGTAGATGTCGATGGTGTTGCTGCCGATCGCCTGGATATCCTTGAGCACGTAGCCCTTGGCGCCCTCGCCGATGGCCGAGATCGACACCACGGAAGTAATGCCGATGATGATCCCGAGCATGGTCAGCAAGGTGCGCATGCGGTGCGAGACCAGGGCGATCCAGGCCATCTTGAAGGCCTCGCGAAACAACCCGAGGCTGGCCACCAGCCGCCGTGGCGCCTGCTCGCGGGCCGGCGCCGCCTCAGCGATCGGCGCGGGCGGCTCGGCGCCGGTGCGCCGGTCACTGACGATCTGCCCATCGCTGACCTCGATGATCCGCTCAGCATGGGCGGCGACCTTGGGGTCGTGGGTCACCAGGATCACCGTGTGCCCGGCGCCGTGCAGTTCCAGCAGGATGTTCATCACTTCCTTGCCGCTGGCGGTATCGAGGGCTCCGGTCGGCTCGTCGGCGAGGATCACCTCGCCGCCGTTCATCAGCGCCCGACAGATACTGACTCGCTGCTGCTGGCCCCCCGACAGCTGGCTGGGCCGGTGCGCCAGGTGTCCGCCCAGGCCCAGGCGGCCCAGCAGCTCCCGCGCCCGGGCATGACGCCCGGCCTGCGCCACGCCGGCGTACACCGCCGGGATCTCGACATTGCGCAGGGCATCCAGGTGCGGCAACAGGTGGTAGCGCTGGAAGATGAAACCGAAGTGGTCACGGCGCAGCGCAGCCAGGGCGTCGTCGTCGAGATCGCGGGTTTCCTTGCCGCTGACCTGGTAGCTGCCGGCGCTGGCGTGGTCCAGGCAACCGAGGATGTTCATCAGCGTCGACTTGCCCGAACCCGAAGCGCCGATGATTGCCACCAGCTCGCCGGCATGGATCTCCAGGTCGATGCCCTTGAGAGCCAGGAACTCGCGGTCGCCCGCCATGAAGCTGCGGCTGACCCCGTCCAGGCGCAGCAGCGGCTGGTCCTCGAGCGCCGACACCGCCCGTGCCGGCGACAGTTCCACGTTCATGTTCATGCTCACGCCCCCGCCTCGCCCGACACCGGCTCGCCGATCACCACGCGGTCACCTTCGGCCAGGCCGTCCTTGACCTGCACCTTGACGTTGTTGTTGATCCCCGCCTGGACCTTGCGCACCTGGGCGAAGCCCTTGCCGTCGAGCACCCGCACCGGGAAGCTGCCGTCGGCATCACGCGGCCCCAGCGCCGCCACCGGCACGGTGAGCACGCCCAGGGCGGTGTCGAGGACGATACGCACCTGGGCGGTCATCGAGATGCGCAGGCGGTGCTCGGGGTTGGGCACCTCGAACAGCGCGTTGTAGAACACCGCGCTGGCCTGCTTGGCGGCGCCGCCGCTCTTGTCGCTGCTTTCCAGGTAGTTCTGCGGCGCGGGCTCGGTGCCGCGCAGCTTGGCGTAGTAACGTTTGTCGTCACCGAGGATGGTGAAGTACACCTGCTGGCCGGGGCTGATATGAATCACATCGGCTTCGGACACCTGGGCCTTGATGGTCATGGTGTCGAGGTCGGCGAGCTTGAGGATTACCGGCGCCAGCTGGTTGGAGATCACCGTCTGCCCTTCCTGGGTGACGATACCCACCACATGGCCATCGATCGGCGCGACGATGCGGGTGTAGCCGAGGTTGACCCGCGCCGTATCGATCTGCACCTGGGCGCTCTTGATCTGCGCGTCCAGCGAGCGCAGGTTGGCCTGCTGCACCTCGAATTCGGACTCGGCGTTCTCGAAGTCCTGGCGCGAGATCGACTCGTCGGCCTGGAGCACGTCGTAGCGTTCGTAGACCCGCTTGGCCTGCTTGAGCTTGGCCTGCACCGAGCGCCGCTCGGCCTGCAGCTTCTCGGCGTCGACCTCGGCCTGGCGCAGCGAGTTGCGCGGCACCAGCGGGTCGATTTCGGCCAGCCACTGGCCTTCGGTGACCTTGTCGCCAAGCTTGACCTTGAGCGACTTGAGCTGCCCCGAAACCTGGGCACCGACGTCGACCTGGCGAATACCTTCCAGGGTGCCGGTAGCCAGCACCGCGTTTTCGATATCGCCACGCTCGACCGTGGCGGTGATGTACTGCGGCGGCTTGGCTGGGGCCTGTACCGCGTAGAGCGCGATGCCGGCGACCAGGGCCACGGCGACACCGAGGGTGATCTTGCGAAACTTCGTCTTTTCCATGAAACCGTTCTTCCTGAAGCTGATGAGGTCCCGTGGGAGCGGGCTTGCCCCGCGATAACGCCACTCCAAGGTGACGCCATCGCTTTGCAAGCCCGCTCTCACGACGGTGTTACTGCTTCACCCTGCTGTGATACAGGGCCTGCCCGTCATGCCACCACGCCGCCAGGCTGAACACATCCGGCACCTTGAGGATGCTGAAGTGGTTGCCCGGCCCCTGCCACACCTCCAACTGCGGCAGCCATTCACGCCAACCGTCTTCCATCGCCTGCTGCTCGCATTGGTTGCCGGCGGCGTCCAAGCTCGGATCGGCCACCAGTACCAGCCGCGCCAAGCCATTGAAGCCACCCTCGGGGCGATACACCGTGCGCAGCGCCGTGGCGAAGGTGCGCACCACGCCTTCAAGTGCCTGCGGCGAAGAGCGCGACGGCATCAGGCCGACCCGTACCATCGCCGCGTGCAACTGGCGCAGCTGCTCCTGATCGTCGGCTTCGGCGAAGGCTACAGGCTCGATGCCCAACGTCTTGCCGGTGGACAGTTGCAACGACTCGATAAGCCGCTGCAGGGCCTGGGTATAGGTGTACGGCTTGCCGCAACTGCCCCCCGCGCCCGGCGCCTCGCTGTCGATCAGGGTCAGGGAGCGCACCTCGCGCCCCTTGGCCTGCAGGCGTATCGCCATGGCATGGGCCACCCAGCCTCCGAACGAGTGCCCGACCAGGTTCAACGGCCCTTCGGGGTACAGCGCCTCGATGGCCTGGACATGGCACGCCGCAGCCACCTCGACCGAGCAATGGGGCACTTCACCCGCAGCCAGGCCGCGCGCCTGCAGGCCATGCACCGGCCAGTCCGGCCCCAGCGCCTCGGCCAGGCCGATGAAGCTGGTCACGCTGTCGCCGGCGCCCGGCACGCAGAACACCGGCACATGGCCCGGCACGCCGCTCTGGATTGCCAGTAGCGGCTGGTGCGCCGCCGGCGCGAGCGCCGACGCGGCCTGCATCGCCTGGGCGATGGCCTGGCCGAGCACGGCGGCTTGCGGGTCCTGCACCATGCTCTGGTGATCGCCCGGCACGCTCTGGCACTTCAGCTCCTGCCCAGGCAAGGCCTCGGCCCAGCCCAGGCTCGGGCTGTCGGTGACGATACCGGCGCTGCGCTGTTCGGCGATGAACAGGTGCAGTGGCACCGGCAACGGCGCCAGGCGATAGTGAGCCAGTGCCTGGCCATGGGCCAGGTGACGTTCGAAGAAGTGGCGCAACTGTCCATCGCTGGCCTGGGCCAGGCCCGGCACCAGCAACTGTCGCTCACGGCAGAGGGCAAGCAGTGCCTCGAAGGGCAATGCGCCCGGCTGCAACGCCTCGATCTCGGCCAGTTGCATAGCCCCCGCCTCGCCCTGCGCCTGCCAGTGCACGCGGCAATGCAGCAGCAACTGCGCTTGCACCAGGTGCGGCCCTTGCCAGCGCGCCTTGCCCTGGTCGCTCAGGCGCGGCACGTAGGTGTCGATCAGGCCGACGAAGGCCACCGGCTCGTCCGCGCCCAGCAATTGCGCCGCCACCTCGTAGGCCAGCACACCACCGAACGACCAGCCGGCCAGGCGATACGGCCCGTGTGGCTGCACGGCGCGAATCTGCCGCACCAGGCGCGCCGCCAGGCACTCCATGGTGTTCAGTTGCGCCTGCCCGACGGCGACGCCGGCCAGCCCATAGACAGGGAAATCACCTTCGATATGCCGCCCCAGGACCGGGAAATACAGGTCCAGTCCACTGAACTCATGGATCAGGAACAGTGCAGGCTGGCTGCCGGCGGCGCGCACCGTGACCAGGCCTTGCGCCTCGTCCTCGGCCGCCACCTCGTCGAGCAGCGGCGCCAGGGCGGCGATGGTCGGGTGCTGGAACAGCTGGGCGAGGGTCGTGTGCAGGCCGGCCTGGCGCATCTCGCCCACCAGGCGGATCGCCGACAGCGAATGCCCGCCCAGTTCGAAGAAGCTGTCATGCCGCCCCACCCGCTCGACCTCCAGCACCTGCGCCCACAGCGCGGCCAACGCCAACTCCACGGGCGTAACCGCCGCCTCGAACACCGCCACGGCCAGGTCTTGCGCGCCCGGCAGCGGCAGCGCCCGCCGGTCGACCTTGCCATTGTTGGTCAACGGCAACGCCTCGAGCACAACGAATGCCGCCGGCAGCATGTACTCCGGCAGCCGTTCGCGCAGGAAGCCGCGCAGCGCCACACCGTCGAGTGCCGCGTCGGTGCGGGTGTACCAGGCCACCAAACGCAGCGGGCCCTGTTCCAGGCGCAAGGCCATGACCACGACTTCATCCACGCCCGGGCACTGGGCCAGCTGCTGCTCGATCTCGCCCAGCTCGATGCGGAAACCACGGATCTTCACCTGGTCGTCACTGCGCCCCAGGCACTCCAGCTGGCCATCCTCGCGCCAACGGGCCAGGTCACCGGTGCGGTACAGCCTGGCGCCGGGCCCGGTGCCGAACGGATCGTCGAGAAAGCGTTCGGCTGTCAACTGCGGACGATTCAGGTAGCCGAGGGCGACGCCGTCGCCACCGATGTACAGCTCGCCGGTGACGCCCTCGGGCAGCAAGCGCCCGTGGCAATCGAGGACATAGGCCGTGGTGTTGCCGATCGGGCCGCCGATCGGCACATGCTCGGTGCCGTCGACTACCGCACGTACAGTGCTGGCGGTGGCGAAGGTGGTGGTCTCGGTAGGCCCGTAGCAGTGCACCAGGCGCAACTGCGGCGCCCGGGCCAACAAGGCGCGGAAGCTGGCAGGCTCGCCGCGCTCGCCGCCGCACAGCAGGATGCGCAGCCCGGCCAGGGCTTCGGGGATCAACTGCACATACTGGTTGAACAGCGCCGTGGTGACGAACATCACGCTGGCGCCGCCCTGGCGCAGGGCGGCGGCGAACTGCGCCGGCTCTACCAGGGTCTGGTGGTCGATCACCAGCACCTGGCCGCCGTTGAGCAGGCCGCCCCAGACATCCATGGTCGCGGCGTCGAACGCCGGGTTGGCGACGAAGGCGAAACGGTCCGTGGCGTTGAAGTCGGCATAGCCGTTGTTCAGCACCAGCCGGGCGATGCCGCGATGAGTCACCCTCACGCCTTTCGGCGTGCCGGTGGAACCGGAGGTGTACATCACGTAGGCCACCGCGTCGGCCTCCAGGGCCAGGCCCGGGTTGTGCGCGGGCTGCTCGTCCAGCGCCAGGCAGTCCAGGTCGATGCGCCGCGTCTCGCAATCCGCCGCCAGGCTGCCGAGGGTCAGCAGCATCACCGCCTGGCAGTCCTGGACCATGAACGCCTGGCGCTCGGCCGGGGCGTTGATGTCCAGCGGCACGTAGATCGCTGAACACTTGAGCACGGCCAACTGCGCGACCAGCAAAGGCAGCGAGCGTGGCAGCAGGATCGCCACATGAGCGCCGGCCGCCACCCCCTCGCCGATCAGCCAGTGCGCCAGGCGGTTGGCCTGCTCATTGAGCTCGGCGTAACTCAGCTGGCGCTCATCATGCAGCGCCGCCAGCGCCAACGGATGGCGCGCCACCTGTTGCTCGAACAGGCGGTGCACGGGCACCGACCTGGGGTAGTCGCGCTGCGTGGCGTTGTAGCCGAGCAATCGGCGGCGCTCCTCGGCCGGTACGATGTCCAGCCGCTCCAGGCCTTGCTCGGGATCATGCGCCAGGGCCTCGACCAGGTGTGCGAGAGCCTGCTCGAGGTAACCGCACAGCCGCCGGGCGTCCAGGCCCGCCGCGCACTGCGCGGTCAGGCTGAAGCGCTCCCCGAGGTCGTCGATGCTCAGGGCCAGCGGGTAGTTGCTGCGTTCCTGCGCATGCAGCAGCTCGATGCCCTGCCAGGCACGCCCACTGGCAGTGTCATGGGCCAGCGCGGCGGCACTGTGGCGGTAGTTGAGCAAGGCGCTGAACAGCGGCGCGCCGGGCGGCAACGCACTGCAGCGCTGGGCCAGGGCCAGTTGCGCATGCTCATGCACCAACAGCCCGGTCAGCCGGCGATGGGTGTCCAGCAGCGCCTCGCGCACCGGCAGGCGGCCCACGTCCAGGCGCAGCGGCAAGGTGTTGATGAACACACCCAAGGCCCGCTCCATGCCTTCACCGCCCTGCAGGCGACCGAGCAGCACGGTGCCGAACACCACGCTGTCGCGCCCCGACAACTGCCCCAGCACCAGGCCCCAGGCCAGGTGCATCAGGCTGGCCGCGCCGACACCCAGCAGCCGCGCCTGTTCGCGGGCCCGCCGCGCCAGCCCGTCGTCGAGCCAGTGCTGGGCTTCGGCCACGGCGTCGGCGTGGGCCAGTGGATGCGGACCGTAGGCCAGGGTTGGCTCGTCGATATCGCCCAACTGCTCGCGGAAGTACGCCTCATGCTCGGCCTCGCCGGCACCCTGTAGCACCTGGGCGATGTAGTTGCGGTACGGCACCGGCGGCGGCAAGCGCAGCTGCTCGCCGAGCAGGCAGCCCTGCAATTCGGCGCGCAACACGTCCTGGGCCACGTGGTCCAGGACCAGGTGGTGGAACAGCAAGGTGGCGGTGATCCGCCCGCTGCTCGGGTCCTCGCGGTGTATCAGGCGCAGCAGCGGCGCGCGGGTCAGGTCCAGGCGCAAGCTGATCGGCTCATCCGCGGCCAGTTCCTGCACGGGCAACGCCGCCTGGCGCCATACCACCTGCACCGGCTGCGCCAGACCTTCCCAGTACAACGAAGAGCGCAGGATGTCGTGCCGGGCGATCACCTGGTCCAGCGCCTGGCGCAATGCCTCCAACCGAGCCTGGTCAGCCACCGCGAAACGCGCCTGCAGCAGGTAGGGGTCGTCACCCTCGCTGGCCAAGTGGTGATAGAGGATCCCCGCCTGCAACGGTCCCAGCGGGTAGATGTCCTGTACATTGGCGGCACCGCCAGGCACCTGGTCGACGATCCGCTCGATGTGCGACTGCTCCAGCGCCACCAACGGCAGCAAGTCCGGCGTGATGCGCCGGCAATCGGCGCCGATGCGGTTGGCCGGCACCCGGCTTGCGCCATGCTGGCCCAGGGTCGCGGCCACGGCGGCCAGGGTCGGTTCGGCGAACAGCACGCGGATGTCCGCGTCCAGGCCCTCGGCGCGCAATCGGGCGATCAGGGTCACGGCCAGCAGCGAGTGGCCACCGAGCTCGAAGAAATGATCCTGGCGCCCTACCCTCGGCACGTTGAGCAACTCGGCCCATAGCGCCGCCAGATGGCGCTCGGCCTCGCCTTGCGGCGCCTCGTAGGCACGGCTGAGCACCGCGTCGGCACCGGGGTCGGGCAGCCGCTGGCGGTCGAGCTTGCCATTGGCCGTCAACGGCATGGCCGGCAGTGCCACGTAGGCCGACGGCACCATATAGTCCGGCAAACCTGCCTGGGCATGCTTGCGCAATGTCGCCACGCCCGGCGCGCCATCGTCGGCCGTGAACCAGGCGACCAGGCGCTCGTCGCGCAGCAGCACCGCCACTTCGCGCACGTGCGGATGGCTGGCCAGGCAGGCCTCGATCTCGCCCAGCTCGATACGCAGACCATGCAGTTTCACCTGGAAATCGTTGCGGCCAAGGAACTCCAGCTCGCCATCGGCGCGACGACGCACCAGGTCGCCGCTGCGATACAGGCGCTCATCGACCACGAACGGGCTGGCACCGAAACGTTCGCCCTCCAGCGCCGGCAGGCCCAGATAGCCACGCGCCACGCCGACGCCGCCGATGTACAGCTCGCCCACCACGCCCCGCGGTACCGGCAGGCCATGGCTGTCGAGCACATACAGCCGGGTGTTGGCGATCGGCCGACCGATCGGTGGCGCCCCTTCGGGCACGGGTTGCCGGGGCTCGAGGGTCCAGACGCTGCAGTCGACGGTGGCCTCGGTGGGACCGTAGACGTTGTGCAGCCGCACCAGCGGCAGGCGCTCACGCAGTTGGCGCAGCAACGCCGAAGTCAGCTCGCCACCGCCACAGACCACATCGGTGAGGCTGTCGCAGGCCGCGCTGGCCTCCAGGGCGAGGAACTGCTGCAGCAGCGCGGGCACGAACTGCACCACGCTGACCCGCTGGCGCTGGATCAGCGCCGCCAGGTAGTCCGGGTCGCGCTGGCCATCCGGGCGCGCCAGCACCAGGCGCAGGCCGGCACACAACGGCCAAAACAGCTCCCAAACCGACGCATCGAAGCTCACCGGGGTCTTGTGCAGCAGCGCGCCTGCGGCGCTCGGGGCGATCAGTCGCGAGCTCCAGTGCACCAGGTTGCACAGGCTGCGGTGCTCGACCATCACCCCTTTCGGCGTGCCGGTCGAGCCGGAGGTGTAGATCACGTAGGCCAGGTGGCGGGCGCCAAGGCCCGGCACCTGTGGATTGTCCGGCGACTGCTCGGTCCAGTCCGGCTGGTCGAGGTCCAGCCGCGCCACCGGGCTGTCGCTGAAGCGCCGGTTGCTGGCGGCATCCACCAGTAACGCCAGCGGCGCGCTGTCTTCGAGCATGTACGCCAGGCGCTCATCCGGGTAGCCCGGATCCAGCGGCACGTAGGCTCCGCCGGCCTTGAGCACCGCCAGCAGCCCGACCAGCAACCCTGGCCCTCGCGCCAGGCACACGGCGACGCGGCTGTCGGCGATCACGCCCTGTTCGATCAGGCGGTGGGCCAAGCGGTTGGCCGCCGCATTCAGTTCGGCATAGGTCAGTTGCCCGTCCTCGGTCTGCACCGCGACGGCCTGCGGCGTACGCGCCACCTGCGCCTCGAACAGCGCATGCAGTGGTTGCTGCAGGCCGCCGATCCGCTCGCTGGCGTTGCAGGCCACCAGTTCCTGGCGACGCTCGGCGGCGCCGAGCAACTCGACTTTCGCCGGCACGGCCTGGTCGCTGCCCGCCATCGCCCACAGCAGTTGCTCCAGGTAACCCAGGTGCCGCTCGATGGTCGCCCGGTCGAACAGCGCGGTGGCGAACTCCAGGGCGCCGCCGTAGCCATCGGCGGTCTCGCCCAGGCTCAGGGTCAGGTCGAACTTGGCGAAGGTCTGCGCGCCGCCCAGCGCCTCCAGTTGCAGCTCACCCAGGCGCAGGGCCTCGCCCGGCACGCCGTTCCACGCCAGCGATACCTGGTACAGCGGTGTGTGGGCCAGGCTGCGCGGCGGGTGCAAGCGTTCCACTACCTGTTCGAACGGCAGGTCCTGATGGTCCTGGGCCTGGCTCACGCAGGCCTTGACCCGGGCCAGCAGCGCGCCGACATCGGGGCTGCCGGCGGTATCGATGCGCAGCGCCAGGGAGTTGACGAACAAGCCGATCAGCCCCTCGACCTCGGCTTGCCGGCGGTTGGCCACCGGGGTGCCGATCACCACCTCGGCCTGGCCGGACAGGCGCGCCAGCAGCACCGCCCAGGCGCCGGCGAAAAGCATGAACGGAGTGACCCCATGACGCAGGCACAGCGCCCGCAGGTCTTCGCTCAGGCGCCGGTCCAGGCGCACTTCGACGCGGTCGCCCAGGTAGTCCTGACGGGCCGGTCGCGGCCGGTCGGTGGGCAGGGTCAGCAGCACCGGCGCGCCGGCCAGGGCCTGGCTCCAGTAGTCGCCCTGGCGCTGCAAGGCGTCACCGCTCAGCCAGCGACGCTGCCACAGGGCATAGTCGCCGTACTGGATCGCCAGCGCCGGCAACGGGTCGTCGCGGCCTTCGCTGAAGGCCTGGTACAACGCCGCCAGCTCCTGGGTGAACACCCCCATCGACCAGCCGTCGGCAACGATATGGTGCAAGGTCAGCAGCAGCACATGGTGCTCCGCCGCCAGGCATAGCAGGCGGCCGCGCACCGGCAGCTGGTGCGCCAGGTCGAATGGCAGCAACGCCTCGGCCTGCATCAGCTCGGGCAACTGCTGCGCCGCGCCGCGCAGGTCATGCCAGGCCAGGGCGAAGCCGCCCCGTCCGGGCGCCACCCGCACCCGTGCCTCGGCGCCTGCCTGGGTGAAGTGGCTGCGCAGGCTCTCGTGGCGTTCGACGATGCGCTCCAGCGCCCGCTCCAGGGCGGCACGGTCCAGCGGGCCGCGCAAGGCCAGGCCCAGGGGGATATGGTAGGCGGCGCTGGCATCGTCCATCTGTGCCAGGAACCACAGCCGTTGCTGGGCGAACGACAGTGGCAGGGACTGGCCGCGCGGCGCCGGCTCGATGGCCGGCAGTACGTCATGGCGATCCTCGGCCACGGTCGCCGCCACCGCCAGCAGGCGGTCGTCGGCGAACAGCTCGCCCAGCGACAACTCCAGGCCCAGCCGCGTGCGCACCTGGCCAACCATGCGCATGGCCAGCAGCGAATGGCCGCCCAATTCGAAGAAGCGGTCCTGACGGCCTATCCGTTCCAACTGCAGCAACTCGCACCACAGCTCGGCCAAGGCAACCTCCAAGGCCCCAGCCGGGGCCTCGTAGGCCTGGCTGTGCGCCTCGCGCTCGGGTAACGGCAGGGCCTTGCGGTCGACCTTGCCATTGGCGGTCAACGGCCAGGCATCCAGCCGTACCCAGGCTGCCGGCACCATGTAGGCGGGCAGGCGCTGTTGCAGCGCGGCGCGCAGGGTACCCACCGGCTGCGCCTCGGCGCCGGCAATGTAGTAGGCCACCAGCCGCGGCTGCCCGGGCTGGTCCTCGCGGGCCAGCACCAGCGCTTCGGCGACACCCTCCAGGGCGAGCAACTGCGCCTCGATTTCGCCCAGCTCGATGCGCAGGCCGCGCACCTTCACCTGGTCGTCGTTGCGGCCCAGGTAGTCCAGGGTACCGTCGGCATTCCAGCGCGCCAGGTCGCCGGTGCGGTACATGCGTGCCCCGGGCACCTCGCTGAACGGATCGTCGAGGAAGCGCTCGGCGCTCAGCTCTGCGCGGTTCAGGTAGCCCCGCGCCACGCCGGCGCCACCCACGTAGAGTTCGCCGGCCACACCGCACGGCACCAGCTGCCGCGCATCATCCAGCAGGTACACGCGGGTATTGGCGATCGGCCGGCCGATGTCCAGCACGCCGCCCGGCAGCACCAGGCCCGAGGTGGCGACCACGGTCGCCTCGGTAGGGCCGTAGTTGTTGACCACGACAAAGCCGGGATCGCTGTTGAACTGGCGCAGACGGTCGCCACCGATCAGCAAGGTGCGCAGGGTCGGGTGGCGCAGCCCCTGGGCGAAGGCGTACTCGGCGACCGGGGTCGGCAGGAACGCCACCTTCAGGGGTTGCTCCAGCCACCAGGCCAGCAGTCCGTCGAGCTGCTCGTTGCCCAACTGCGCCGGTGGCAGGTGCAGCACCGCCCCGGCGCACAGGGCCGGCCATACTTCCCAGGCCATGGCGTCGAAACCGAAGCCGGCGACACTGGCGGTATGATCCCCGGCGCCGAGTTCGAAGGCCTTGCAGTGCCAGTGCACCAGGTTGGCCAGGGTGCGGTGCTCGACCATCACGCCCTTGGGCTGGCCGGTGGAGCCAGAGGTGTAGATCACGTAGGCCAGGTGGCTAGCCTGCAGGCCGGGGACCTCGGGGTTTTCCGCACGCTCCGGCCAGTGCGGCCTGTCCAGTGCCTGCGCCGCCACGCCCAGTGCTGCAAGACGCGACAACAATGCCTGCTGTGCCAACACCACCACCGGAGCGCTGTCCTCGAGCAGATAGCGCAGCCGCTCGTCCGGGTGCGCCGGGTCCACCGGCACATAGGCGCCGCCGGCCTTGAGCACCGCCAGCAACGCCACCAGGGTGTCGAGGCCCCGGCGGGCCACCACCCCCACCCGCTCGTCGGGGCCGACACCCTGCCCGAGCAGGTACTGGGCCAGGGCGTTGGCGCGCTGGTTCAACTCGCCATAGGACAGGGACATTTCGCCTTGGCTGGCGGCCAGTGCCTGCGGTGTACGGGCCGCCTGGGCCTCAACCAGGCCATGCACGGTCTGCCCGTTCGGGAACGCCAGGGCACTGCGATTGAAGGTATCCAGCAGGCGCTTGCGCTCGGCCTCGCCCACCAGTTCGACCTCGGCCAGCGGCGCCTGGTCATTGGCCAGCATGGCGCGCAGCATGCTGTCGAAATACCCGGCGAAGCGGCGCACGGTGCTTTCATCGAACAGCGCTGTGGCGTACTCGAGGCTCCCGACCAGTGCCTCGCCCTGCTCGCCCATGCTCAGCGACAGGTCGAACTTGGCTACCTGGCCGACCTGTTCCACGCCTTCCAGCCGCAGCCCCGCCAGGGTCGGCGCGGCGCCCTCGGTGGCCAGCCAGTTGAGGGTGGTCTGGAACAACGGGGTATGGCCGAGGCTGCGCGCCGGCCGGACGATCTCCACCACCTGTTCGAAAGGCAGGTCCTGGTGCGCCTGGGCGTCGAGCAGGCGCGCCTTGACCTGCGCCAGCAGGCGCTCGGTGCTTGGCGCGCCGGCGGTATCGATACGCAGGGCCAGGGTATTGACGAACAGGCCGACCAACGGCTCCAGTTCGGCGCGCCCGCGCCCGGCCACCGGGCAGCCCACCACCACCTCGGCCTGCCCGCAAAGCCGCGCCAGGGTAGCGGCCCAGGCGCCGAGCAGGACCATGTACAGGGTCACCTGGTGCCGCTGCGCCAGGGCCCGCAGGCCGGCCCCCAGGCGCGCATCCAGCTGCAGCGCCAGGCTGGCGCCGCTGAAATCCTGGCGCGTCGGTCGTGGCCGGTCGCTGGGCAGGCTCAGCAAGGTCGGCGCGCCGTCCAAGGCCTGGCGCCAATAGTCGGCCTGGCGTTGCAGTTGCTCACCGGCCAGCCAGCGCCGCTGCCACACGGCGTAGTCGGCGTACTGGATGGCCAGCGCCGGCAACGGGTCGTCCTTGCCCTCGCGCAGCGCCGGATACAGCGCGCTCAATTCGCGGGTCAGCACGCCGAGGGACCAGCCATCGGCGACGATATGGTGCACGGTGAGCAGCAGCACATGGTGCGCCTCACCCAGGCGCAGCAGGCTGGCCCGCAGCAATGGCCCCGTTGTCAGGTCGAAGGGCGCGGCGGCCTCGTCGCGCAGGTGCCCGGCCAATGCCTGCGGCGCCAGTGTCCGGCGCTGCAGCCAGCCGGATTGCGGGGTCGCGGCGATGATCACCTCGGCACTGTCGCCGCAGGGTACGAAGCGACTGCGCAGGCTCTCATGGCGCGCGACGATGCGCAGCAAGGCGGCCTCCAGCGCATCGGCATCCAGTGCTCCGCGCAGGCCCAGCGCCAGCGGCACATTGTAGGCCTGGCTGCCGCCTTCCAGCTGAGCGAGGAACCACAGGCGCTGCTGGGCAAACGACAGCGGCAAGGGTTGCTCACGGGACACCGCGACCAGCGCTGGCAGCTCGCTGCGCCCGGCGCCGGCCAGCACCTGGGCCACCGCCGCCAGCTCGGGGTTGGCGAACAGGTCGGCCAGGGCCAGTTCCACGCCGAGGCGCAAGCGCACCTGGGAAACCATGCGCATGGCCAGCAGCGAATGCCCGCCCAGCGAGAAGAAGTGGTCATGCCGACCAACCCGCTCCACGTGCAGCAGCTCGCCCCACACCTGGGCCAGGGCCTCTTCCAGCTCACCCTCGGGGGCCACGTAGGTACGCTCGAACAGGGCCGAGCGTTCCGGCGCTGGCAGCGCACGGCGGTCGAGCTTGCCGTTGGCGGTCAGGGGCAGTGCGTCCAGCGACACATACGCCACCGGCACCATGTACTCCGGCAGATGGGCCAGCAACTGCCCCCGCAGTTGCTCAGGCTGGGCCGGCTCCAGGCCCGCCTGGGCGGTGAAGTAGGCCACCAGCCGCGGTTGGCCGGGCTGGTCCTCGCGGGCCATCACCACCGCCTCGCCGATGCCCGGCAGGCCGTTCAGGCGGCTTTCGATCTCGCCCAGCTCGATGCGCACGCCGCGAATCTTCACCTGGTCGTCGTTGCGGCCCAGGTAATCGAGGGTGCCGTCGGCCAGCCACCGCACCAGGTCGCCGGTACGGTACATGCGTGCACCGGGTGTCGCGCTGAACGGGTCGTCGAGGAAGCGTTCGCGGGTCAGTTGCGCGCGGTCCAGGTAGCCACGGGCGACCCCGGCGCCGCCGATGTAGAGCTCGCCGGGCACCCCCAGGGGCACGGGCTGCTGGTACGCATCGAGCACGTACAAGCGGGCGTTGTCCACTGCGCCGCCGATGTGCAGGGTGCCGCCCGCCTCCACCACGCCAGAGCTGGCCACCACGGTGGTCTCGGTGGGGCCGTAGTTGTTGACCACGGCGAAGGTCTGGGTGCGGTTGAACTGGCGCAGGCGATCGCCGCCGATCAGCAAGGTGCGCAGGGTCGGGTGTTCGAGCTGGTGGCTGAAGGCATACTCGGCCACCGGCGTGGGCAGGAAACTGACATCCAGCGGCTGGGTACGCCACCAGGCCAGCAGCGCGTCGAGGTCTTCATGGCCTTCGCTGGACGGGGCCAGGTGCAGGGTCGCCCCCGCGCACAGCGCCGGCCAGACTTCCCAGGCCATGGCGTCAAAACCGAAGCCGGCCAGGCTCGAGGTGTGGCGCCCCTGGCACAGGTCGAACGCGCGGCAGTGCCAGTCCACCAGGTTGTTCAGGTTGCGGTGTTCGACCATCACCCCTTTGGGCTGGCCGGTGGAGCCTGAGGTATAGATCACATAGGCCAGGTGCGCCGGGCCCAGGCCGCTCACCAGGGGATCGTCGTGGCGCGCTGGCCAGTCCGGCTGGTCGAGTGCCAGCACCGGCGTCGCGCGCGTGCCCAGGCGACCGCGCAGCGCCTGCTGGGTCAGCACGGCCACTGGCGCGCTGTCATCCAGCAGGTAGCGCACGCGCTCATCGGGGTGTGCCGGGTCCACCGGCACGTAGGCGGCGCCGGCCTTGAGCACCGCGAGCAGGCCGACCAAGGTGTCCAGGCCGCGCCGGGCGAACACCGCCACCCGGTCGTCGGGGCGCACGCCCAGGCCGATCAGTTGATGGGCCAGGGCGTTGGCGAGCTGATTCAACTGCTGGTAGCTCAGCGACTGGTCGTCGCAGGTGGCGGCCAGGGCCTGCGGATGGGCCTGGGCCACGGCTTCGATACGCTGGTGCAACGGCCCATGAGCATCCGTGGCGCCAGGGGTCTGGTTGAAGGTTTGCAGTATGTGCTCGCGCTCTTCGTCCGGCAGCATCGGCAACGCGCGGACTGCAACCCCGGGTGCCTGGTTCAAGGCTGCAAGCAGGCTGCGCAGGGTCTGCTGCAGATAGGCGCAGACGCGTTGCGCCGGCACCTCGGGGCTGGCCAGCAAGGTCAGGCGGAAGGCTTCGCCGAAGTCGTCGACACTCAAGGTCAGCGGGTAGTTGGTGGCCTCGGCGGCATGCACGATCTCGATACCTGCCCAGCCTGCCCGGCGCACCGCCTCGGAGCCTGAGGGCGCGCTGTGGCGGTAGTTGAGCAAGGCGTTGAACAGCGGGGTCGGCGCCGCCACGCCGCTGCAGCGCTGGGCCAGGGCCAGGGGCGCATGCTCGTGGCGCATCAGCGTGCTCAGACGCTGGTGGGTGGCCTTGATCGCCGTGGCCAGGTCGGCGGCATCCAGGTCGACCCGCAGCGGCAAGGTATTGATGAAGATGCCCAGCGCCCGGTCGGTGGCCTCGGCGCCTTGCAGGCGCCCCATCAGCACGGTGCCGAACACCACCTGCTCGCGCCCGGTCAGGCCACCCAGCACCCGCGCCCAGGCCAGGTGGAACAGGCTGGCGACGCTCACCCCCTGGCTGCGCGCCTGGCTGCGCAGGTCGCGGCACAACGCCAGGTCGAGATCCAGGGCGTGCTCGTTCAGCGCCGCGCCGTCACCCTGCACATCGCCCAGGCCATAGGCCAGGGTCGGCCCGTCGACAGCACCGAGCATGTCGCGGAAGAACGCCTCGTGCTCGGCCTCGCTCACGCCCAGCAGGGCCTGGGCCACGTGGTTGCGAAACGGCACCGGCCGGCCCAGATGGGCACTCTCGCCGAGCAGGAAGGCGAGCATCTCGTGGCGCACCACTTCCAGGGCGCTGTGGTCCATGGCCACGTGGTGGAACTGCAGGGTGGCGTGGACCTGCCCGCCGGGCTCCGGCGCCTGGCACTGCAGGCGGATCAGCGGGGCCTGGGTCAGGTCGAAGCCGGTGTCGGGCAACGCGCCGGGAGCCAGTTGCACAACACGCAGCCGGGCCTGGCGCCAGACCACCTGCAGCGGCGTTTCCAGGGTCTTCCAGTGCACCGAGGTGCGCAAGATGTCGTGGCGTTCGATCACTCCTTGCAGCGCCTGGGCGAAGGCCTCGACCCGGCTGCTGTCGGCAAACACGAAGCGCGCCTGCATCACATAGGGATCATGCTCACCGGCACTGGCGTGGTGGAACAGCATGCCCTGTTGCAGCGGCACCAGCGGGTAGATGTCCTGCACGTTGGCCGCCCCGCCGGGGATGGCCGCGACCAGCTGGTCGAGGCTGTCCTGGTCGAGTTCGGCCAGGCTGAGCATGGCGCAGGTGATGCGCTCGCAATCGTCGGGGATGCGGTTTTCCGGCACTTCGACGCTACCCTGGCGCGCCGCCACGTATTCGCCGCGCTCCAGCAGGGCGACCAGCGCCGGCTTGTGCTCGCGCAAGCGTGCCACGAGGGCCGCGTCGGTCAAGGCCTGGCGATTGCCCTGGACCACCAGCTGGCCATCCTTGAGGGCCAGCTGGACATTGTTGGCGGTCAGTGTCGCCAGTAGTTCGTTGATGCTCACAGGACGATCTCCATTCTGTCTGTGATGGCGGCATAGCCTGCCAGCGTCGGGTGTTCGAACAGGCTGCGCACGTCGGCCTCCAGGCCCGCTTCGCGCAGGCGCGAGGTGAGGGTCACCGCCAGCAGCGAGTGGCCGCCCAGTTCGAAGAAGTTGTCATGGCGCCCTACCCGCTCCACGCCCAGCAGCTCGCTCCAGATCCGCGCCAGCAGCTGTTCGGTGTCGCCGGCCGGCGCCTCGTAGTCGCGGGTAGGCAGGTCAACTGCCGGGAGCGCCTTGCGGTCGAGCTTGCCGTTGGCGGTCAGCGGCAGGGCCGGCAGCGGAATGAACAGTGCGGGCACCATGTATTCCGGCAGTTGCCCGAGCAACGCTTCGCGCAATGCCTCGGCCGGCGGCACGTCGCCGGTGACATAAGCCACCAGGCGCGGGCCGGCCGGCTGGGCGTCGTGCACCAGCACCACGGCTTCGCGCACCCCGGCCACACGGGTGAGGCAGGCTTCGATCTCGCCCGGCTCGATACGCAGGCCGCGCAGCTTGATCTGGTGGTCGGTGCGGCCGAGGAACTCCAGCACGCCGTCGTGGCGCTGGCGTACCAGGTCGCCACTGCGGTACAGACGCTCACCGTCAACGAACGGGCTGGCGATGAAACGCTCGGCCTGTTGCTCCGGCAAGCCCAGGTAGCCCCGCGTCACTCCGGCTCCGCCGATGTGCAACTGACCGGCAACGCCGAACGGCACGGGCTGGTCGTGGGCGTCGAGGACGTAAAGGCGGGTGTTGTCGATCGGCCGGCCGATCGGCAGCGCGCCGGACGGCAGCGGATCCCGCGCTTCCAGGGTCCAGACGCTGCAATCCACCGTGGTCTCGGTGGGGCCATAGACGTTGTGCAGGCGCACCTGCGGCAAGCGCTCGCGTACCTGGCGGGCCAGGGCTTCGGTGAGCTCGCCACCACCGCAGACGATGTCGGTGAGGCTGGCGCAGGCGGCGCTGACGTTCTCGTCGAGGAACTGCTGCAGCAAGGCCGGCACGAACTGCACCACGTTCACCTGCTGCCGTTCGATCAGTTCCACCAGGTACTGCGGGTCGCGCTGGCCATCCGGGCGCGCCAGCACCAGGCGCAACCCGCTGCACAGCGGCCAGAACAGCTCCCACACCGAGGCGTCGAAGCTCACCGGGGTCTTGTGCAGCACCGCACCTTCGTTCGGAAACAGCCCGGTGCTCCAGTGCACCAGGTTGACCACGTTGCGGTGCTCGACCATCACGCCCTTGGGCACGCCAGTGGAGCCGGAGGTGTAGATCACATAGGCCAGGTGCTCCGAGGTCAGGCCAGGCACCTGCGGATTGCTGTCCGACAGGTCACCCCAAGTCGGCTGATCGAGGTCGACCAATGTCGCCGACGAGCCCACCAGGGCGCGGGTGGCCTGTTGCACCAGCAGCGCCCGCGGCTGACTGTCGGCGAGCATATGGCCGAGGCGCTCGGCCGGATAGTCCGGGTCGAGCGGCACATAGGCGCCACCGGCCTTGAGGATCGCCAGCAGGCCGACCAGCAGCGGCAGGCCGCGCTCGACGCAGATCGCCACCCGGTCGTCGGGCTGCACGCCCAGCGCGATCAGGTGGTGAGCCAGGCGGTTGGCCTGGACGTTGAGCTCGCGGTAGCTCAGTTGCCCCGCTTCAGCGTGCACGGCAATCGCTTCGGGGGCGCGTGCTGCCTGCCGCTCGAACAGCGCCTGGATCGGCTGCTCGGAATCATTGGCCCGCGCCGTGGCGTTGCAGCCCTGCAACAGGTAGGCGCGTTCATCGTCCTGCAGCACCGGCAGTTGCAGCACCGTCTGCCCGGTTTGTGCCTCCAGGCCTTCGACCAACGCCAGCAGTACCTGCCGCAGCTGCGCGCAGACCCGCTGGGCGCCAACCGTCGCCGGGGTCATGGCCACCAGGCGGAACCCTTGGCCCATGTCGTCCACGCTGAGGCTCAGCGGGTAGTTGCTGCGCTCCTGGCCGTCGAGGAACTCGATGCCCTGCCAGTCCAGGCGCCGGGCTTCGCTGGCCTCCTGGCCATGGCGGTAGTTGAGCATGGCGCTGAACAGCGGCGCCGGCGCTGGTACGCCGCTGCAACGCTGGGCCAGGGCCAGCGACGCGTGCTCGTGGACCAGCAAGGCGCTCAGGCGCTGCTGGGTCTGGCGCACCGCCTCGGGCAGTGCCGCGCCCTGCAGGTCCAGGCGCAGCGGCAGGGTATTGATGAACATGCCCAGCGCCCGCTCGGCACCCTCGCCGGCCTCCAGCCGACCCAGCAGCACGGTGCCGAACACCACGCTGTCGCGGCCACTGGTGGCGGCCAGCAGGCGGGCGAAGGCCAGGTGGAACAGGCTTGCGGGGCTGCTGCCCAGTTGCCGGGCCTGCTGGCGCAGGCGCGCGGCCAGGGTCTCGTCCAGCCACAGCTGGGCTTCCTCGATAGCCTGGCCATCACCCTGCACGTCGCTCAGGCCGTAGGGCAGCGTCGGCTCGTCGATATCACCCAGCAGTTCGCGGAAGAACGCCTCGTGCTCGGCCTGGCTGACGCCCAGGCGCGCCTGGGCCACGTAGTTGCGGTAAGGCACCGGGGCCTGCAGCGGTGCCGTGGTGCCTTGCAGGTAGCCCAGCAGTTCCGCGCCGATGATCTCCAGGGCGGTGTGGTCGAGGACGATATGGTGGAACTGCAGCAGTGCCTCGACCCGCTGGCTGCCGGCATCGGCGCTGTACAGCAGGCGAATCAGCGGTGCCTGGCTCAGCTCCAGGCGTTGCAGGTCCTGCCCTTCGAGCGGTGCGACCAGCAGCGGCGCCTCGCGCCAGACCACCTGCAGCGGTTGCTCCAGGCCCTCCCAGAGCACGGCGGTACGCAGCACATCGTGGCGTGCGATGGCCTGGCGCAACGCAGCGGCGAAGGCCTCGAGCCGCGCCAGGCTGTCGAAGGCCATGGGCGACTGCAGCACATAGGGGTCGTACTCCAGCGAGCTGAGGTGGTGATAGAGGATGCCTTCCTGCAACGGCGCCAGCGGGTAGATGTCCTGCACGTTGGCCGCGCCGCCCGGCACCGTGGCGACGATGCGTTCAATGGCGGCTGGCTCCAGTTCCACCAGCGGCAGCATGTCCGGGGTGATCCGGGTGCAGCCGGCCGGGATCCGGTTGGCCGGGACCTCGACCTGATGGCTCTGGCCCAGGGTCGCCGCCAGCGCCGCCACCGTCGGCTGGCCGAACAAGGTGCGTACGTCGGCCTGCAGGCCGGCCTGACGCAGACGCGCAGTGAGGTTGACCGCCAGCAGCGAGTGGCCGCCAAGTTCGAAGAAGTTATCGTGGCGACCAACCCGCTCGATACCCAGCACTTCGGCCCAGAGCGCAGCGATGGCAGTTTCCACAGGACCTTGCGGCATGACGTAGTCCTGGGCGGCGAGCATGGCCGGTTGCGGCAACGCCTTGCGGTCCAGCTTGCCGTGGCTGGTCAGTGGCAGTGCGTCCAGGCGGACCAAGGCTTGCGGCAGCAGGTGCGCCGGCAGGCTGGCCTGCAAGCCCTCGCGCAGGCGCTCGATATCGACCGCCGCCGCTTCGGTAAACCACGCCAGCAGGCGCTCGTCACGCACCAGCACCACGGCATCGGCGATGCCCGGCTGGGCCTTGAGCGCGGCCTCGATCTCGCCCAGCTCGACCCGCACACCGCGGATCTTCACCTGGTCGTCGTTGCGCCCCTGGTAGTCCAGGGTGCCGTCGGCGTTCCAGCGCACCAGGTCGCCGGTGCGATACATCCGGCCAGCAGCGAACGGGTCGTCAAGGAAACGCTCGGCGGTAAGGTCAGGGCGGTTGAAGTAACCGCGTGCCACCTGCGCGCCACCGATGTACAGCTCGCCGGTCACGCCGACCGGCACCGGCTGGCGCTGCGCATCCAGCACATAGACGCGGGTGTTGGCGGTCGGCTTGCCGATATGCAGCGCGCCGCCCGGCTGAAGTTGACCGGACGTTGCGACCACCGTGGTCTCGGTCGGGCCGTAGTTGTTGACCAGCACGAAGCCCGGATCGCGGTCGAACTGGCGCAGGCGGTCGCCGCCCACCAGCAAGGTGCGCAGGGTCGGGTGCTGGCGTTCGCGGCGCAGCGCCTGCTCGGCCACCGGGGTCGGCAGGAAGCTCACTTGCAGCGGCTGCTGCAGCCACCAGTCGAGCAATTCATCGACATGCTCGCCGCCAATCTGCACCGGCGGCAGGTGCAGCACCGCCCCGGCGCACAGCGCCGGCCAGGCCTCCCAGGCCATGGCGTCGAAGCCGAAGCCGGCGACGCTGGAGGTGTGGCTGCCGGCGCCCAGGTCGAAGGCCTGGCAATGCCAGTGGACCAGGTTGGCCAGGGTACGGTGCTCGACCATCACCCCCTTGGGCTGGCCGGTGGAGCCGGAGGTGTAGATCACATAAGCCAGCTGATCCGCATCCAGACCGGTGACGACGGGGTTGCTGTCGGCTTCATGAGCCCAGTCATCGCCATCCAGCGCAACCTTGGCCACCTCGCCCACCAGCGACTCAGTGCTCGATTCGACCAGCACCAGCGTCGGCGCACTGTCACTGAGCAGATAGGCAATGCGCTCCGCCGGATAGCCCGGATCGACCGGCACATAGGCCGCGCCGGCCTTGAGCACGGCCAGCATCGCCACCAGCCGCTGCGGACCGCGCGGCAGGCACAGCGCGACACGGTCGCCCAGCGCCACGCCACGCTTGATCAGGTAATGGGCGAGGCGATTGGCGCGCTGGTTCAGCTCGCCATAGCTCAGGCCTTCCTCGCCCTGCACCACGGCCAGCGCCTCGGGCGCCTGGGCCTCGACCAGCGCATGCACGGTGTGGCCTTGCGGATAATTGACGGCAGTGGCGTTGAAGCCCTCCACCACCTGGCGCAAAGCCTCGTCATCCAGCATCGGCAGATGATCGAGTCCCTGGCCCGGCGCCCGTTCCAGCGCCTGCAACAGTTGGCCTAGCGTATTGACCATCCACGTGCCGACCTGCGCCGCAGGCAATCCCTCGGCGGCCAGCACGCTAAGCGAGAAACCCTCGCCCAGGTCATCGACGCTCAGGGTCAACGGGTAGTTGCTGCGCTCCTCGCCGCCCAGCAGGCGCACACCCTGCCAGATACCTTCACCGTCCCGGGCCGCCTCGGCGCTATGCCGGTAGTTGAGCAAGGCACTGAACAACGGCGCCGAAGCCGCCACGCCGCTGCAACGCTGGGCCAGTGCCAAGGGCGCATGCTCGTGACCGAGCAGGGCCGACAAGCGCTGATGAGTGACGCGCACGGCCTGCTCCACCGGCAGCGCGGTGTCCACCCGCAGTGGCAAGGTGTTGATGAACATGCCCAGGGCGCGGTCGGCGCCTTCGCCGGCTTGCAGGCGGCCCATCAATACGGTGCCGAACACCACATCGCGACCCCCTGCCAGCACGCCCACCACCCGCGCCCAGGCCAGGTGCACCAGGCTCGCGACGCTGACGCCACGCTGCCGGGCCTGCTCGCGCAGGCCTTGGGCCAGGGCGTCAGGCAGCATCAGGGCAGCATGCTCGACCCGCCCGCCATCGCCCTGCACATCGGCCAGGCCAAAGGGCAGGGTCGGTTCTTCGACATCCCCCAACTGGGCGCGGAAGAACGCCTCATGGCTGGCCTGATCGTCGCCCAGGCAGACCTGGGCGACATAATTGCGATACGGCACCGCGGCAGGCAGCGTGGCGCCACGCCCGTCCAGCAGCACCTGCATCTCCTCGCCGACCACGGCCATGGCGGCGTGGTCGAGGGTCAGGTGGTGGAACTGCAGCAGCGCCACCCACTCGCCCTGGCGCGGATCCTCGGCATAGACCAGCCGCAGCAAGGGCGCCCGAGTCAGGTCCAGACGCTGCTGGCGGGCATCGAAACGCGCCAGCAACTGCTCGATCACGGACGCCTCACCCAGGCCGGTGACGTCGCTGAGCGCCAGGTCGGCCTGGCGCCAGACCACCTGCACCGGCTCCGCCAGGCCTTCCCAGACCACCGAAGTGCGCAGGATATCGTGGCGGTCGATGACCTGTTGCAAGGCCGCTGCCCAGTTAAGCAGGCGCTCGAGGCTGTCAAAGGCAAGGCGCGACTGCAACAGGTACGGATCGCCCTGCTCCGCGCTCAGGTGGTGATAGAGGATGCCCGCCTGCAACGGCGCCAGCGGGTAGATCTCCTGCACATTGGCGGCGCCGCCCGGCACGCTGGCGACGATGCAGTCGATGCTGGCCTGGTCGAGATCAATCAGGCTGAGCATCTCTGGCGTGATCCGGGTCGCATCGTGGGGGACACGGTTGGCCGGCACCTTGACTTCACGCCCCGAACCTACTGCCGCCGCCAGCGCGGCCAGGGTCGGCTGCGCGAACAGCACGCGCACGTCGGCAGCCAGGCCGGCCTTGCGCATGCGCTCGACCAGGCTCACCGCCAGCAGCGAGTGGCCGCCCAGCTCGAAGAAGTGGTCGTGGCGACCGATCTGCTCGACCTTGAGCACCTCGGCCCAGATTGCGGCCAGTGCCGTCTCCACCTCGCCCTGCGGCGCCTCGAAGGCGCGGCTGACCACGGCCTCGCTGCCCGGCTGCGGCAACGCACGGCGGTCGAGCTTGCCATTGGCGGTCAATGGCAAGGCTTCAAGTCGCACATAAGCCGACGGCAGCATGTAGTCCGGCAGTACACCTTGCAGACGCTCGTGCAGTTCGCCGATGGCCGGGGTCTCGCCGGTGAAGTACGCCACCAGGCGTTTGTCGCCCGGCGCGTCCTCACGCACGATCACCGCCGCGTCGCGCACGCCCGGGCATTCGCCCAGGCGCGCCTCGATTTCGCCCAGTTCGATGCGGAAACCGCGCAGCTTGATCTGCTGGTCGGCACGGCCCAGGTAGCGCAGGGTGCCGTCGGCCTGCCAACTGACCAGGTCGCCACTGCGGTACATCGTGCCGCCGTTGAACGGATCGGGCAGGAAGCGCTCGGCGGTCAGCTCTGGCTGGCCCAGGTAACCCAGGGCCACGCCGTCGCCGGCGATGTACAACTCGCCCACCGCCCCCACCGGCAGCAGTTGCTGGCGGGCATCGAGCACGTAGCAGCGGCTGTTGCCGATCGGTGTGCCGATCGGGATGCTGCCCTCGCCCACCGCGGTGATTTCGTGGGTGGTGCTGAAGGTGGTGGCCTCGGTCGGGCCGTAGCCATTGAGCAGGTGTTGCGGCGCGCCGTCACGCAGTACCCGGGCAATCACCGCCGGGTCCAGCACATCGCCGCCGACCATCAGGTAACGCAGGCCACGCAACGCCGGCAGCAGGTCGTCAGCGAACTGGTGGAACAGGCCGGCGGTCAGCCATAGCACGGTGACGCCCTGATCCAGCAGCACTTCGCGCAGGCCCTGGCGCGACAGCACCTGGTCCTGGTCGATCACCACGACCGCGCCACCGTTGAGCAGCGGCGCCCAGACTTCCAGGGTGCTGGCGTCGAACGCCGGGTTGGAGGCGAAGGCCACGCGGTCCTGGTGGTTGAAGTCGGCAAAACCGTTGTTGATCACCAGGCGCACGATGGCCCGGTGCGGCACCTGCACGCCCTTCGGCGTGCCGGTGGAGCCGGAGGTGTACATGATGTACGCCGCGCTGCCGGCGTCCACCGCCAGGCCCAGCGGCGCAGCCGCATAGGTGCTCAGGTCGAGCCGGTCGAGTTCGACCCGGCGCGGGCCCGCCACTTCGGGCTGGTCGCTATGGGTCAGCAGCAACGCCGCCCCGCTGTCACCGACCATGAACGCCTGGCGCTCGACCGGGGCATTGCCGTCAAGCGGTACGAACACTGCCGCGCACTTGCTTACCGCCAGCTGGGCCGCCAACAGGTCGAAAGAGCGTGGCAGCAACAAGGCCACGCGATCACCGGCGCGCACGCCCTGCTCGAGCAAGTAGACGGCCAGGCGGTTGGCCTGGTCATCGAGCTGGGCATAGCTCCACTGGCGTTCACCGTGGATCACCGCGAGTGCCTCTGGCGTACTCGCGGCGTGGGCTTCGAACAGGCGGTGGGCGGCCAGGTCGCGCGGGTAGTCGCGTGCCGTGGCATTGAAGCGACCCAGCACGCAGTCGCGCTCGACCATGGGCAACCCATGCAGGCTGTGCAGCGCGACCTGCGGCGCCTGCTCCAGCGCCGTGACCAACTGCGTCAAGGCCCACTGCAGCAAGCGGCAGACGCGCTCGCCATCGACCGACGCCACGGCCTGCACCGTCAACCGGAAATCATCCCCATAGTCGTCGACGCTGACCACCAGCGGGTAGTTGCTGCGCTCCTGCGCGGTCAACAGTTCAATCCCCTGCCAGACGGGCCCCTGCGCAGGCTGGCCAGCACTGTGGCGATAGTTCAGCAGGCTGCTGAACAGCGCCTGCGAGGCCGGCACGCCGCTGCAGCGCTGGGCCAGGGCCAGGGAGGCCTGTTCATGGGCCAGCAGGCGCGCCAGGCGCTGGTGGGTCAGGCGCACGCCCTCGGCCACGCCCGCAGCCCCCACGCTGACCCGCAGTGGCAAGGTATTGATGAACATGCCCAGCGCCCGGTCGGCGCCCTCGCCGCCCTGCAGGCGGCCGAGCAGCACGGTGCCGAACACCACCTCCTCACGGCCGGACATCTGCGCCAGCACCTGGCCCCAGGCCTGGTGCACCAGGCTGGCGACACTGACCCCCAGCGCCCTGGCCTGCCCGCGCAGGCGTGCGACCAGCGCCGGCTCCAATGGCCAGCGGCTTTCACCCACCGAATGGGCTTCGGCCATCGCCTCGCGCAGGCCGAACGCTTCGGTCGGTTCGTCGATATCGCCCAGCAGCTCGCGGAACAGTGCCTCGTCGGCCTGAGGGTCCGCGCCAAGGCGTGCCTGGGCCACGTAGTTGCGATACGGGATGCTGGCCGGCAGCTCTGCGGGGCCTTGCAACAGTGCCCCCACTTCGAGCATCAGCTGTTCCACGGCGGTGTGGTCGACAAGAATATGATGCAGCAGCAGGGTCGCCTCCAGGCGTCCGTCCTGCCGCTGGCTGCTCAGGCGCAGCAAGGGCGCCTGGCCGAGGTCGAGCCGTGGCGTTTCGAGCGCCGGGCTCAGCAGCAGCGGCGCCTCGCGCCAGACCACCTGCACTGCCTCGTCCAGGCCCTGCCAATGCAGGCTGGTGCGCAGGATGTCGTGACGCGCAATGACCTGGTTCAGCGCGGCGACGAAGGCGTCCAGCTCGGCCTGCCCGGCAAAGGCGAAACGCGCCTGCACCACATAGGGGTCGGCGCCTTCGCTGGCCAGGTGATGGTAGAGGATGCCCTGCTGCAACGGCGCCAGGCCGTAGATATCCTGGATATTGGCCACGCCACCGGGGATCTGCCGCAGCAGTGTGTCGATGGCGTCCTGATTGAGATCGGCCAGGGGCAGCATGTCCGGGGTGATCAGCGTGCAACCTGCCGGAATGCGGTTGGCCGGCACCTCGACAGCGGCCCGGCCACCCACCGACGCCGCCAGCGCGGCCAGCGTGGGCTGGCTGAACAGCACCCGCACATCGGCCGCCAGCGCCTGCTGGCGCATGCGTTCCACCAGGCGCACCGCCAGCAGCGAGTGGCCGCCCAGCTCGAAGAAGTTGTCGTCACGCCCCACTGGCCCGACACCCAGCAGGTCCGCCCAGATCGCCGCCAGGGCGGTCTCGATCGGGCCCTGGGGCGCCTGGTACTGGCGCACCGATGCTTCGGGCGCCGGCAGGGCCTTGCGGTCGACCTTGCCGTTGGGCGTCAGCGGCATGCCATCGAGGTGGATGAACAGTGCCGGCACCATGTACTCGGGCAACTGCTCCAGCAGACGCTCGCGCAGGTACTGCGCGGCGTGATCCTGGCCAGTGTGGTAGGCGACCAGGCGCTGGCCGCTGTGCGGGTGTTCGTGGACCAGCACCAGCGCCTCGCGCACGCCGTCCACGCGGCTCAGGCAGGCTTCGATCTCGCCCGGTTCGATACGCAGGCCGCGCAGCTTGACCTGGTGATCGTTGCGACCGACGAACTGCAACGAACCGTCAGCGCGCTGGCGCACCAGGTCACCGCTGCGGTACAGGCGCTCGCCGCGCACGAACGGGCTGTCGATGAAGCGTTCGGCCTGTTGCCCGGCCAGGCCCAGGTAGCCACGCGCTACCCCCACGCCGCCGATATGCAGGTGCCCGGCCACGCCCCACGGCAGCGGCTGGTCCGCGCCGTCCAGTACGTAAAGGCGGGTGTTGTCGATCGGCCGGCCGATCGGCAGCGCGCCGTCCGGCACGGGCTGATCGGGCTCCAGGGTGCAGACGCTGCAATCGACCGTGGTTTCGGTGGGGCCGTAGACGTTGTGCAGGCGCACTTGCGGCAAGCGCTCGCGCACCTGGCGCACCAGGGCTTCGGTCAGCTCGCCACCGCCGCAGACGATGTCGGTGAGGCTGCCGCACTGTGCGCTGCGCGCCTGTTCGAGGAACTGCTGCAACAGCGCCGGCACGAACTGCACCACGTTGACCCTGGACTCGATGATCCGCCGCGCCACATAGTCCGCGTCACGCTGGCCGTCCGGCCGCGCCAGCACCAGGCGCAGGCCGCTGCCCAGCGGCCAGAACAGCTCCCACACCGAGGCGTCGAAACTGATCGGGGTCTTGTGCAGCACCGCGGCGCCCGCCTTCGCGGGGCACAGCCCGGCGCTCCAGTGCACCAGGTTGACCACGCTGCGGTGCTCGACCATCACGCCCTTGGGCAGCCCGGTGGAGCCGGAGGTGTAGATCACATAGGCGAGGTGGCGCGAGGTCAACCCGACCACCCGTGGGTCGGTCGCCGGCAGGCTTTCCCAGCCCGCCTGGTCGAGGTCGACACGCGGCACCGCCAGTTGGCCCGGCACCTCGCGGGTGGCCGCGTGCACCAGCACCGCCAACGGCGCGCTGTCGACGAGCATGTGGCGGATGCGCTCGGCCGGGTAGCTCGGGTCCACTGGCACATAGGCGCCACCGGCCTTGAGGATGGCCAGCAGGCCGACCACCATCGACGGGCCACGCTCGACGCAGATCGCCACCCGGTCGTCGGGGCGCACGCCCAGGGCGATCAGGTGGTGGGCCAGGCGGTTGGCCTGTTCGTTGAGCTGCCGATAGGTCAGCTGTCCACCTTCCGCCTCGATGGCCACCGCCTGTGGATGCAGCAGCGCCTGGCGCTCGAACAACGCGTGCAGCGGCTGGTCGAGATCGTGTTCGGCGGCCGTGGTGTTGCAGCCGGTCAGCAGTTGATGGCGCTCCTCGGGCGTCAGCACCGGCAGCGCCAGCACGGGCAGGTCGGGGGCGCGCTCGAGCGCCTCCACCAGCCCCTCGAACACCTGTCGCAGTTGTCCGCACAGTCGCTCGGCGCCCCATTCAGCGAGGACCTGGACCGTCAGGCGCAGATCGTCACCCAGATCGTCGACCGCCAGGTTCAAGGGGTAGTTGGTACGCTCTTCGGTGCCGACCACATCGATGCCCGGCGCCACCGCGATCACCGCGGCGGCGTCACCTGCCGCGCTATGGCGATAGTTGAGCATGCTGTTGAACAACGGCATCGGCGCCACCACACCGCTGCAACGCTGGGCCAGGGCCAGTGGTGCCTGTTCGTGGCCGAGCAGTGCGGTCAATTGGCGGTGGGTCAGCAACAGTGCATCCCGCACACCCTGCCCCTGCAGGTCGACCCGCAGCGGCAAGGTATTGATGAACATCCCGAGGGCGTGTTCGCCGCCCTCGCCCGCCGCCATGCGCCCCAGCAGCACGCTGCCGAACACCACCGACCCGCGCCCGGACCACGCGCCCAACAGGCGCGCGAGCCCCAGGTGCATGATGCTGGCCGGGCTGACCCCGAGCGACCGGGCCTGGGCGCGCAGGCGTTGGCTGAGGCCGGGCGCCAGGGTGATCCGGGCCTCCTCCATGGCTTGGCCGGCCACCTCCTGGACGCCGAAGGCCAGGGTCGGTGCGTCGATATCGGCCAGCATGGCGCCGAAGAATGCTTCATGGGCCTGGTCGTCCTGAGCCCGGCGGCTCCTGGCCAGCAGGTCACGGAACGGCACCGGGGCTGGCAGACGCTCGCTGTCACCCGCGAGATACGCGTGGATCTCGCGGCGCACGATGTCCAGGCCGGTGTGGTCCATGACCGTGTGATGGAAAAGCAGCAGGCCCAGCACCCGGCCATCGCGATCCTGGCCATGTACCAGGCGCAGCAAGGGGGCCTGGGCCAGGTCCATGCGGTAATGACGCGAGTCGAAACGGGCGCGCAGTTGCTCCAGCGGCTCGTCACCGTCCAGGTTCCCGACTGCCTCGCACGCCAGCGGCGCCTTGCGCCACACCACCTGCAGCGGCTGGTCCAGGTATTCCCAGGCCAGTGCCGTGCGCAGGATGTCATGGCGCTGGATCACCCAGTCGAGCGCCTCGGCGAACGCCTGCAGGTGCGCCGGGCTGGCGAAACGCAGCTGGGCCTGCAGCACATAGGGGTCGCCCTCGGCGGCCGTGAGGTGGTGGTAGAGCATGCCCTCCTGCAGCGGCGCCAGCGGGTAGATGTCCTGGAGATTCGCCGCGCCCCCAGGCAGCGTGGCGACGATGCGGTCGATGGCGGCCTGGTCGAGCCCGGCCAGGGGCAGCATGTCGGGGGTTATGCGCAGCGCCGGGCTCAGCCAGCCATCCTCCAGGCCCGCGAGCATCTCCAGCAGCGCTGGCTTGTGCGTCGCCAATGCGTCCCACAACACCTCATCGAGCGTGTCGTCATCGCCCTCGACGATCAGGTCGGCCTCCTCGCGCTGGAGTCGGATCGCACGGGTGGAAAGCGCTGCCATGAGTTCGCTGAAGAGCATTGGTAAGCATCCTGCTTTTGCCAGTCGGAAATGCTCGGAACGCTAATGGATCGCGGGGGGGCGGGCTGACATGGGAAGGGGGGACAACGGCAGGAGCAGCGGGGCTCAACGCCAGGGAGGCGCAGCGCTCACGGTGTGAGCAGAGTGCGGTGGAAGGCCGGACACCGGTGCGAAGCAGGTCCGCACCGGTACCCTGAACAATGGAACTTGGGTTCAGCCAGCGAGTGTTTGCAACTCGGCCAGCTCCCGTTCGGACAATCCCACGCCTTCGCGCAGTGCCACTTCACGCTCACGGTAGCGCCGTTCCCCCGGCATGCGCATCAGCCCCGCTTCCTGCATCTGCTCTACCAGTTCCCGGCTGCGCTGGGCAAAACGCTCGCCTTGCGCCTTGGCCGGGTCGATCACGATAAGCAACTGCCCGGTCCACGGGGTCTTTGCCCCCGGATGCCCGGACCAGTCGAACTCCCAGGAAAAATGGCCCCCCGTCAGCGCCGCCGCCAGCAGCTCGACCATCATCGACAGCGCCGAGCCTTTGTGGCCGCCGAATGGCAGCAAGGCGCCGCCTTCGAGAATCGCCTTGGGGTCAGTAGTCGGCTGGCCGGCGGCATCCACGCCCATGCCCGACGGCAGCTGTTCGCCGGCCCGGGCGGCGATCTGCACGTCGCCATGGGCCATGGCACTGGTGGCCATGTCGAAGACGATCGGGTCGTGCCCCGCGCAAGGCGCGGCGAAGGCGATGGGGTTGGTGCCGAACAGCGGTTTGCGCGCACCGTGGGGCACCACGCAGGTCATGCTGTTGACCACGCTCAGGGCCACCAGGCCTTCATCGGCGAATGGCTCGACATCCGGCCACAGCGCGGCGAAATGGTGCGAATTGTGGATCGCCAGCACCGCGATGCCGGCCGTGCGCGCCTTCTCCACCAACACCGCGCGGGCCGCGGCCAGGGCCGGCTGGGCAAAACCGCCCTTGGCATCGACCTGCACATAGGCCGGTGCCAGGTCGGTTACCTGCGGCTCGGCGCGGCCATCGACCCAACCGCTGGCCAGGGTCGAGACATAACCGGGAATACGGAACACCCCGTGGCTGTGGGCACCGTCACGCTGGGCGCTGGCGCAGTTGTCGGCGAGTACGGCGGCCACTGCCGCGCTGCAGCCATGCCGCGCGAAGATTGCCTGGAGCAATGCCTGCAGTTCGGTAAAAGGCACGCGCACGACAGGGCCGGTGGAAGGTGAAGACATCTGGAGCTCCTTTCTTGGAATTGGAATCGCTACAGCGCAACTGCACAGACTTTCCCGCCAATGACAGCTATCTGTCAAATATTGACTTGATGACAGAAAACAGCCATTTTGGCTTCCACGCCAGAAATCAACCGGAACCGACCATGAGCCAATCGATCAAGCAACGCCTGGAAAGCAGCCTGCACAGCGCTGCCGCCTCGGGCCGCCAGATCGCCAGCTACATGCTCGCCAACCTCCACGAACTGCCCTTCCAGACCTCGGCCAGCATCGCCGCCAAGCTGGGCGTGAGCGAATCGAGCGTCGGCCGCTTCTGCCGCGCCCTGGGCTATGCCCACCTCAAGGCTCTCAAGCAGGACCTGCAGAACGACCTGGGCGACGGCCCGTGGCTGGCCGGCGACCGCCTGCAGGCGTTTCGCCAGCAACCCGAGGACGACCAGCGCTCAGGCAGCCTGGAGCTGGAAATGGCCGCGCTGGTGCGCGTGCACGAGTACAGCCGCGGCGAGACCTGGCAACAGGTCGCCCGCCGCCTGGCCGATAGACCCCGGATATTCGTCGCCGGCTTTCAGACCGAGCGTGGCGTGGCCATGTGCATGAGCCACCTGTTGCAGTACCTGCGCGACGGCGTGCAACTGGTCGATGGCAGCGCCGGGCATTTCGGCGAGGTATTGCTGGGGCGCCCGCAAGACTGCGCGCTGGTGGTGTTCGAAGCACGCCGTTATTCGCGCCACGCCCTGCAGCTGTGCCACAAGGCCCGTGCGCTGGGCATCCCGGTGACCCTGGTCACCGACACTTTCTGTGACTGGGCCGATGCCGAAGCCGACGAGGTGTTCCGCATCCCCACCGAATTCAACCTGTTCTGGGAATCCACCGCGACCATGCTGTCGTGGGTGCACCTGATGGTCAACGAGGTCTGCAAGCAGCTCGGACCGGATGTTGAAAAACGCTTGGAAGCAACTGCCGCTCTACATAACGAGTTCGTCGGCTACACCTCGTGGCCGGCGGGCAAACAACAATAGCAAGAGTGCGATGACCGAGGTGCGAGATGAAAGGAACCATGGCTGTGGTGGGTGCGTGCGCCCTGCTGCTGGCGGGCCACGCCAGTGCCGAGACCCTGCGCTTTGCCACTGAAGGCGCATATCCCCCCTTCAACTACGTCGACGCCGACAACAAGCTGCACGGCTTCGACATCGACATCACCCATGCCCTGTGCGAACAGATGAAGGTCGAGTGCACCCTGGTGGCCCAGGACTGGGAAGGCATCATTCCGGCGCTGATGGCGCGCAAGTACGACGCGGTGGTGGCCTCGATGATCGACACCGAGGAACGGCGCCGGAAGATCGCCTTCACCGACCACTACTACCGCACCCCACTGACCGTGGCCGTCGCCAAGGACAGCCCGATCAGCGACGCGCAGACCGACTTCAAGGGCTACACGGTCGGCGCGCAATCCGCCTCGACCCAGGCGATCTACGCCGAGGATGTATACGGCAAGGCCGGCGCGGACGTGAAGCTGTACCCGACCCTTGACGAAGCCAACGCAGACCTTGCCGCCGGGCGCCTGGACGGGGTGATCGCCGACAAGTTCCCGCTGCACGAATGGCTGAACAAGAATGGCAAGGACTGCTGCAAGATCCTCGGCGACGTCGACGGCACCAAGGCCGACGCGGCGATTGCCGTGCGCAAGGACGACCCGGCCCTGCGCACCCGGCTGAACGAGGCGCTGGCGGCGATCGTGGCCAATGGCACCTACCAGAAGATCGCGAGCAAGTACTTCGCCTTCGACATCTACCAGTAATCTCGTGGAGGCCGGCCTGCCGCGCGATGGCGCCTGATCAGTGAACCACGCCATCGCGGGGCAAGCCCGCTCCCACCAGGGCAACTGTTTCCTGGGGGTTAGCCATGCTCGATCAACTCTCCCTGCTTTCCTTCGCCAGCGGCGGCTGGGGCCAGGCGTTGCTGGCCGGCGCGCTGGTGACCGTGTCGCTGGCCCTGGCCTGCCTGCCCATCGGCCTGCCACTGGGCTTGCTGGTGGCGCTCGCCGCGCGTTCTCGCAAACGCCTGCCGCGGGCCTGGGCCACCCTCTTCTCCACGGTGTTTCGCGGCCTGCCAGAACTGCTCACCCTGCTGATCATCTACTACGGCTGCCAGATCGCCGCGCAGAAGCTCCTCGCCGCGCTGGGCTATGAAGGCGAGGTGCTGATCAACACCTTCCTCGCCGCCATGGCCGCCTTCAGCCTGGTGTTCGCCGCATTCTCCAGCGAGATCTGGCTGATGGCCTTCAAGACCCTGCCCAAGGGCCAGCTGGAGGCCTGCTCGGCCCTGGGCCTGGGCAAGCGCACCGGGTTCTTCAAGGTGGTGCTGCCGCAACTAACGCGCATCGCCCTGCCGGGCCTGTCGAACAACTGGCTGAGCCTGCTCAAGGACACCTCGCTGGTTTCGACCATCTCGCTGATCGACCTGATGCGCCAGACCAACCTCGCGGTCAGCGTGACCAAGGAGCCGATGCTGTTCTACAGCGTCGCCTGCCTGGTCTACCTGCTGTTCTCGGCGCTGTCGGGCAGGGTCTTCGCCCTGCTCGAGCGGCGCAGCAACCGCCATTTGCAAGGAGCCCGCCCATGAGCCTGGAGCAACTGCTGGCCTACGTGCTCGACCCGGACTTGCTGGACCGTTACGGCGCGCGTTTCGTCGATGGCCTGCTGGTCACCGCCAAGCTGGTGGCGATTTCGTTCACCCTCGGCGCGCTGCTGGGCATGCTCCTGGCGCTGGCGCGCATGTCACCCAGCTGCGTGCTGCGGCGCCTGGCGGCTGGCTACGTGTATTTCTTCCGCGGTTCACCGCTGCTGGCCCAGCTGTTCCTGCTGTACTACGGGCTGGGTTCGCTCAAGGGTTTCTGGCAGGAGATGGGCCTCTGGTGGTTCTTCCGCGAGGCCTGGTATTGCGCCCTGCTCGCCTTCACCCTCAACACGGCGGCCTATCAGGCCGAGATCTTCCGCGCCAGTCTGATGGCGGTCGCGCCGGGTCAGTACGAGGCGGCCAAGGCACTCAACCTCAAGCGCTCGACCACCTTCTTCAAGGTGGTCCTGCCGCAGTCGCTGCTGGTGGCCATCGGCCCGCTGGGCAACGAGCTGATCATGATGATCAAGGCCAGCGCGATTGCCTCGCTGGTGACGATCTACGACTTGATGGGGGTGACCAAGCTGGCCTTCTCGCGCAGCTTCGACTTCCAGATCTACCTGTGGGCGGCAGTGCTCTACCTGCTGATCGTCGAGGCGGTCCGGCGCACCTTGAAACACCTGGAAGCCCGCCTGGGCCGCCACCTGAACTGACTGAAGGAAACCTTCCATGCATTGCCAGACCATCGTCCTGGGCGCCGGCATCGTCGGCGTCAGCACCGCCCTGCACCTGCAGGCCCGCGGACGCCAGGTGATCCTCATCGACCGCGACGAGCCAGGCAGCGGCACCAGCCATGGCAACGCCGGGCTGATCGAGCGCTCCAGCGTGATCCCCTATGCCTTCCCGCGCCAGTACAGCGCCCTGCTGCGCTATGGCCTGAACCGCCAGCCCGACGTGCGCTACAGCCTCGCCCACCTGCCCAAGGCCGCGCCGTGGCTGCTCAGCTACTGGCGCCAGTCCGCCCCCGGACGCCTGGCCAAGGCCGCCGCCGACATGCTGCCGCTGGTGCAGCGCAGCGTCGAGGAACACGATGCGCTGATCGAAGCCGCCGGCCTGCAAGGGCTGGTGCAGGCCAAGGGTTGGATCGAGGTGTACCGCGACGCCACGCTGTTCGCCCAGGCCAAGCACGACCTTCAAGGCCTGGCCCGCTATGGCCTGCGCTACGAGATCCTCGAGCGCGAGCAACTGCAGGCCCGCGAGCAGCAACTGGACGGTGGGGTGATCGGTGGCATCCACTGGCTTGACCCGAAGACCGTGAGCAACCCCGGCGGCTTGACCCGTGGCTATGCCGCGCTGTTCGTCCAGCGTGGCGGGCAGTTCCTCCACGGCGATGCGCGTAGCCTGCGCCAGGTCGAGAGTGGCTGGCAGGTTGACAGCCGCCGCGGCACGCTGACCGCCGACGAGGTGGTGGCCTGCCTCGGCCCGCAGTCGGCCGACCTCTATGAACGGCTGGGCTACCGCTTTCCGCTGGGGATCAAGCGCGGCTACCACATGCACTACGCGACCCGCGACGGCGCCGAACTGGGCCACTCGATCTGCGACACCCAGGGCGGCTATGTCCTGGCGCCGATGGCGCGGGGCGTGCGCCTGACTACCGGCATCGAATTCGCCGCCAGCGATGCCCCGGCCAATGAGATCCAGCTGCGCCGCTGCGAGGCCCTGGCGCGCAAGCTGTTCCCGGCCCTGGGCGAGCGCCTGGACGACAAGCCCTGGCTGGGCCGCCGCCCGTGCCTGCCGGACATGCGCCCGGTGATCGGCCCGGCGCCGCTGCACAAGCAGCTGTGGTTCAACTTCGGCCATGCCCATCATGGCCTGACGCTGGGCCCGGTCAGCGGCCGCCTGCTGGCGGAGCTGATGACCGGCGAGCGCCCCTTCACCGACCCTGCGCCCTACAGCGCCGCACGCTTCGCCTGAACCTTGAGCGGGAGAACAACAAGATGACCGCACCCTTGAGCCTTGCCAGCCGGCACCCTGCCCCCGACCCGCGCCCGGAGCTGATCCGTATCGAGGGCCTGAACAAGCATTACGGCGCGTTCCATGTGCTGCACGATATCGACCTGTCGGTACGCGAGGGCGAACGGATCGTGCTCTGCGGCCCCTCGGGCTCGGGCAAGTCGACGTTGATCCGCTGCATCAACCGCCTGGAGATCGCCCAGCAGGGCAGCATTCGCGTGGCCGGCACCGACCTTGCCAGCACTGGCCGCGAGGCCGCCAAGGTGCGCAGCGAGATCGGCATGGTGTTCCAGCACTTCAACCTGTTCCCGCACATGAGCGTGCTCGACAATTGCCTGCTGGCACCGATGAGCGTGCGCGGCCTGTCGCGGCGGGACGCCGAGGAACGGGCGCGCTCGTACCTGAGCAAGGTCGGTATCGAAAGCCAGGCGAACAAGTACCCCAGCCAGCTCTCTGGCGGTCAGCAGCAGCGGGTGGCGATCGCCCGGGCGTTGTGCATGAAGCCGAGGATCATGCTGTTCGACGAGCCGACCTCGGCGCTCGACCCGGAGATGGTGGCCGAAGTTTTGGACGTTCTTGTGCAATTGGCCGGTACCGGCATGACCATGCTCTGCGTGACCCACGAGATGGGCTTTGCACGACAGGTGGCAGAGCGGGTGTTGTTTCTCGAAGGTGGGCAAATCATCGAGGACTCTTCACCGGAAGTGTTCTTCGGGCAGCCCAGGACGGCGCGGGCACAGGCGTTTTTGAAGCAGATTCTGCATTAATGGTTCGTGGTCCTGTGCAGATACACGCAACCCTGGCCGCCCCCTGCAAAACAGCGATGCAATATATGAAGATTTGATCTTGATCTTGATCTTGATCTTGATCTTGATCTTGATCTCAAGATTAGTTTCAAACTCACTAGCGACAGCTGCGGCAGTGTAGGCGCCGCCCGTAACTTC